>CACZUX010000014.1 GCA_902784475.1 uncultured Bacteroidales bacterium | reverse complement strand
TCTTTAAACTATTAAACGCTTAAACTATTAAACTAAAAAGAATATGAGCAAGATTATCGGAATTGACCTCGGAACCACCAACAGCTGTGTTTCCGTATTTGAGGGCGGCGAGCCCGTTGTTATTGCCAACAGCGAGGGCAAGCGCACCACGCCTTCTATCGTAGCATTCGTCGATGGCGGCGAGCGTAAGGTGGGCGATCCCGCCAAGCGTCAGGCCATCACCAACCCCAAGAAGACCATCTTCTCCATCAAGCGTTTCATGGGTGAGACCTATGATCAGGTGCAGAAGGAGATTGCCCGCGTGCCTTATTCCGTGGTGAAGGGCGACAACAACACGCCCCGTGTCGACATCGACGGCCGCCAGTACACGCCTCAGGAGATTTCCGCCATGATTCTGCAGAAGATGAAGAAGACCGCCGAGGACTATCTCGGCCAGGAGGTCACAGACGCCGTCATCACCGTGCCCGCCTACTTCTCCGACTCTCAGCGTCAGGCCACCAAGGAGGCCGGTCAGATTGCAGGCCTCAACGTGCAGCGTATCGTCAACGAGCCCACTGCTGCCGCTCTGGCCTACGGTGTGGACAAGGCCAACAAGGACATGAAGATTGCAGTCTTCGACCTCGGCGGCGGCACCTTCGATATCTCCATCCTGGAGTTTGGCAGCGGCGTCTTCGAGGTGCTCTCCACCAACGGTGACACGCATCTGGGCGGTGACGACTTCGACCAGGTCATCATCGACTGGCTGGCTGCCGGCTTCAAGAGCGAAGAGGGCATCGACCTCAAGCAGGACCCCATGGCGCTCCAGCGTCTGAAGGAGGCTGCCGAGAAGGCTAAGATAGAGCTTTCGAGCACCACCTCCACCGAGATCAACCTGCCTTATATCACCGCTGTGGGCGGCGTGCCCAAGCACCTGGTGAAGACCCTCACGCGTGCTGAGTTCGAGCGTCTGGCCGACAGCCTGATTCAGGCCTGCAAGGTGCCTTGCCAGAAGGCTATGCAGGACGCCGGCCTTACCAACAGCGACATCGACGAGGTCATCCTCGTGGGCGGCAGCAGCCGTATCCCCGCTGTGCAGAAGCTCGTGGCTGACTTCTTCGGCAAGGAGCCCTCTAAGGGCGTCAACCCCGACGAGGTGGTGGCTGTGGGCGCCAGCATCCAGGGTGCCGTCCTCACGGGCGACAAGAGCGACATCGTGCTGCTCGACGTCACGCCTCTTTCGATGGGTATCGAGACGATGGGCGGCGTGATGACCAAGCTCATCGATGCCAACACCACGATTCCCTGCAAGAAGTCCGAGGTGTTCTCCACCGCTGCCGACAACCAGACGGCTGTCACCATCCACGTGCTGCAGGGCGAGCGCCCCATGGCTGCTCAGAACAAGAGCGTGGGCCAGTTCAACCTCGACGGCATTGCTCCCGCACGCCGCGGTGTGCCTCAGATTGAGGTGACCTTCGACATCGACGCCAACGGCATCCTCAATGTCAGCGCCAAGGATAAGGCTACGGGCAAGGAGCAGCACATCACCATCACCGCTTCTTCGGGCCTCTCCAAGGAGGAGATCGAGCGCATGAAGGCTGAGGCCGAGGCCAATGCCGAGAGCGACAAGAAGGAGCGCGAGAAGATCGACAAGCTCAACCAGGCCGACTCCATGATTTTCCAGACGGAGAACATGCTGAAGGATTCCGGCGACAAGATCCCCGCCGACGTGAAGTCTGAGGTGGAGGCTGCCCTCAACAAGATGAAGGACGCCCACAAGGCTCAGGACCTCGCTGCCATCGACGCCGCCATGAACGAGTTGCAGACGGCTGCCGGCAAGCTCTATCAGGCTCAGCAGCAGGCAGGTGCCCAGGCCGGTCCTCAGCCCGGTGCCGATGCCGGCCAGCAGGGTGGAGCCCAGGGTGACAACATCCAGGACGCCGACTTCGAGGAAGTCAAATAATGGTTAAAGGTTAATGGTTAATGGTTAAGGGTTGGTCTTGAAACCTGAATCTTGAAACCTGAAACTTAGGAAAAAGGCTGCCGGAGCAATCCGGCGGCTTTTTTTTGTGCATTTTGCACTTTTCGCAAGCCCTAGGCAAACCTTTGGCATACCCTAGGCAAACCCTAGCAAGCACTTTGGGTTTGCCAAAGGCTTGCCTGGAGTATGCTTAGGGAGCGATTAGGGCGTGCGAAAGATATGCCTGAGACTATCTTTGCCGTATTTTTGAATGCAGATGAAAAAAGGTGGTCAAAAACTTGCAAATCGCAGGGTTAATGTTGTATCTTTGCCGTTGGAGAGGTTGAGGCATTCTTTCCCGAGTTTTTTATCAGGAGGAGGACTTGGGGGAGAGAAACGTGAAGGTTTTGCAGCGCCCGCTGCAAAATGTTCGCTCGCCCGCTGCAAGATGTTCGCATGTTCGCTGCAAAGTGTTCGCACGCCCGGTGCAACCCCTGATGAGTAGGCTCACTGTTCCTGCTTGCTCACCTGATTGTACCTGATGGCTCGGCTTCATTGTACCGCAGCCTCAACGGATCTCTTTCTTCGAATGCAAAATGACTAGTATAGTGATAAAAGCAAAATGGCCCGCCGGATTTCCGACGGGTCATTTTTAATTTTTAATTTTTAATTTAATCGTCCTCCTGCGGCGTTGTAGAGCAGGCCGTTCTTGCGGATGAAGAGGCGGCCGTCCTTGTCGAGGAACTTGCCGTCGCCCTCAGAGCCGGGTGCCGACGAAGAGGGCAGCTCGTCCACAGCATCCACGCCGTGCTCGTCGATGTCGCCGTAGAAGAGCACCTGGAGGCCGCCCTTGAAGCAAACCCAGTAGCTCGTGCCCGTGGTGCCCTTGAGGCCGATGCGCATCGCTGCGCGGGTCTCCGTGGTGCAGTAGAGCGAATCCACATAGTAGCCCTTGGTGAACCAGGCGTTGGCCGAAGACATGTCATTGGGCACATATTTGCCGCCGACAGACACGCTGCCCGTGCCCTGACTCGTCGAGGTGGCATCGCGCCAGAGGTTGGCCATGCGTGCCGAACGGACGTTGCCGCCGACATTGGTGTAGAGGGTGGCGTTGACGTTGTCAGTGTGGTTGGTGATGTAGTCCGTATAGACGTTCTGATAAGTGCCGGGACGCTGGAAGGCGCGTGCCACAAGACGGTAGTGGCCGGCCGGCACCTGGCCCTCGGAGTTCTGGTAGAGGTCGAAGGTCTTCTGGAAATACTCCCAGACGCCGCTACCGCTGGCGGGCTTCACCGTGGCGGTCCAGTGGTCGGTGGAGGAGGCGAGTGAAGCGTTCTGCCACATGAAGCTCAGGTCGGCGGGATGGGTCTCGTCGCAGGGACGGCAGGCCGTGAGGAAGTCGGCGGCGGCGATGAGCAGCTCGCTGACGGCAGCCGACACCTCGTCGGGGGTGGTGTAGGTGCTCTTGGCCTCCTTCACGAGGGAGAGCGACGTCTCCAGGTCGGAGCGGGCGCCGGCAGTCTCGTGGACGGGCACCGTGAGCAGCGCCTCGCAGCCGACGATGACCTCGTTGAGGCGCGTCATCTTCAGGTCGCGTGCCGCCGTTTGGGCGGCTGCAGCCTGAGCGGAGTTGAGGATGAAGAGGCGCTGGGCCTCGCCGCCCTCGTTGTTGGGATTGAAGACCTCGCCGGAGACGCTGCCGATCTCAGCAGCGGAAGCGGGCAGCATGATGCCGTAGGAGTCGTAGGCGTTGCCGCGCACCATCCAGTAGCTCGTGGCGCTGAAGTCACCCACCTTGGTGTCGGTGCGGGCGGGCAGCAGCATGAAGTAGTTGTCGACGGAGGGCGTTGTGTTTTGCAGCTTGGTGACGGCCTGGGCGTTGTGGAGATAGGTGCCGCTGCCCACATTCTTAAACGCGTACATGGCGCGCGCGGGATCAAAGGTCAGCTTCCACTGATAGTAGGGGTCGTCGGCGATGTCGGCAAAGACCACCCGGTTGTTGCCGAAGGTGACAATCTTTTTGCCTCGGGCATTGACGTAGACATCGCAGCCCACGAAGCGGTCGTCGAAGCCGTATTTGTCGCTCTCGGCCTTGAGGTAGTAAATCTCGTCATCGTCGTGCGTGAAGGTGTAGGCGGTCGTGATGCCCGAAGAGCGTGTGGCCAGTAGGCCGTCCTGATGCAGGGCGTGGGTGATGAGGATGTTGCCGAAGTAGAGCAGCTGGTTGGAGGGGCTGTAGGAGTCCTCGTGGGCGCCGTTGATGCCGTAGCCGTAGGTGAGAGAGCCCGAGGTGGTGCCGGCCCACATGTGGGTGCCGTCGCCCTGCATATAGGCGCCGTCGTTGTTCTCCAGGAGGCGCACCATCTTCGTGGCGCGCGGGCCGAGCCACTTGCCGTTGGTGGTGTTGGAGCGCAGGTTGCTATTGTTGCTCCACTCGGAGGTGGTGCCGACGCCCACGCCGTGGTTCGTCTCATGCAGCATAGTGCCGGTCTGCTGATAGGACGTCGTCTGCGAAACGCGCATCCAGCCTCCGTAAGAGCAGTCGGCCGTGCCGCCGCCAGCACCGGAGCCACGCACATAGTGCACGCTCAGGGCAAAGCCGCTGAGGTAGGAGAGCTGGTTGTACATCCACACCGTCTCGGCCATGCCGGAGTTGATGTTGTAGTCCCACGCTATCTGGTCGGGGTTCTCCACCTGGGCCTGATAGTCGTAAGTGTAGGTGGTGTTGCCCTTGCGCTCGGTGAAGAAGCGCACCGTCTCGCCGTAGGCCACTTTGCCATCATTGGTGATGACGTAGGGGCGGGCCCAATAGCCCGTGGCGGAGGAGAGGCCCTCGAGGCGGAAGAGGTAGCCCTTGTTGGAGAAATACTCCGTCGAGCACTCATCGAGGATGGTGGGCTCCTTCGACTCCTTGCTCCAGCAGACGCCGAGCTCGCGGGTGCCGGAGGTGGTGCTGTAGGAAGCGCGCACCAGAGCAATGGTGATGCCGGCGGCCACATAGGGGTAGGTGGTCACCCTGATGGTGGAGCGCTGCGCATCCTCGGCCTGCTGCCGCTGCAGACGCTCGGCGTCCACAATCTGCTGGCGGGCCGTGAGGGAGTCCGTGTTGATCTCCGTGTTGTAGTAGAGGCGGAAGTGGTCGAAGGCCATCCAGTTGCAGGCCGCATTCTGCGACTTGATGCCGACGGTGGCGCGACCGTCATCGCCCACGGTGAACACCACGCGGTGCTCGCCCGGATCACCCGTGACGGGGGCCTCCTGGTCCTGGGCGAAGAGATAGCCGCCCGTGGAGGCCGTGTAGCTGCCGCCGGAGCCCACGCCGCAGAAGGCGTTGCAGACGAGGGTGTAGGTGCCGGGCGTGAGGCCCTTGAGGTGCTGATACATGGTGCAGTTGGGGATGCGGCTGCCCTGAGCCACCCACTTCTCCATATAGACCTCGGCGTGCTTGCCGGCGAAGGCATCGTTGGTCTGATGCACGAAGCCGCCGGTGACGCCCTTCGTGCCGGCCTGGTTGAACCAGCCTGCGTAGCGCGCGGCGAAGTCGGGATTGGTCAGCTTGGAGGTGACGTTGGTGACGGCGGCGGAAGCCGTGAGGCTCACCAGCGCGATGACTGCTGTGAGAATGTGTTTCATGTCTGTATTATTCAATGATGAGTTTCTTGCTGTAACTGCCGTCGGAGACGATGTAGAGTCCCTTGGGCAGCGGCACGTTGAGGCCCAGCTGCTGGCCGCCTGCGGTGAAGACGCGCACGTCGCTCCTGCTCGAGCGGATGATGTTGCCCTCGGTCCAGGCGTCGAAGCTGATTTCACCGGCAACGCCGCTGCCCTCCAGGCTGCGGACGGCCGTCACCGTGGGTTCGTCCTCGGGATTGCCGTTGGGGTCGGTGGCTACGGCGATGAAGCCGAGATCCTCGCTGGGAGAGTAGGCCTCGCCGGAAGAGACGGCCGTCTCGTCAAGATAGGCATAAGGCGTGAAGGAAGTGACGTAGATGTGTCCGTCGGGAGCGTTCTCCACGTCCGTGCGGCCCATCATCACCTCGCGCAGTACGCTGTGGTTGCAGCTCTGGGCGCCGAAGAGGATGTAGGGAGAAGCCAGCGGGGTGGAGAGCACGACGCGCTCGCCGGAGAGCACCGAAGGCTGCAGGGCGTCCTCAAAGCGCTGCGCCGAAAGCAGCAGACCGCCGCCGAGGGAGGCCTCGCCGGGCTGCATGGCGAAGAAGTAAACCTGAGAGGCCGTGAAGGACTTTCCTTCATAGAAATGCTGGCGCAGGATGCGCACGTCGAAGCCGCTGTTGGTGATGTTGTCCACTCGGGCCGTCATGCCGTATTCGACGGTATTCGACCTCACCGAAGTCACGATGACCACAGGGATGACGCCCTCGGGGTAGGGCTGAGAGAAGCTGACGTGCACGCGCTCCGCACCCACACCGCTGACGTTGCCGCACTGAAGCAGCAGACGCTCTGAGGCGTCGGAGACGGAGGGCAGACTGTAGGCTGTGGAGTCCTTCGGCAGGGCCAGATAGCAGGCGGACTCTTTGTTGGAGAGCGTCTCCGGAGTGCCTTCGCTGCTCACGAAGGGCGTCATGGAGGCGCTGAAGGACGTGTTGCCGTTGGAGCGCAGGTTGAGGAACTTGCCCGTCTTGTTGCTGACACCCGGCGCCGAAAGCACCACGTGGGGTGTCTTGCGCTTCTCGAAGGACTGAGCGTAGCTGATTGCGGACGGCTCCGTGCCGCTGAGGCTTATGCGGCCGTAGCGCAGCGAACCGATGCGGCAGTCCCCGGTCTCGGGCGTGTCGGTGATGTCCTCCTCGGCAAAGTCGCCGTAGAAGAGCACGCGCATGCCGCCACGGAACATGAACCAGTAGCTCGTGCCCGTAGTGCCGGAGAAGCCCAGGCGCATGGGCGCCCTGCCTGCGGTGGTGCAGAAGAGCGAGTCGGTGTAGTAGCCGGCATCAAACCAGGCTGCGCCGGAAGCCATGTTGTTGGGCACGTATTTGCCATTCTTGCTGATGCTGCCGGCACCGAGACTGGAGCTCGTGCAGTCGCGCCAGATGTTGGCCACAGCGGCGTTGCTGCGCTGGCCGGAGCTGATGGTGTAAAGTCGCGCATTGACTTTGTCGACGCCGGAGGTGATGTAGTCGTTGTAGCTGTCGGTGCTGCTGCCCGGGCGCTGGAAGGCGCGACCGATGATGCGGTAGTTGCCAGAAGGCATGTCGCTCTGGGTGGTCTGATAGAAGTCGAAGGTCTTCTCGAAGAACTCCCAGCAACCGCTGCCGCTGGCGGGCGTCACGGTGGATGTCCAATGGTCGAGGCCAGAAGCGAGCGACATGTTCTCCCACACGAAGCTCAGGTCGGCGGGATGAGACGGGTCGCCGGGACGGCAGTCCGTCAGGTAGTCGGCCACAGCGGAGAGCAGGGTGGATACGGCGCCGTTCACCTCAGAGGCTGTGGCGTAGGAAGGCATCGCGTTCTCTATGGCGGCCAGTGTGCTCTCGAAGCGGGCGACGGCGCCGGCGGCGCCTTCCGTCACGGGAACGTCCAGGAGGGCGTTGCAGCCGTCGACGACTTCATGCAAACGCACCATCCGGACATCGCGTGCAGCCGTCTGTGCCTCTGCTGCCTCGTCTCTGGTGAGGATGAGGAAGCGCTGATTCTCGCCGCCGGAGTTGGCGGGGTCGAAGGTGGCGCCGCTGATGAGTGTCGGGTCGCCGGCAGTGGAGGCTGCGGCCCGGACGGCATAAGAGTCATACCAGTTGCCGCGCACCATCCAGAAGCTCCGCGTCTGGAAGTCGCCGAAGACCAGTTTCTCGCGCGAAGGCAGCAGCATGAAATAGTTGTCGGCTGCGGGCGAGGTGTTTTGCACGCGGGTGGTGGAGGAGGAGTTGTAGAGATAGGTGCCGGTGCCCACATTCTTAAACGCGTACATCGCGCGCGAGGGGTCGAAGGTCACCTTCCACTGGAAATAGGGATCGTCGGCAATGTCGGAGAGGGAGGCCTCGATGTTGCCCAGCTTCTGCACGCCCGTGTGGCTGACGCCGACATAGCGGTCGTTGAAGCCGAAACGCTCGCCCTCGGCCTTGAGGTAGTAGATGCGGTCGTCGTCCTGGATGAAGGTGTAGGAGGCCGTGATGCCCGACGACCAGGTGGCCAGCAGGCCGTCCTGATGCATGGCGTGCGTGATGAGGATGTTGCCGAAGTAGAGCAGCTGGTTGGAGGGGTTGTAGGAGTCCTCCTGAGCGCCGTTGATGCCGTAGCCGTAGGTAAGAGAACCGGAGGTGGTGCCGCCCCACATGTGGGTGCCGTCGCCCTGCATGAAGGCGGCGTCGTTGTTCTCCAGGAGGCGTATCATCTCCGTGGCGCGCGGGCCGAGCCATTTGCCGCTGGAGGTGTTGGAGCGCAGGTTGGGGTTGTTGTACCACTGGGACGTCGTGCCCACGCCCACGCCGTGGTTCGTCTCATGCAGCATGGTGCCGGTCTGCTGGTAGGACGTCGTCTGGGAGACGCGCATCCAGCCGCCGTAGGAGCAGTCGGCCGTGCCGCCGCCCGCACCGGCGCCGCGCACATAGTGCACGCTCAGACCGAAATCGCCGAGGTAGGAGAGCTGGTTGTACATCCACACCGTTTCGGCCATGCCCGAGTTGATGTTGTAGTCCCACGAAATCTGGTCGGGGCTCTCCACCTGTGCCTGATAGTCGTAGGTGTAGCCGGTGTTGCCCCGACGCTCGGTGTAGAACTTCATCACCTCGCCGTAAGCCACCTTGCCGTCGGTCGTGATGACATACGGGCGGGCCCAATAGCCCGTGGCGGGCGAGAGGCCTTCGAGGCGGAAGAGGTAGCCCTTGTTGGAGAAATACTCCGTAGAGCACTCGTCCAGGATGGTGGGCTCCTTCGACTCCTTGCTCCAGCAGACGCCGTATTCGCGGGCAGTGGTGCCGTTGAGGGAGTAGATGCCGCGCAGGAGGGCGATGGTGATGCCGGAGGCCACATAGGGATAAGTGGTCACCTTGGCGGCGGAGCGCTCTGCCGACTCAACGGCCTGGCGCTGCTGGCGCTTGGCGTCGACAATCTGCTGACGGGCCGTGAGGGAGTCCGTGTTGATTTCCGTGTTGTAGTAGAGGCGGAAGCGGTCGAAGGCCATCCAGTTGCAGGCCGCATTCTGCGACTTGATGCCAATGGTGGCACGGCCGTCATCGCCTACGGTGAAGACCACGCGGTGCTCGCCCGCTTCGCCCGTAATCGGGGTCTCCTGATCCTGGGCGTAGAGATAGCCGCCCGTGGACGGCGTGTAGCTGCCGGCGGAGCCGACGCCGCAGAAGGCGTTGCAGACGAGCGTATAGGTGCCGGGCGTAAGACCCTTGAGGTGCTGATACATGTTGCAGTTGGGAATCTTGCTGCCGGGCGCCGCGTAGCGCTCCATATACACCTCGCCGCTCTTGCCGCTGTAGTTGGCATTGGTTTGATGTAAGAAACCTCCGGCGACGCCTTTGGCGGCAGCCTGATTGAACCATCCGGCATAACGGGCCGCGAAGTCGGGATTCGTCAGCTTGGAGGTGACATTGGTGACGGCGGCGCCAGCCCACAGGCTGGCCGCCAAAAGACATGTCGTCAGAGAACATCTCATGATTTATCGGATGTTAAGTTTCTTACTGCTGATGCCGTCGGTGACGATATAAAGACCCTTGGCGAGGGGCTGACCGATCATAAACTGCAGGCCGGTGGCGCCATACACGCGCACGTCGCTCTTGCTGGCGCGGATGACATTGCCCTCGGTCCAGGCGTCGAAGCTGCTTTCACTGGCAACTCCACTGCCCTCAAGGCTGCGGACGGCCGTCACCGTAGGCTCGTCCTCAGGACTGCCGTTGGGGTCGGTGGCTACGGCGATGAAGCCGAGATCCTCGCTGGGAGAGTAGGCCGTCCCCGAGGTGGAGTTTGTGGGGTCGAGGTAGGCGTTGGGCGTGAAGCTCTTGACGCGGGTGACGCCGTCGACGGTCTCCGTCGTGGTCTTGTTGAAGAAAATCTCGCGCATGATGTCGTGCTTGACGCTCTGGGCGCCCAGCAGAAGGATGGGCTTGATGAGCGGCGTGGTGAGCTCGACGGGTCTGCCCGAAGTGCGGGCAATGGCCAGAGCGTTCTCAAAGCGCTGCGCCGAAATCAGCAGTCCGCCGCCGAGAGAGGCCTCGCCGGGCTGCATGGCGAAATAGGTCACCGTGGCGCCCGAGAACGACTGCGATGCATAGTAGTTTTGACGCTCGATGAAGACGTCGAAGCCCGTGTTGTCGATGTTGATCACACGGGGCATGATGCCGTAGGAGACGGTGTTGGTGCGCATCGCGCAGGCAATGACCACAGGGATGACGCCCTCGGGATAAGCCTTCTCGAAGGTGACGTGCTTGGTCTCAGTGGTAACGGAAGGTACGGAGCCGCATTGCAGCGTGAGCGGTTCGCCGCCGATGAGAACGTTGGGCAGGTCGTAGCAGGTGGAGTCCTTCGGGAGGGCCAGATAGCCGGCCGACTCGGCCTTGCTCACATCATAGGCGGTGCCGTCGCTCTTGACGAACGGCTCCATGGAGGCGCCGAAGGAAGTGTTGTTGTTGGAGCGCAAGTTGAGAATCTTGCCCACAGTGTTCTTGACCGAAGGAGCCGAGAGCACCACAACGGGCGACTTGCGCTTCTCGAAAGCCGTGGCGTAGGTGGCCGTCTGGGCGTCGGTGCCGGCCACCTGCAGTTCGCCGAAGCGCAGCGAGCCGACAGCGCGGTTGCTGGAGACGGCGGCGACGGCCGTATTGGAAGTGAAGGCCTTGCCGTTGTAGCGGGCTGCCACGGAGTATTCGTTGCCGCCGCTCTCGGGGTCGCTGTCCACGAAGGTGTAGGTGGCTGTGGTGGAGCCGTCACGGGCGTTCTGGTCCTCAGGATAAACGGCGCCGACGGACACGAAGATGCTGCTGCCCGGGCGCTTCACCTGAACGATGAAGGAGTCGATGCGCTCGTAGTTGGGGTCGGTCCAGCTCACGGTGACGTTGCCGGTGGCATTGCTGAACGCGGCGGTGAGGTCGGTGATCGAAGTGCTCTGCAGGGGCTGGTTGTTGGGAATCTTCTGGAGAGAAGCGTTGTAGCCCAGGCCGCCCGTGTTTTCGGCGTAATACTGGCCGAAGATGGAGACGACGCCGTTGAGGTAGACCTTGGAGCAGTTGGCCTCGCTGTTCCAAATGGAGTAGCGCTCGACGTATTTGCTGGCGTTGAGCTTGTCGAGAATGGGTTTCGTGCCATCGTACATCGTCTGCTGGTTTCTGATGGAGTAGCTGTCGCGTCCGTCGGGGGCGGCTGAGAAGATGCCGTTGTTGTTCCAGCTGGCGCCCCAAGTCCACTCGGAGATGATGATGGGGCGGCCGCCGTATTGGTTATAGTAGTTGGAGAAGTCACCGAAGGAGCCTGCAGGCCAATAGCAGTGCAGGTCGAGCAGATCGCAGCGCCAGCCGCGCTCGTCGATGGCCTTGATGAAGTTCTGCAGGTGGCTCCAGCTGCCGTCATGGGAGCTCTCGGAGCAAAGACGAAGGCCCGTGCGCATGAGGTTCTCCCAGTTGGCGAGCACCTCCTCAACGGTCTGAGGATGGTCGTCGGCGGAGTTGCCCGGCTCGTTGTTGGTCTTCATGATGCAGGCGCCGCTGCGGCTGCCGCAGGTGTCGGAAGAGGGCCAGTCCTCATAGATGTGGTTGGGCACCCATTCGACGTCGGGCAACAGGCTCTCGTTGCCCTGACCCCAGTCGTAGCACCAGCCGGAATTCAGCGCCGCATTGGCTTCTGCTCTGCCGTCAGAGGCCAGACCGCTCTTGTGCACGTTCCACCACTTGAGGATGCGGTAGGAAGAAATCTTGCCGTTGAGCATGTAGGGCAGGGAGGAAATCTCGAGGTCCTCCTGATCGGCGATGAAGCAGCGCGAATAGCCCCAGCCGCTCTTGCCGACGGCAAAGGTCACCATGTAGCCGCGCTTGAGCTTGAAGGAGCGAATCTGGTTGTTGAGACTGGTATTGGAGAGCGTCTTCATGTAGCCGCCGCTGTGGCCCTCGGTGTAGTTGCTGTAGCTCTCGCCCTCGAAGTTGGCCTTCGTGTAGCACGTCAGCGGCTTGTAGCCGTTGGTGCCGCTGAGGTTGGTGTAGGGGAAGATGATCGTGCCGCGGTCGTACATGCGGATCTGACAACTCGTCGTGGTGGCCGTGCGGCCGTTGATCTGTATCTTCTGATACAACTTTTGGGAAATCACCGCGGAAGGCTTGACATTCTCGATGATGACGACGGCGTGATCCGTGTTGACGATGTTGATGAGACCGTCGCCCGTGAACGGGGTGGTGGAGGTGATCACATAGTCCACGTCGTCCGTCAACGTGACTTCGGTGGACACCTGCTCCACCTTCGTCACCGTGTTTTTGGCGAATGTGAAGATGCTGCCCGGCAACATCAGACACAGGAGGATGAATTTTTTCATAGTATTGCTGTTTGTTGTGTGTGTGATTACTTGCTGTAGAACGCCTTGAGGCGGGCTTCGGCAGCCTTGTAGGCCTTGACGTCAACGGGGCCGTCGAGCACGCTCTGAAGATCCTGCAGCATGGCCTTGCGGCTCTTCAGCTGTTCGAGCGTCAGGGTAGGCACGGAGCGCTGCTTGAGGTCGCGGGTGGCCACCATCAGACGGCTCCAGGTCTCGAGACGGTCGCGCTCTTCGGGCGTGATGGCGATGACGGTGCCGTGACGGGGAGTGAACTTGCCGTGCGTCTTGGTGTTCTTCACGGCCTTGAAGGTCAGCAGGTCGTCGGACTTGCAGAACTGGTAGTGGTGGGCTCCGTAGCAGTCGTACATCAGGACCCAGGTGCCGTCGTGCAGACGGAACACGCCGCTGCCCTCAACGGCTTCGTTGGTGTCCTGGCAGAATCCTTCGCGCGGCTGCTGGGAGAGGAGGTTGTGCAGATCCTTGGTGATGAACTGCTTGATGCCCTTCTGCTTGGCGCCCTCCGTCTTAAAGAACACGTGGTAGTCGCCGTTGTCGTCCTTGATGATGTCCGTGTCGATGGCGGCGTCGTGCACGTCGAAGAGCACCTGAGGCTCATCCTCGAGATCGGAGAAGTCGGCGTTGGCGTAGTTCCAGTAAACGCGGTCGTAGGGGATGGGCTGCTCGTCACCCGTGCGCAGCGAGTAATAAACCATATACTTGCCGGCCTTCTCGTCCCAGATGGTCTGAGGGGCCCACACGCGGGTCACTTTGGCGAAGTCCGTTCCCTTGTAGCGGTCGGGGAAGTTGATGGCGTGGTGCTCCCACTTGATGAGGTCGCGCGAACGCATCAGGATCAGGCCCCTGTTGGAGCTCCATCCGTCCCAGCAGCGCATGTCGGTGATGACCTGGTAGAACCATCCGTCGTGGCCGCGCAGGATGTGGGGATCGCGCACGCACTTCTTCAGCGCAATCGTGTCGGAGAGGATCACGGGAGCGCCGTCGTTGAGGGGCGTATAGTTCCACCCGTCGCTGGAGAGGGCGTAGTGGATCTGCTCCTGCTCGGGAGCGTTGCCGGTGAAATACGTGAAGAGATAGCTCTCCTCCTTCTTGGCTTCTGCTGAGAGCGCACAGGCTACAGCAGCGAAAATCATGATTTTTTTCATGGTCTTGAATTTATTGTTTGTTGTTTTTGTTATTCCTTATTATATTGTGTGTATATGATAAGACGTCTTTTTGGGCGATAGGTTTAATTCTCCACACGAACGGAGTCGCGCCGGAGGGAGTCGGAGCGCACGGAGTCGGGATGCACGGCCAGGACGGCGGGCCCCATCCATTCGCTCTGCTTGATTTCCTCCTTGGGAGGCGCAAACTTGGCGCGATAGCGCGGGAAGCGCTCGTCCAGCAGCAGCGACTGTATGAAGTAGCCGAAGACGGGCAAGGCCGTGCGGCTGCCCTGACCCAGCTGGCCCGTGCGGAAGTGGATGCTGCGGAATTCGCCTCCGACCCACGCACCGGCCACCATCTTCGGGGTGACGCCGACAAACCAGGCGTCGGAGTGGTTGTTGCTCGTGCCGGTCTTGCCACCGAATTCGGAGTACTGAAGGACAGGATGGATGTATTGCCAGAGTGCCTGTGTCGTGCCGCCCCGCTCCTTGAGGCCGGCTTCCAGCATCTTCTGCATGAAGTATGCCGTGCGGTAGGGCACCGCCTGCACGGGCTGATGCCTGGGCTCGTAGACGGTGCGTCCGTGGCGGTCCACAATCTTGGTGATCAGCACGGGGGCTTCATAGAGTCCTTCGTCGATGACGGTGCAGTAGCCGTTGACCAACTCCAGGAGATTCACGTCGCAGGAGCCCAAAGGCAGGGATTTCACATTGGCCAGAGGAGACTCGATGCCCATGGCATGCGCCGTGCGGATGATGTTGGGGATGCCCACTTCCTGTCCGATCTTCACGGCCACGGAGTTGATGCTCTGGGCGAAGGCCGAACGCAGGGGCATGTTGCTGCCCGAGAAGAAACCGTTGGCGTTGTGCGGCGCATAGATGCCGGGCTTGCCAGTGGCGTCGGTGTCGGGATAGGCTATCCAGCGGTCCACGCGACGGTCGACGGGCTTCATGCCCTGATTCATCGCTTCGGCGTAGGCGAAGAGCTTGAAGGTGCTGCCGGGCTGTCGCATTGCCGTCACCTTGTCGTATTTCCAGCGGTCGAAATCGATGTCGCCCACCCAGGCCTTCACCTCGCGCGTGTCGGGCTCGATGGCCACGAAGCCGCAGTGGAGATAGCGCAGCATCTGGCGGATGGAGTCCAGATTGTCCGTATGATTCCGGCGGGCGATGTCCTCCACGAAGCCGGGAATCTCGCGCCCCGTGCGGTCGGTCCAAGGCGCAGTGTTGCCCCAGTGGTCGTCAAACTTCTGTTGCACGACAGCCATCTGTCGTGCAACGGCGTCCTCCGCATGCTTCTGGATGCGGGTGTCGATGGCGGTGTAGATCTTCAGGCCGTCCACATCGAGATCCAGTCGGTCGGTGCTGTCGCAGTCCTTCACCAGACCCTTCACGCAGAGCATGTCGATGTATTTGCGGAGGTATTGGCGGAAGTAGGGCGCGATGCCGTTAGCGGCGTCCTTCTCCGTATGCTGCCGGCGCAGCACTATGGGCAGAGCCTTGAGCGAATCGAGCTGCGCCTTGGTGGCGGGGCGTCCGCCGAAGGTCATCCCCCCGTTCTCATAGAGATTGTCCAAGACGATGTTGCGGCGCTTGAGGGCGTTCTCGGGATGCAGCCTGGGGTTGTAGGTCGAGGTGGCTTTGAGCAGACCCACCAGCACGGCGGACTCCTCATAGGTGAGGCTGTCGGGCGTCGTGCCGAAATAGCTGCGTGCGGCCGTCTTGATACCGAAGGCGTTGGAGCCGAAGTCCACCGTGTTGAGATACATCGTGAGGATGTCCTCCTTGGAGTAGAGGAACTCCAGCTTCTCGGCCACAATCCACTCCTTCATCTTCATCACCAGCAACTTCACGCCGGGGATGTGGCCGCAGAGGCCGGTGGAGTAGCGGGTGCGCACGCGGAAGAGGTTCTTGGCCAGCTGCTGTGTGATGGTGGAGGCGCCACGGGCGTTGCCCTGCATCATGTCTTTTCCGGCGGAGAAGAGCCCCCGAAAGTCCACCCCGTGATGGTAGTAGAAGCGCTCGTCTTCGGTGGCGATGAGGGTGCGGACGAGCAGGGGAGAAATCTGCCCGTAAGTCACGGGCGTGCGGTTTTCGTTGTAGTAGCGGCCCATGAGCACGCCGTCGGCGCTGTAGACCTCGCTGGCTTCGGAGACGACTGGGTCTTTGATGTCGGAGAAGCCCGGACTGCGGCCGAAGAGCCAGAGGAAATTCATGTCGATGAGCCCCAGCAGGACGATGATGCCGACGAACAGCGCCAGCGTCCAGACGCACAGCAGGCGCCACCAGGGCCCCTGAGTCATCAGGCATCCGAGGTGTATCTTCTTTATGTCAAATCCTGCCATACGATGTCCGTATCTTTGTTAAACCACGTCATTTGTTTTTTCGCGTAAACGCGCGTATTCTTTTTTATCCGTTCTACGGCCATATCCAGCGGCCATTCGCCGTCGATCACACGGAAGAGCTCCTTGTAGCCCACGGTGTTGAGGCTGTTGAGGTGGCGGTAGGGGTAGAGCCTTCGGGCCTCGTCCATCAGTCCCTGTTCCATCATGAGGTCCACGCGGCGGTTGATGCGCCCGAAGAGGTCCTCGCGTTCGCGCCGCAGCCCCAGTTTGCTGATTCTGAAGGGCCGCTCTTTCTTGCGGGCCCCGAGGAAGTCGGAGTAGGGGCGGCCGCTGGTGTAGCAAATCTCCAGAGCGTGCACCACGCGTCTGGTGTTCTTGCGGTCCACCCGGGCGTAGTGCTCGGGGTCGAGCAGCCGGAGCTCCGAGAGCAGCGGATCGAGCCCTTCGCTCTGCAGCCGTGCTTTCAGCGTTTCACGGATTTCACCATCGACGGTGGGGATGTCGTCGATGCCGTTGCACACGGCGTCTATGTACATCATCGACCCGCCGGAGAGAATCACCCGCCGGTGATCCCTGAAGAGCTGCTCCAGGAGTTGGAGCACGTCTTCTTCGTAGCGGGCGGCAGAGTAGTATTCGTCCAAAGCGAGGATGCCCACCATGTAGTGTTTGACGCGGGCCATTTCTTCCTCAGTGGGCGCTGCCGTCCCTATTTTCATGTCTTTGTATATCTGGCGGCTGTCGCAGTTGATGATGGGGCATCCCCACCGCTCGGCCATCGACAGCGCCGTCTCGGTCTTGCCCACCGCTGTGGGGCCGAGCACCACAATCAGTTCGTTATCTGATGAATCCACGTTTGCTGCTGCGGATGAATTCCAGGATGTAGTCGCGCTCCGGGCTTTGGGGGATTTCGTTCTCCACCTGCTCCAGGAGGTCCTTCAGCAGTCCGGTGCCCTGCAGGATGATCTGATAGGTGCGGTGTATGTTGTCAATCGTCTCGCGGTCGAAGCCCCTGCGCTTGAGGCCCACCACGTTGAGGCCGCAGAAGGCGGCGGGGTCTCTGGCAATCATCGAGAAGGGCAGAATGTCCTGCGAGGAGCGTGTGCCGCCGCCGACCATCACGTAAGAACCCACGCGGCAGAACTGGTGCAGCAGCACGTGGGCCGAAAGGATGGCCTTGTCGTCGATAATCGTCTCGCCGGCCAGCTTCGTGCCGTTGCCGATGATGCACTGGTTGCCGACGATGGCGTCGTGGGCCACGTGGACTCCTTCCATCAGCAGATTGCCCGAACCCACCACGGTGCGTCCTTTGGCGGCGGTGCCGCGGTTGATGGTGACGTTCTCGCGTATCTTGTTGTTGTCGCCGATCTCGGCCGTGCTCTCTTCGCCGACGAACTTCAGGTCCTGCGGAATGGCGCCGATGACGGCTCCGGGGAAGAAGGTGTTGCCGTTGCCGATGCGTGAGCCGTAGAGCACCGTGACGGAGTTCATCAGCGTGTTGTTGTCGCCGATCTCCACGTTGCGGTCGATGTAGCAGAAGGGTCCGATCTCGCAGTTTTCCCCAATTTTGGCTTCGGGGTGGATGTAAGCTAAAGGTGATATCATAATGTTCTGAGTTTACGTGCTAAGACATTGTTGATGGTGTGGCCGGGCTTGTAGGCCGTGATCTTGCCCTGAATGGGGCGTCCGACGAGGGCCATGTCGCCGATGATGTCCAGCGCCTTGTGGCGGGCGCACTCGTTGTCCCACTGCAGGGGGCGGTGCTGGATGTAACCCAGCTTGGTGGCGTCGCGTTTCTCGGCGCCGACGTGTTGGCAGAGGGCGTCGAGTTTCTCCTGAGGCAGTTCGATCTCGTAGATGACGACGGCGTTGTCCAGATCGCCGCCTTTGATGAGGCCCATCTCCAGCAGCGGCGCGATTTCGCGCACGAAGACGAAGGTGCGGGCGGCGGCCATCTCCTTCGGGAACAGACTCATGTCCGTGATCTCGGCGGAGCTCTCTCCGAGCACCTGTCCGGGGAACTTGATGGTGGCGTTCACCTCGAAACGGTCCGAGGGCTCGATGCGTATCCAGCTGCCGGTCTTCTCGTCCTTCACCTCGAGGGACTCCGTGATGACGAGGGGGCGTCGTTCGGCCTCCTGTTCCACCACACCCACCTTTTCTATCTCGCGGGCATAGAGGGCGGCGCTGCCGTCGAGGATGGGGAACTCGGGTCCGTCCACTTCGATCCACACGTTGTCGATGCCGGCGGCCAGCAGTGCGGCCATGCCGTGCTCGATGGTGCTGCATTTCACGCCGTCGGCGTTGAGCACCGTGCCGCGTGTGGTCTCCGTGACGTTCTCGGCCAGACATCTGACCACAGGCTGTCCTTCCAGATCGGTGCGGCAGATGAAGTATCCGTGATCCGCCGGTGCCGGCTTCATCGTCACGGTTAGATCGAGTCCCGTATGCAGTCCTTTGCTCTTGAGGGAGAAACTCCCTCCAAGGGTTCGCTGTTTCATATCTTCGTTCAGTGTGTGCTTTATGTTTTTATGTTTTGTTACTCAGTCTTTGTTCTCTTCCAGTGCGGCGAGCCTTTTCTTCATCTGGTTGAACTCGGCCCACATCTCGGGCAGCTGCTTGATGACGGCCTGCGCCTTCCACCAGGTGCGGGGCTCGATGCCGGGAGTGCCCATCAGCTGTGTGCCGGCCTTCTTCACGTTGTTGGGCACGCCTGTCTGTGCGCCGCACTGCACTCGGTCTGCTATGGTGGCGTGACCGGCAATGCCCACCTGGCCGCCGAACATACACCATTCGCCGATCTTCGTACTGCCGGCCACACCCACCTGTGCCGACATCACCGTGTGCGAGCCGACTTCGTCGTTGTGGGCGATCTGCACCAGGTTGTCCAGCTTCACGCCGCTGTGGACGACGGTGGCGCCCATCACGGCGCGGTCCACGCATGTGTTGGCGCCGATCTCCACATCGTCTTCGATGATGGCGATGCCGATCTGGGGTATCTTGTCGTAGCCTTTCTCCGTGGGCTGGAAGCCGAAACCGTCGGCGCCGATGACGCATCCGGCGTGCAGGATGCAGCGCTTGCCCACACGGCAGTCGTGATAGATGACGGCGTTGCTGTAGATTTCCGTGTTGTCACCGACGGTGACGTTGGGGCCTACGGTGACGTGGGGATGCAGCACGCAGCCGTCGCCAATCTTTGCGCCCGGGCCGATGGCCACGAAGGGACCCAGATAGACGTCCTTGCCGATTTTGGCTGTCGGGTCCACGAAGGCCAGCTCGCTGATGCCCACCTTCTTGGGCTTCATGCTCTCGTAGATCTGCAGCAGTTGCGCCACAGCTTCGCGGGCGTCGGGCACCTTGATGAGGGTGGCCCGGAGCTCCTGCTTGGGTTCGAAGGTCTCGTTGACCAGCACCACGCTGGAGGCCGTTGTGTAGATGTAGTGCTCGTATTTCTCGTTGGCCAGGAAGGAGATGCATCCCGGCGTGCCTTCTTCGATCTTGGCGAAGTTGTTCACTTTGGCCTGAGGGTCTCCGACCACTTTACCGCCGATGAGGCCGGCGATCATTTCTGCTGTGAATTCCATATGGTATTGAGTTGTTCGTTCATTTGCTGTTGCACTTCGCGGGCTTTCTCCGCTGCCACGCGGGCGAAATTCTCCGTAGCGTCGGCGTAGATGATGGCGCGTGAGGAGTTGACGATGAGGCCGCAGTCCCCGGTCATGCCGTAGCGGCACACTTCCTCCAGACTGCCTCCCTGAGCGCCCACGCCGGGCACGAGCAGGAAACTCTCCGGCGCCACGCTGCGGATGTCGGTGAAGAGTTCGCCTCTGGTGGCGCCCACGACGTACATCATGTTCTCGGGCGTGCCCCATTGCTGGCTCTTGCGGATGACTTTCTCGAAGAGGCGTTCGCCCTCCTTGTCTTCCGTCAGCTGGAAGTCCAGCGAGCCTTTGTTGCTGGTCAGTGCCAACACAATCACCCATTGACCTTCCCGCCCGATGAAGGGCGTCACGCTGTCTTCTCCCATGTAGGGCGCCACCGTGAGGGCGTCCACGCCGTAAGTCTCGAAGAAGGTGCGGGCGTACATCTGCGATGTGTTGCCGATGTCGCCGCGTTTGGCGTCGGCGATGATCATCTGGTCGGGATAGTGCTCCTTGAGATACTGCACCGTCTTCTCGAAGGCAGCCAGTCCCTTCACACCCTCGGCCTCGTAGAAGGCCAGATTGGGCTTGTAGGCCACGCAGTAGGGGGCTGTGGCGTCGATGATGGCGCGGTTGAAGGCGAATATGGGGTCTTCTTCCCCGAGGATGCACTGGGGCACCTTTCTCAGATCGGTGTCGAGTCCCACGCAGAGGAAGCTCCTCTTGTCGCGTATATTTTGTATGAGTTCTTTTCGAGTCATTCTTTTCTCTTTTATTTAAATCCCTTGATAAAGCCTCCCACAATGCTCAGAGGTATGTAAATGAGCAGAAAGACGAGCAAGAATTTAAGAAAACTGGGTTGCCATCCGATGTACTCCAACACGATAGGAGTGAGAAATCCAGAAATGAAGGCAACAAGACATCCAATCCAATTTTCCTTTAAGTAATTCAGCAGTTTCATGTTTTTCTTCTTTTACAGTTCTGATTCTTTCATTCGTTCTGCGTTCTCGGCCACGATGAGGTGGTCGATGACGTCCTGTATGTTGCCGTCCATGAAGGAGGCGAGGTTGTACACGGTGTAGCCGATGCGGTGGTCGGTGATGCGCCCCTGCGGATAGTTGTAGGTGCGTATCTTGGCCGAACGGTCGCCCGTCGAGACCATCGTCTTGCGTCTGGAGGCGATGTCGTCGATGTATTTCTGGTGTTCTTTGTCGTAGATGAAGGTGCGCAGTCGGGCCAGAGCTCTTTCCTTGTTCTTGGGCTGGTCGCGCGTCTCGGTGCACTCCACCAGGATTTCCTCGTCTTCGTCCGTCATGGGGTTGTGCCAGACGTAGCGGGCGCGCACGCCGCTCTCCACCTTGTTCACGTTCTGTCCGCCGGCGCCGCTGGAGCGGAAGGTGTCCCATTTGATGGCGCCTTCGTTGATCTCCACGTCGAAGGCTTCAGCCTCCGGCAACACCGCCACCGTGGCGGCGGAGGTGTGCACGCGACCCTGTGTTTCTGTGGCTGGCACGCGCTGCACGCGGTGCACGCCGCTCTCGTATTTGAGGATGCCGTAAACGCCTTCGCCCGTCACCGAGAAGATGATTTCCTTGTAGCCGCCCACGGCGCCCTCAGAGAAGCTCGACACGGCCATCTTCCAGCCCTTCTGCTCGATGTATTTCGAGTACATGCGGAAGAGGTCGCCGGCAAACAGGGCCGCTTCGTCGCCGCCCGTGCCGCCGCGGATTTCCATGATGACGTTCTTGTCGTCTTCGGGGTCGGCGGGGATGAGCAGCAGCTTGATTTCCTCCTCCAGCCGGGGGATGCGCTCTTCGCTCGCGGAGAGCTCTTCACGCAGCATCTGGCGGCTGTCTTCGTCGCTCTCTTCGCGCAGCATCTCTTTGGCCAGCTCGATGTTGTCGAGCGTGTCCACATATTCCTTGCGGGCTCGGACGATTTTGCCCAGGTCCTTGTATTCCTTCGTCAGCCGCACGTAGCGCTTCTGGTCGGCGATCACGGCGGGGTCGGTGATGAGCGTGCTCACTTCCTCGTAGCGGCTCACCAGCCCGTCCAACTTATCGAGCAGCGTGTTATTCATAGTCAAACGTGCCTGCTTCCGACTTGATGGTGAGGCTCTTGCGACCCTCTTCGATATGGCCGATGATGCGCGCTTCGATGTTGAAGCCTTCGGCCACCTTCATCACCTGTTGGGCGTCTTCGGGGCTGACGTAGATCTCCATCCTGTGGCCCATGTTGAACACCTTGTACATCTCCTGCCAGTCCGTGCCGCTCTCTTCCTTGATGATGCGGAAGAGGGGCGGGATGGGGAAGAGGTTGTCCTTGACGACGCGGCAATTGTCGCCCACAAAGTGGAGCACCTTTGTCTGTGCGCCGCCCGTGCAGTGGACCATGCCGTGCACCTTGGGCCTCATCTCCGTGAGCAGCTGTTTGATGACGGGAGCGTAGGTCCTCGTGGGCGAGAGCACCAGTTCTCCGGCCGTCACGGGCGCGCCCTCTACTTTGTCGTCCAGACGGTAGCGGCCGCTGTAGACCAGCTCCTCGGGCACGGCTTTGTCGTAGCTCTCGGGATATTTCTCCGCCAGGTATTTGGCGAACACGTCGTGGCGTGCGGAGGTCAGACCGTTGGAGCCCATGCCGCCGTTGTACTTCTTCTCGTATGTTGCCTGTCCGGTGGACGAGAGGCCCACGATGACGTCGCCGGGATGGATGTTGGCGTTGTCGATCACGTCGCTGCGCTTCATGCGGCAGGTCACGGTGCTGTCCACGATGATGGTGCGCACCAGGTCGCCCACGTCGGCCGTCTCGCCGCCCGTGCCGTATATACCGATGCCCATCTGGCGGAGCTCCTCAAGCAGCTCGTCGGTGCCGTTGATGATCTCGGAGATCACGTCGCCCGGGATGAGCATCTTGTTGCGGCCGATGGTCGAGGAGACCAGGATGCCGTCCACGGCGCCCACGCAGAGCAGGTCGTCGGTGTTCATGATGAGGGCGTCCTGCGCGATGCCTTTCCACACGCTCAGGTCTCCCGTCTCGCGCCAGTACATGTAGGCCAAGGAGCTCTTCGTGCCGGCGCCGTCGGCGTGCATGATGTTGCAGTATTCCGGGTCGCCGCCGAGGATGTCGGGGATGATTTTGCAGAAGGCTTTGGGGTAAAGCCCCTTGTCGATGTTCTTAATGGCGTTGTGCACGTCTTCCTTGGCTGCACTCACGCCGCGCATCATGTATCTTTGTTTGCTCATATGCCGTTGTTTTTTTACTACGTAATTCTGCGCAAATATACAACTTTTTTTTTAATCCTGCCGCATTCTCCGCCCTTTTTTGTACCTTTGCACCCGAAAAACGATAAATTAGCATGACAGACCTGCAACAGCTGGGGCCCGAGGAGCCCTATCGCGAGATGTTCACCATAGAAGGAGAGCCCGAGGAGGCCCGTGAGGCGCGCCGGCGCATTCTGGAAGCTTTTCAGGATCTCCGGTTCTACGAGCGCGACCACATCTATCTGCTTCACGGCGAGCGTCTTCCGTCCGTCTCGGGCATCGCTTCGCGCTTCGAGAGCCAGCATTTCGACCCCGTCTCCCAGAGCGAGTCTTATGCCCTGCGTCACGGCGAGACCCCGGAATATTGGCGGGCGCAGTGGGAGTGCAACAGCTTTCGCGCCACCACGCTGGGCACCAAGACCCACGAGTTCGGCGAGAGCCTTTCTTATCTGCGTGCGGGCCATCCCGAGTTCATCCGTCCTTCGGTGGCGTCGCAGTATCTGGAGCGTCACGGTTTCCTGGCGCCCATCCATCCCAAGGAGGAGGCGGCCAAAGCCTTCCTCGAGGGTCTGCATCCTTCGCTGCACCTGGTGCTCAACGAGGCGCGGGTCTACAGCGGCCTCAATCCCGACCCCTCGCGCAACCTCTCCGAGCGCATCTGCGGCACCTTCGACATGCTCTATTGGTACGACGGCGAGGGCGACGCTTCCCGTGCCGGTTTCGTGCTCTTCGACTACAAGACCAACGCCTCGCTCTTCTCCGAGTTCAACCAGCGCAACCATGTCATGCTCATGTCGCCTTTTTCTGACATTGTACAGGAGAGCATAGGGGAGTACACCATCCAGTTGAGCCTCTATGCACTGATGCTTGAGGACATCGGCATCAACGTACTGGGTCGCAGAATAGTATGGCTTAAGGATGACGGCACTTTTGAGACGTTTGCTCTGCCCGACGTCTCCGACCGACTCCGCAATTGTTTGTAAAGATAGTTGACAATTGATAGTTGACAATTGATAATTGACAATTGATAATTGATAATTGACAATTGACAATGAAAAAGCATAAGATTCTCTTCGTCTGTCACGGCAACATCTGCCGCAGTCCGATGGCCGAGTTCATATTGAAACACCTCGTGGTGGAAGCCGGTCTTGCCGACCGTTTCGACATCGCTTCTGCCGCCACCAGCACCGAGGAGATTGGCAATCCCGTTTATCCTCCCGCACGCCGCAAGCTCTCCGAGCACGGCATCTCTTGTGCGGGCAAGACGGCGCGCCAGATGACGTGCGCTGATTACGACCGCTACGACCTGCTCATCGGCATGGACCGTTGGAACCTGCGCAACATGGAGCGCATTGCCGGCGGCGATCCTGAGGGGAAGATCCGGCCTCTGCTCTCGCGCGATGTGGCCGACCCCTGGTACACCGACGACTTCGACGCCACCTGGCGCGACTGCCTCGAGGGCTGCTCCCGGCTGCTTAAGGAATTGACAATTGATAATTGATAATTGACAATTAACCCTGAATCCTGAATCCTGAATCGTTAAATTTCAATAACATGCGGCTTCACGTCGAGGTCGTGTGTGGCGAGACTCTCGACGCAGTCGGGACTCATCGACTGCTCGCGTATCCACTCCAGCGAGCGCCGCTGCTCGTCTTTGTTGAGCGCCACGCCGCTGGTGATCATCTCCTTCCACGACTTCGTGGCGTAGCCGCCGTCGGAGAAGAGCAGCACGTAGCGCCCCTCTTCGTTAGTCAGCTTCACGGCACAGAGGCCGTCGCAATGGCCCGGGATGTTGATCATTTTCACGCTGCCGTCGCCGAAGAGGTCGAACGACTTGCCGGCGGGGCCTTCGAAGCCGTTCCACTGTATGGTGTGCAGATCCACGTCTTTCCACCACTGTTTCCTGTAGCGCACCAGCTTGTTCTTGCGGGCGCACTCCAGCTCCTCCGCTGCCACGAGGATGTGCTTGGCGTCCTTCACGGCGCGCAGTCCGTTGGCGTGGTCGCAGTCGAGATGCGTCATCAGCACGAAGTCGAGGTCCGAGGGCTTGATGCCCATGGAGGCCAACTGCTCGTCCACGGCCTCTCCGTAGGGGAGGCGGCCCTGGTTCACCTTGTAGAGCAGCGGCGAGCCGAGACTCTTAACCTGCGCGGCGGTGTCGAAGACGCCTCTGGGCGACATGCTGCGGTGCCATCCTGTGTCCACGAGGATGAGGCCCTTGGGGTGCTCGATGAGATAGACCGACACGGGCAGCCACAGCCAGTCTCTTTTCGGTGTGGTGAGGCCGGAAGCTTTCAGCAGGCTGCAGTGGTCGCCTCCGAAGGGCAGATCGGGTGAAACGCGTACTTCGCCGGTGTGCAGGACATGTATCTTCATGGTTTATCGTTTGTTTTTTTGTTGTTTCCGCCGCAAAGATATGTGTTTTTTTTGAACCCGCAGTGTCCTGTTTTTCCCAAATAATTATCTTTTTTCTACCGCTTTGCTTTATTCTGCGGATTTTTTTTCGTATTTTTGCCGATGCTATGAAACAATTGGACTTTGAAGAGCTCTGGAAGAACCAGTTTTTCGACTACAAGGACGGCGATCTCCTGGTGTTGGACAACATCAGTCGCATGGACTTTTCGGCCTATGAAAGCACGGCGCTGTCTTTCCTTGCGACGGGCTATTGTGACTGCGGCAGCATGAAGGTCGTCATTGAGGGTCGTGAATACCTCATCGCCGCAGGCGATTTGTTTGTCTATTTGCCCGGTCAGAGGATTGACAGGATGTCGAAGAGTCCCGATGCCCGCGTGAAGGTGTTGGCTTTTCCGCGCAGCGCCGTCATCCGTTCGCTCTATCTCGACAAATATATCTGGCAGACGCTCTCTTACCTCAGAGAGCATCCGCTCTTCACGCTCACGCCTCTCGAGCGTCAGGGCCTTGACCATTACCACCGCCTGATGATGATCAAGGTGCAGCATGGCGGCGGAGACTTCGACCGCGATGTGGTGCGTCTGCTCTTCCAGTCGATGATGCTGGAGCTCCTGATGCTGGCCGACCGTCATCGTCTCAAGTCCTCCGGCTCCGAAGCTCCGACGCAGGAGAAGGATGCTTCGGTGCGTCAGTCCGTCCTGGTCTTTCGCCGCTTCATATCGCTGCTCTCGGAGTCGGGCGGCAAGATGCGCAGCGTGTCGGCCTGTGCCGGCTTGCTCAATGTCACGCCGAAGTATCTCTGCAAGTGTGTCCGCGAGCAGTCGGACCGTCCGCCGCTCTACCACATCCACCGCTCTGTTGCCGACGCCATCCGTCAGCAGCTGCGCTACAGCGACAAGACCGTCAAGGAGATAGCCACCGCGCTGGATTTTCCCAGCCTCTCCTTCTTCGGCCGTTTTGTCCGGGAGCATCTCGGCATGTCGCCCACGGCCTTCCGTCACCAGAGTCTGCAGTCGCAGGACTCTTTCGGTTTGTTGCACTAAGTCAAAGATCGCTTTAATCTTTACATCCGCACCCGCATTTGGCAACTCAACGGCAACTCAACGGCGGCTTTGCGGCTGTTTTGGAGGTCCGCTGACCTCGTTTTTGTCTTTTGACGGTGCAAAGGTACGACACAAAAAAAAGCTAATGCACAACTCTTCTTGTAACCCCTATGTAAATCAGCGAAATATAACAATCGAAGAAATTGGTTTGGCGGTTTTCGCATCTTCGCATTTTCGCATTTTCGCATATGCGTTATATAATAACCTGCCTACGCGTATCATAGCCGTATGCGACGCGCATATTTTGACAACCTTGCGAGTAAGTGAGAGCAGAGACAAGCTTGTTTGATCTCTGCCGAGCGTGAGCAAGGTCTATGGGGCACAGCCTCATGAGATGCCCAGTAAAGACACCCTCAAAAAATAAATTGCGGAGCGCATCGCGCTACGCCCAGGCCCAGCTATTGATTTTCGCAAAATGGCTTTTTCTCAGTTTATAGGGAACTATGAACTACGTTAGTAGTGAGTAGTTAACTATAAACTTCTTTTCTTTATTCTTTTCTTTCTTCTCTTTTGCCCTTTCTCTTTTTCTTTTAAATGCGAAAATGCGAAAATGCGAAAATTACGAGTAAGTGAGGGCAGAGACTAGCTCGCTTGATCTCTGCCGAGCGTGAGTGATTACTGTGTAGCAAGGCTTCACGAAAATCACGAATAAGCGAGAGGATTCTGTTAAAAAATCGGCAAGGTGCATTATGGGTGTTTGCTTTGCGTCTCCGTCGGGAAAGATTTGCGCTCCCACGGGAGAATTTTTCCGTGCCCACGGGAAAGTCAAAATGGCTGCAGATGAGAAGTGAGAGCCGGCAGTTGGGGCGGGAGAGGGTTTTGTCAAAATTTCGGCGGCGGATTCTCGAATAAACACGCCTTGCGACGGAAGTCTAAACGCCTGATAATCAAAATCGGTTTGTTCGGCGAGCCTCCAATCAGATACCCTGCAGAGACCGAGCAGAGACCGACCAGAGACCGTGAAAGTGTGTTTGGATGTAAAATTTTACGAATACTCTGATTAGTCGAACACGAATTTCACTAATATGCACAAATCTTTTCAAAAGACGAGAAAAACCGTTCATTAATGAAATCGATGCAATTCATTAATGAAAACGATTGAATTCATTAATGAGTGGGATAAAAGTCGTTAATGAATCGGATTCCGTGCGTTAGTGCGCAGGGCTTTTTCCTGAGAGAGTTGACACAAGGGGAAATGTTGTACTGAATTTGTTGACAACATTTTTGCATTTTCGTGAAGCTTTGCTACACAGACATCCTATTCGGCTCGGCAATAATCAAGTGAGCTTGTTACTGCGCTCGCCTCAGGCGGATGTTCATGAAGCTTCGCTCCATAGACATCACTCCCGCTCGGCAAACATGAAACGAGCTTCTGTTTGCCCTCGCTTACTCGTGATGTTCGCATTTTCGCATTTTCGTTTTTTGAAAAAATATGCGCCATTAAAGTGAATTTCTTCTCCAATTATTTGTAGTCTCGGAGAAAAAGTGTATTTTTGCATCGTAAATGATGAATAATAACCATATCATCAAAGCCGAGAATGCAGGAGATCTGACCGTTGCGTTGACCTTCAGCGACAACACGGTACAGGTAGTGAATGTGGGGGACTTCATCCGTCGTCATCCGCATCCGCAGTACAACAAGTACTTGGACCCGCGCAAGTTCAGCCGCTTCTCCATTGAGAACGGCAATGTCGTATGGGGCAAGAATTGGGACTTGATGTTCCCGATTGAGCAGCTGCATGCCGGTGTGATTCTTTGATAGAATAAGTACAATAGATATAACCTTAAACCTAAATGCCTATAGACAGATAGACAGACAAAATATATACTGAAATAGAAGCGTCCGCTTGAATCTTGTTCTTCGAAAGAACAATCCAAGAGTAAAAGTACGGATGCTCATGCGATAGCGTGGGCTTTTACTCGTTTAGGATTGTTAGGTGTTTGGCGATACCTCGAAGAACGTAGACGAAGTTCAAGTCCACGTTTTTCAGTTTCAGAATCTTCCCATGATGACCCATAATTGTTTTCCAAACAACACTTGACGATGAAGAAACCATTTCTTATTATGCTATTGATGCTCGTCCCAATGATAACATCGGCTCAAAGCACATATAAGCAATATATCAAAGCGGCCAAAAAGGGCGATGCAGACGCTCAATGCCAGATAGGTTTATGCTATAGTAAAGGAGATGGCATAGAAAAAGACGACAAAAAAGCTGTTAATTGGTGGCGTAAGGCTGCAGAACAAGGACATGCTATGTCACAACAATATTTAGGACGTTCTTACGAAGTGGGTAAAGGCATAACAAAGGAACCCTTGCAAGCAGTGTATTGGTATCGTAAATCTGCAGAGCAAGGAAATAATACGGCATTGTTGATGTTGGCTCTATTCTATATGACAGAAAGAGGAGGACAAAAAGATTATGCTCAAGCAGTCTATTGGCTTCGTAAAGCGGAAGAAAGAGACCAAGTAGAAGCCCTGTATTGGTTGGGCGTATGCTATTCTAATGGGTGGGGAGTAGAAAAAAATGAGACACAAGCCTTTGAACGCTATCGTAAAGCGGCAGAAAACGGTCATGCTGGCGCACAATTATGTTTAGGTTATTGTTATTTCGAAGGTTTAGGTATATCGGAGGATTTGAACCAAGCTGTTTTCTGGCTACAAAAGTCTGTCAATAATGGTGAGGCAAAAGCAAATACATATCTTGCTGTTGCCAAAAAGAAGTTGCAAGAACAGACTGCTAAAGAAAAAGCATATAAACAAATAATTACAGACTCTATTGCAAGAGTTTATGAAGCCTACGAAGATCCGGAATGGAAATCAAAAGCAAAAATAGATCAACATTATTCGACATTGTTATACGAGTCTGATTTTCCATATGTTTCTTATAAGGAGTATGATAGATCTACTCGCTTCCTTGTTCGTAGTGATAGAAGTGGAAATGGTATTTACGGTCGAATTATTGTCAAAGTTTTGGGTGGAGGACGGAATAAAATCGAGGATCTAAACAATTGCTTTGTAAGGTTTAAGAGTTTCAGACCTGGATCCATGAATTTTTCTACAGGAGAACTTGTTAAAGCTCTATTGACATTTGAGACTGATGACGGAACGACATTAACGTATGAATGTAAGTCAGATGCTGATTGCATTCGCCTTCCTTGTCTTTTCAATGTTAAAGATATTGAGTTGGCAAGGATGGTTTTGATTGGTGTGAAGATTTGGGGGACTAGAGATACCAGATTCCCCTATTCTCCATTGACAATTATTGGTGTGGGAATAGGTAAATCAACAAAATATCAACATGAAATTCTAGTCATTGATAGTCAAGGGGAAAAACATAGTATTCAGACCAATCTATCACTTACCAATGCTCTTACATTGGAAGACGAAGACAATCTGTTTATTGATCATTATAAGTTTTCTGATCCAGAGAAGGTTTTTCCACGAATACCTAAATCTGACTGGAATTTGATAAGACAAGGGAGGATTCGGATAGGAATGTCAAAAGATGCATGTAAACTCTCTTGGGGTGAGCCTGATAACATTAACACTTCAAGAGGCCGATGGGGTGTACACGAACAATGGGTATATTCCAGAAATAGATACGTTATTTTGATAATGGGAAACTGTCAGCCATTCAGGACTAAAAAAGCACTCATGAAGTGTCAGATATAGAGTAGGTAGGGGGCGCTTTCTTTTGTCGTCCTTCTCTCGTTCTATTCTCGTTCTGTTCTCGTACAATCATGGAAACACGAAAGAAGGAGATGTAAGAGAAAAGAGAAGGCTTTGTAGGGAGAAGTTAACTGGGAGACGGTTGTTTCAGTTGTTTCAATTGTTTCAGTTTATTTTATGGGGTACTTAGTCTCAATTATTTCTTCTTTCTCTATTATATCTATTTAATAATTAATAACATATATAATATAATATATAATAAAAATAGAAATGGATACCCCTCGAAAATTAACTGAAACAACTGAAACTGAAACAGATTACAGTACAAATGTTCCTCTAAACGGCAATAATACAGCAAGATACGTTATTGCTGCAGAAGCGCGATTCCTCGCTTTTGCCCTCAAATGCAGGAAAAAGTGCAATAAAACTCTGCTCTCACAGACCTGTTCCCCTGCGCAGCGCCTGCACAGCGCCTGCAAAACTGCAGATGAATAGTTTCGTTTGTCTAATCGCTTTTTTGTAAGAGAACGGACACAATTAACGCTTGTCCGTTATGTCCGTTATGTCCGCAACGCATCGCGAACGGACATTGCGGGAAATTGCCATCACTACGTTCGGCCCCATTCGCTAGCGCGAAAGGAGCGGACATCCGTAAAAATGTCCGTTGAATGCATTTTTTGCATAACCCGAATATTCATTGAGTCCGATAAATCAGCAGTGATGCAGCGGCTCTGCAGCAGTGATGCAGCGGCTTTGGGCGGGGGTAGAGGAAGGAGGCAAAATTTACTCCCTAACTAGAGAATTTTTACTCCCTAGTTAGAAACTCCCAAAATCGTGTGAGTTAACTCGATTCATCGTGTGAGTTAACCCGATCGATCTGAAGTGCACCCCCAAAGTTGGACAAAAAACTTTTAGGGTACATTATGTCAAAAACAAAGAGGAAGAAACATGACTATGCAGACCTTCTAAAATAT
>CACZUX010000013.1 GCA_902784475.1 uncultured Bacteroidales bacterium | reverse complement strand
GTCAACCCCGTCAGTAAACTGTCAACCTTATCAGAAAACATACTGTCAACGACATCAGTAAAAGGATAAAAAACTGTCAACCATTTTTAGGAAAAGACAACAATTGCGGACATTGCGGACATTAGGGACAAGCGTAAATTGTGTCCGTTCGCAAATTAGCGTACGAAGAACTTCTTGCCGCCCTGGATGTAGAATCCCTTCTGGGGCTTCTCGCTGAGACGGCGGCCGGCGAGGTCGTAGATGGGCTGGTTGTCCATCGACTCCACGTCGAGATCGATGCCTCCGTCGGGATCAGGCTGCTCGATCAGCTCGTCGCCGAAGAGTACGGGCACGAAGTTGACGGCGCTGCGTGTAAGCGCCTGACGAGCTCCGCCGAGAGCCTCTTCGCGATAGTAAACCTTGTTGTGCAGCACGTAGAGGTTGTTACGCTTCCAGAGGGCCTTCAGGGGATCTGCCTCCTTGTTGGGCGTTGCGTTGATGTAGAAGCCCACACCGTTGGTGGCAAAAGTGGGCAGGGGCGCAGTGATGCCGCCGCTGGTGACATAGTCGCCGTCCTTATCCACTTCGCTGGTCATCGGCAGTCCGAGGGTATAGACATCGCGTGCAGGATTCGACGCCTCCAGCTTCTTCTCCAGATAAGAGCCGGTAAATATGCAAGACAACGGCGTCGGTGAGGGTGCGTCATTAGGCAACGTCAGCGTCACGATTCCAACCTCATCATTGGTGCGGATAATGACAGGCGTGCCGGCCGGTATGAACTTGCCTTCTGCATAGGTGCTGACTGCAGGCACAGCCACAGGATTGACGCCCTCATTGTGCCACTTCTTGCAAGTGTAGGCATTGTAGGTGTGTACGCCGTCGGCAGGCAGGAGCACATCGAAGGGAGCATAGAATGTGGCGTAGTAATAGCCGTCACCACCTTGGTTGGTCCTAATGATCAGCGGCATTTCGCCATTGCCGGCGGGAGCGGTCTTCTGCACAGGCTTCAGGCACCACTTGGCGTCGTCGGTAGGACTGTCGTGCATAAACTTCAAGTCGTAGATGTTAGACGTCTGAGCGAAGTTTAAATAACTTCTGGCTGCAGGAGTCAACTCATCGACAACCAAGAAGGTTGCACCGCCAATATCTATTAAGGTAAATCTCGTCGCATCCGAACTCGGATTATCTGTTTCAACCATCACGGCATCTCCATGGGCATCGTCTATTTTTCTCCCCTTCACATAGAGCCCCTGCGTGCTCATGAATGCCTCGCTGATGGTGGGGTTTGTCGTAACAGCTCCATCCAGATAGAATATGGTTGAAGGATCGTACTCTGTCGAATCGATGGGAATATCTCCACGTGTGGCGTCCGTTTCCGTAAATCCGGACCCCAGACCTTCTGCGCCGCCAAAGGTGGTGCCCACCTTCGCTCTGCTATAGAAGTGCATAGGAATGCCGCCGATCACAGCCGTCTTTTCCGTCTCATGCAGATAGCCGCTGGCATAGCGCACAGGATTGATGCTCGAGACGCCCGGCTGATTGTGCAGACGATAGTAGCCCTTGGTGAAAGGTATGATATTGGCATCGTCATAGACCACATGCTGAATGTCCATGATTGTACCTGAAGCGACTGCTGTTTCGTAAGCCGTCTTACCCGCATCGGTCAACCCGCCTACATAGCCGGCGCGCTCGTAGTAAGGCGCCATCAACGACATATCCAGTCCGAAGGTCCAGTCGCAAGGCGTGGTGCTGAGTTTGGCATAATTGCCATTAGCGGCATCTCTCCAGACATAATACTGAGTACCCGAATTGTTGATCACCGGATGTACTCGGAAGTTGCCGGCAACATCGCCCGTAATCAACTCGAAGATTTCATTGCCCGTGGTATACTCTCCACCGGGCTCTGCAACCAACAGATTCTTATTATTTTCTACGGCTCCGGCAAAAGTCATCACTTTGTTGCTGCCGTCGCTGTTCTTAATCATGTAGCGGTTGTAGAGTTTGAAGCCATAGACATCGCCAACAGGCGTCCACAGATAGTCGTTGGTGTAGCGGGTCTCTCGCCCTGCCATCGACTGCAGGCCCCACGCGTTGGTATAGTGCGCCAAGTAGGGCACGTCGCCCATGGTTTCAAAGGTGTACCAGCATTTGTCATCAATACTCCTCACGAAGTCCATACCGGCATTCGTCTGCAGTGATTTGTCAAACGAATAGACGATATTAACCACCACGGTTTCGTCAATAAGATCTGCATCCGACATCAGTTTATCGAGTTTAAGACCCTTATACTTGGACTCCAACGCACCTATAGCGCTTCCTGTACTTCCGTCGTATATACCTGCTATATAAAACTCAAACGTACAGTTAGGACGATTGAATACGTTAGGCACCGTCAGGTCGTCACCGATACTTACCGCACCTGCATCATGGCAATAAGTATGACTGCTGCCACCCCATGTCAGTGTCTCGCCCAACTGATATTTGTCACCGGGAACTCCCGATACCTGAGACACCAAATCACGCTGAGTAGAGCCATAAACTCTTAACATACCCGTAGACGGATCATAATCCGGATCATATGGGGTAGGGTTTTTATCTGAGTATGGTATATCCACATATTGATCTGATGTCGCTGTAGATTTTTTCGAAAGCTCACAAGTCTTAGCAATCACCAAACGATATATCAAATCATGAACAGACAGACCGAAGATGATGAACTTTGCAGGATCTCCGGAAACCATCTCCTGTCCGTATCCGCTAAGTTTGTTTGTGCCGGCAGTTTCCTGCAGAATGCCGTAGTCATACCCCGACTTCTTCAGCAGCATGAATTCTTTGGCATCAGCTGCATCTGCCACCAATGTTGCCGTTCCGTTAACGTAATTACTGCTTTCTTTATGCCTAATTTTCAGAGCATACGGGTCATTGCCTTCGATATACCAGACGTTTTTCTTTAATCCGGAAAGGGTTTGACTGCCTCCATCATAGATGATTGTCGCATCATCTGTTGCCGTTGACATCATATTGTCATCATACCAGATGATATTGTAAGGCAATTCTCCATTGATGTTCATCGACACGTCCACAGATTCCGGATCTCGAGCCACTTGACCCGTTCCTGTCTCATTACGTTTATTCGGCACCTTAAACTGAGTCTTATCCGGATCGTAGTCTTTGTAATGTACCCATACCACATCATCGTAGCCACCAGAGAGGGTGTACACGATTGAATACGGAATGATGTTATAACAACCGGGGCTGGTAGGAATAGCAGCACCGTAATACTGATAGTCCTCCATATTCAGCAGAGGCGTTTGTGCGGCCTCCGGCAGATAGGGGAAGAAATTGTGTGCTTCGGCAGCTCCTTCATCCTGCGTGGCGCTGACAGCAAGCTTCGTCGCATTGTTAATCACATGATATACGAAATTGTGCTTAACATCGTTGTTCAGGACGAGCTGTGAGCCTGCGCTGATGATGCCCGTCTTCTGTGTGAAACTTGCTTCCGTTGCTGTCGTTGCAGCGACACTGGTGGTCATGCTGGCACCATTGAGGAATGTGTAGTCGTAAGTCCCCAGTCCAGCTACAGCCAGCGCATAGCCGCCATTGGGGTGCGACAGCAGAACAAAGTGATCAGCGCCACTTTCACTGTTTGGCACCTTGATGCCGATATTCATCGGGTTGGGGGTTACCGACGGGTCTGTCGTATAATTGGCGTAGCGATTGTATATGCGCACGTTATACGGGTCCGGTTTTTCATAATAGTCGGAAATCGGATTTGCAAGAACGGCAAGGAACTTCCACTGCCATACCTTCTGCTCCTCACCAACGGTGCCAGGTTTTGAGCCAGTATAAAGATCTACACCTAGACCGGCAAGGGTTAATGCACTATTCCATATTTCCGCTGTAATAATTTCTTCTGGTTTTGACGCTCCTCCCCCGGACACCGTAACCTTTTTGTAAGCGTATGCGGCGGGATTCATCCCTATCCTAAAGTAATATACTCCGTCTGATGAAAGCGCTGCTTTTGCCGCAGTATATGCCTCATCGTTTGCAACGAGCTTTATATATTTCATCACCTGACCGTCTGCCTGCAAATCCTTGTCCGCCAGCTTGACGGTGAACCACTTACCTCCCAGGATTTGGTCGGCATCGTGGTCGGCTGCTTCATCGTAGTCGTAGCGCACATACACATTGCCACCACCCAATGTTTCTGCCGCTAATGCACCATCGATTTTCTGTTCCTCAAGACCCTTGGTAACAGTAACTTTATAATAGCTAAAATCGCCTCTAAGGCCAACCTGATAATAATAGGTACCAGCCGTGGGCAACAGGTTGATTTGAGTATTCATCAGAGGCACCGTCGTAGCAGTCCTCTTGAACGCTGCTGGCGCAGGTCCCCACTCACTAACACTGCTGCTGGCCACATCTCCATGCGCAGCTAATCCTGTGTAGTACGTGAAGTCCTTAGCCACCGGGCTCTTGAAATGTGCGGTAACGGCAGGATATTCATCTCCGGCTCTCTTGTAGCGTATCGACTCTTTACCCTCATTGTCTATGATATGGTATTCCAGACGCTCTGGACGAACGAAGAATGCGGTTTGCGAACCCATCGAGTTATTATCTTCTGCGGAGGCCTTCGCATGATTCACAGGGTCTTTTAATGTACTAAAACTATTGGCGTCACTATTGACAAGATTGAAGCGTTTGGTGTGGTCGAAGCGAGGCATCAACTGCATATTACCATTAGCATCAGACACAGCCATGAAGGTTTGGTTGGTCATCGCGATATTCGTGTGGTCGTAACCTACGCTACCTGTGCTTTCCATTGGGTCTGGATATGTGGTGTCTTCTACAACCAAAGTGATATTCTCACTGCCTCCCGCACCCTCATAATTACCGATCATGATACCCTCGCTCAGACGAGTGGACAGCATGTTGGAAGTCAAGAACTTACTGTTATCCGCATTCTTAAACTGAAGGTTGTACGGGTCGAAGCCGTCTTTTCCGTTGTCGTGGTAATACTTCTTGGTTTCGGCTTCCGTCCAAGGCTCACCGGTATTGCCTGTTGTTGACGCGTACTTAATGCCCATCTCCTTGTCGATACTTTGATTCGGCTGGACATACCATAGGTTGATATCATCTATATTACCGTCTTTGTTGTCATCTACGCTAGTGGATTCATGTTGTTTCGTTACTGTCTGGGGGTCTAAGATAGCATCATACACATTACCACCTACAGGATTACTTGCCTCATAGATCGGCTTACTGTTGTAACTGCTACCCTCTGATTCCAAATCCCTAAGGAATCGACTGGCCAGCAGGATGAGGTACTTTGAGGCGGTTGCCGTTCCCGTGCTGTAATCGTAAGAATAACTCTTTGCGTACTCCTCCTTCACGGTGTAGGTGACATACTGGTCGTTGAACTCGTTGCCGCTCTTCACACCTGTAGCGGTGATGGGAGGCAGGTCGCCCAAAGAGGTGGAGGTGTAGTGCACGCCGTCCACCTTAATCTGGTCGCGCTCTGCGTCGTTCTGCATTCTCAGCGAATACTTATGACAGCCGGAAGCCTTTGTGGCGTTAGAGTAGAACTTATACTCCTTCACCAGCGGGCTGTCGTATGCACGCAGTGCTGCCAGTTCGGTTTCGCCTTCCGGATAGTTCGTTGTAGGCAAGGGCAGACGCATAATCTCCCATCCGTGGAGGTCGAGCAACACAAGCACGGGAGGAATCTCTGCACTCTCGATGTCGAAGGTGCCGTTGCCCATGTCGAAGGTCTGATACCAGTGCTCCAGCTTCTCTACCACCTTCTTTTCGTGGCCGCTGGACTTGTCGTTATATCCGTTCCATCGGGTGGCGTTGGCGTAAGCGTCGTAGCTGTGCCAGTTTCCAGAACCGACACCCAATGTCTCAAGCCTTGTATTCAGGGTTGTTCTTTGGTCGGCAGGTACCACCCATGTGCTTTCATCTTCGCTATAAGCATCCGTACTTGCCGATACGCCCAAGACATGGAGCTTCACCATGTTGTAAGTCTTCCAATACTGCTCCAGCGACGTCACTTTGCGACGCTCGTTTTCACCATTTCCCGTAGTGTTGCCGTCGCCGTCCAAATCTGCAACCACAGGATTGGTGGTCATCAGTTTGTATGCTCCCTGAGCACCCAGAATCATATATTCCATAGGTGATGTAGAGGAGATCGTGGGCAAGGTGCCACCAGTGACGATGCGTTCCTGTTTGGGCTTTTCGGTGTCCTGGTTGAAGTGAACTGCGTATGTTGTCAGATAGGTCGGGTTACTGATACCGCCATAGGAAATTGTACTTCTGGCGCGAATTCTCACATGGTAGGGATCCGGCTTATTGTTGCTCGTATCAAAATACCATATCCAGCGAGGACGGGTGCTGGAACCGCCGCCAAACTGCTCTTCCTTCGACGCCTCACTGTAAATGTTCAAGTTACCGTCACCGTTGGTGTAGGGATAGACGGCCTGGTGCTTCGCCGGTGTCAGCTTGTCGGCGCCATCCTCCAGGTAGTAGCCGTCAGCAAAGGGCTCCAGGAACTTCAGCGTATAAGGACTGTTGTTGTTGAAGCTCACGATGTTGTTGGCCTCATAGGTGACATAGACGTGGGTGTAGAAAGCTTTGGTGACATTGACCAGATAATAGGTGTCGCCAATCTTGTAATAGTGATTGCCTGTCACGCCCAGTTTCTTGGCCTTCGCGCTGATATCATCAACTGTTGTGGCATCATCATGCTTGTGTGCTGCATCCGCAGCCTCATATGCCGCCCCGTAGTCTCCTTCTGTCGGCCCGGTAAATGTGGCATCCAGACTATTCTGGCTGGTCAGCTCTGTGGCCGAAGGATTCACCGTCCACTCATCTCCACTCTTTGTGATATTGTCCTGATCGTAGAAATGATATTGAGCCACCAGCGGACTCTGATAGTCGGCTGGCAGGGCGAGATCGGGGTTCTGGCTGGTCAGAGTCAACAGCTCGTGCTTCGACATATCTATCAAGTGGTAAGTGTAGCCGATGGTCTGCTCCAGTCGGAACTTCAGTATATCGCTGCCGTGAGCATAATGGGTATTGTCATAGACATTAACAGTATTCTCCGAGGGGCGTCCTATATTATAATAGGTAGTGGACGCATCCACACTGGAACCGGTAGCCACCATCACCTCATACACACCGGTAGCGGTGCTGGCTTTGGCAACAAACTGCTGAGCTCCATCTGCTCCGGTTCTGGTTGTTGTGAAAGTAAGCGCCACATCATTTCCTAAGGAAGCAGCTAACTTCACCCAAGCACCTTTTTGTCTTGTTGGAGTAGGCGTAACAGTGGTTCCATCATCATTGTAAACTGTGACTTCCTCTGTCTGATCTGCAACTTTGTGCTCTACATCAGGAAGTACCTCTCTGGCCCCCAGGTTGTCGATAAGCATCGCGTAGGGGTCTCGGTTTCTCAACTTCCAAAGGAAGTTTTTATCTTGCAGTTCTGCAGGTGTGGGCGCTGTTTTTGTACTCAGCGAACTGCCGTTGAAGTAGATATACTCACCATTCAGCACCACATTAAACTCCTGGTCCTCGCTCAACTTAATCGGCTTGCTGCTGAGTTGACTAGTGGTATAGGTAACATAGATGTCCGCTGCTGTATTAGGCGTCTCTGTAATAGCAGTTTGCTCTGAAGGATCATGAAAGTCGCGACGATTGACTACGCCGTCACTATTTCTATCCGTATAACTGCTGTAGAACGTCACCGTCTCTCCCAGCAAGAATGGGCTGACGATGATACTTGGAATGCTTGCCAGCGACAATGTAGAGAAGATGGTTTGCTCAGCAGAAGCCTTTACGGCAATGCGGCCGGACTTATCGACGATGTTGTAGGTATAGGTAAACTTGGGCAACTCCAGCACCTTCACGCGGGTAGAGTTGGTTGTGCTGTATGTGACTTCATTTCCCGCAAAAGATGAAGACCCAGTTCCCTGAGTGATGGTGATGACAGAAGGCGAACCTTGTGGCGAAGAACCGTCACTTTTATTGTATTCCTGGAAGGTAAGCGTCATCGTCTTGTCTTCACCGCTCGTATTCTCTGCAATCTTCACCACAACGGTCATCGTCGCGCCTGTCACCTGTTTTACGTTATTAAGCTCCGGTGTGACAGAAACAATCTGACTTGCATCCGCTCCTCCTGCGGTGATTCCGTAATATTTGCTAGTATTCAGTCCGCTGATGTTGAGAATGACGGTTTGGGCATTTTTATCCGTGGTGGGAAGGGTCGGATCATCGCCATACGCCACGTTTGCACTCACATGACCTGCATTCCAACTCCAATAGCCGGTGCCTTTATATTTACGCAACAGGAAACTGCCATCCGTTTTATCATCAGGCATCTCCCAAGTGTCGAAAGAACTCAGAGTGACGTAACTCGAACCCTTACGATACAGCACTTTCAGTTCGTAGGGGTCACCCACCAAGGCGAACTCGCTCTCCTTCACATATTCCCCATTGGCACCATTGTTCTTATAAGTAGAAGAACTGGTGTCATACTTAATCTTTCTACCCGATTCCTGAACACTTCCGTCGTCTGTCAACTCATACCAGGTGGCTGTGGTTGGGCTGGCAGATGGGGAGAGGAACTTCGGAGCACCTGGAGCCACATCATAGCCCACATAGACCTTATATCCTTCGGTATTGTCGTAGTCGGCCTCGGAGAATTTGGTTATCTCCTGAGTGTATGCCGCATCCTTGTAGAACTTACCGTTGAATTCTATATACTTGCGCTTCAACCCATCGGGCAGGTATTTTGTCTCGATGACATTATTGTCCACCGTGTATTGGCTGACTTGGTCTTCCACGGAGATGATGTGTGCGTCAGAAGGGGATTCCGGGTCATAGAATGAAGTTGCTACCTTAAAGGTAAGCTTCTTGATGGGATAGAGGCCTTCTATCGTGAGGTTATTGGTAGCATTATCCGGTGCAACCTTATTCATCACCAGATTGTTACAAGTGTTCGCCTCTTTCAGGAAATACGGTGCATCAGGAGTGCTACCATCACCGCCTACCGTACGGGTAGCCATAAACAGATAGGTGCTTTCGGAGTTCTTGAGCAGAGCAAAAGAGTTCCATAGCGTACCATTCTGTCCGTGATAATATCCGTTCCTGGCGTCCCAGCCATTGTGTTCACCGGGAGCGCATTCTACCAAATTCGTCGGATTGTCGGGCAGACTGGAGTTGTAGGTATAGTTATAATGCCTATGCTCATCACTTGCGAAGTAGGTGTTGGCTGTTCCGTTGGAAAACAGACTGCCTTCTTTGTAGAACTTATATACAAATTCAGCAGGATTGCTGTTATCGTTCTTCTCTATGTAAGTCGTGTCCTTGGCGTAGGCGGTGCGAATGATGATGTTGTAGGGGTCACTACCAACAAAATCAAACATGAAGTGGAACTTAGAACCCGTTATTGCCTGTTTGTTTTTGTTATCACCACTCGACCAATAAGGGCTGACCTTGGTGCTGGACACATCAACCTTCATGAAGTCCTCACTGGCCAGCATCTCCGGATTGACAATCGTCTTAGGCAGAACGGCAGGACGGTTGTTACGGCCCCGGTTGTAAGCAAAGAAGCCCTTTTCCACTTCCTTGCCCTTGTTGTCATAGCCTATTGCTTTGATGTTGTACTTCACCGAGCCGTTGAGCTGGGCAATGGTGTTGGTTGCGTTGTATTCGTAAACCACGTAATAATCGGCTTTGGTACCAGTAACCGCTGTTTTCTCAGTAACTGCTGTGGCTCCGCCGTTAATGGTGTAGTAGTACGCCTTGTTTTGGTTATTCGTAGCATCGAACAGCTTTACGGCAGAACCACTCACAGTGACATCCGATGCGGCGTAATACGTAAAGCTCTCTACCAACGGACTCTTATAGGCTGCCGGTAGTTCCAAATTACTCTGTCCCGTTATGGTAACCTTGAAAGCTTCCAGACGCTTGCCACTGACAGTACTTGTCATGTGGTAGATGCTGTTGTCAATCGGCAGCGTCAGAATATGGTAGGTTACATCCGTGGCCCATGCCTCATGCGCTGCACCTCCCGCCAGCAGCAGGAGCGCCGTCAGGAGCATCCGTTGTATATATCGTCTTACGTCTTTCATCACCATTGTTCTGTATATTTCGCTATATCCACGATGAGACCGTATTTATCAAGCGTCAGGTTGTAGGTGTAGATGCGTCCGGCCTCCCAGTTGAAGTCCACATCGGTGCCGTAGTCGCTGATGGTCACAGGATTGCTCCAGTCGTCCCAAGTGGCGTTGACGGTGAGGAACTTCGAGCCGTAGTTGTTGGGGATGACCATAAAGGGCGTTCCCTCCGTCGTTCCGCCATTTTTCAGCGTTTGGGTAAGCGTCATATCGGCGCTGCCGGTGAGGCCGCTCCAAGCCATCGTGGTGCCGTCATAGGTGCAGGTGCCGCCCGTTTTCAGGCCGGTGAGTTTGATGCTGTTGATCTGAACGTGTGTGCCACTGGCAGCCGTGATGGTGAACTTGATGAGGGCGAAGGGATGCTTGAACACCATCGGCAATGCGCCGCCGGCTGCCGTCTGAGTGGCCAACGTCTGGTTGGGCAGAACGGAGACGATGAATTCCTGCATGCTTGCCTGCTGGGCAAGCGTCATATAGCCGCTCATGTCGCAGGTGAAGCGGACGCCCGTGCTGTGGTTGTAGGTCGGCGCGCCGATGTATGCGGGCTTTGTGTAAGGGCAATAACCCACGAAGTCAAGCGTCGAGGCTACAACAGGATCTCCTGCTATGGTTACTGTGGAGCCGTCGAAGGGCCAGTAGTAGTGTTCCTGCAAGTCTGTGCTTGTGTTCCAGAACTTCCAGGCTGCGGGCTCGCTGCTGTCATAGTGCAGCGTCTTGCCATCGAGGAACTTGGTCTCGGTGCCGTGATAATAGGCATCGATTTTGAGGTTGTAGCCTCGCAGGTCGGTGTTGTTGTCGATGGTGGTGGCGCGAGTTGGCATGTTGTTGGCCGTGAGGCGCAGCTCCGCCTGCTGACCGGCATGGGTGTTTTGAGGGACAACGTCCTCCCCACCCTCGCTACCGGAGCATCCGGCCAGCAGCCCGGCTGCCAGCAGGATCAATCCGATATATGTTTTGTTTTTCTTCATCTTTCGTCTTTCCTCCGAGTTTCCTTCGTGTTTCCTTCGAGTTTTCTTCGTGTTTCTTCGAGCAAACAGTAATGCTGCGCGAATGAAACGTGTTCTCAGACTGTTCTCAGACTGTTCTCAGAGGGTTCATTTTGCTTTGTTACCGGAAGGGGAGTCGAACCCCTTCCGGCGTTGGTGTTAGTTCTTAGAGAACTTTTTGGTGTTGATTAATCAACAATAGTAATAGGTGTGTTGGTGTTGGTCCATGTAGCTACAGAAGGAGCAATCTCAATCTCATGCAACTTGAAATTAATCTGATATGTATACTTGTTGTTTGCTGTAGTTGAAGAAACTGCAGGTGAAGGAGTATACTCATAGTCGTAACTGTTACCATTAAGAGAGTAGTTGATTACGAAAGAAGTGAAACCTGTCCCAGGAATAACCATAAGACCATTACCAATACGAGCATATGTATCAGTAATCGCAGTGCCAGAAGAAATGCCGGGTACAGTTTGTGTAGCAACAGGATCACCAGCAACCCATGATACAGCAGTTGTTACGGTCTCACTTTCGGTAGCAGCATTGGTGTTGGTAAGGGTCAAAGTACCATTATATGTAGCACCCTTAAGTGTAATGCTATTGACTGTAATAGCGCCCGTCTCTGTTGCAGAATTACCTTTAACTTCGAAATCGATCAAAGCCAAAGCATGCTTGAATTGCATAGACACAGGTCCAGGGAATGTTAATGTGTTTCCACTCTTTGTTACTTCTCCACGACCAAAAGCATACATAATGTCACTCTGAGTAGCAGCACTATAAGAATTAGCAGTTGTATAAGCAACAGTAGAAGAAGCCAACAAATCGGCAATTGTGATGTGAGATGCAGTAAGTCCATAACCAGACACAGCGAAGAAGTTAATCTTTGCTGCACTCAAAGGCCAGTACTGACTGCCCTTCCAAGTCTCACCATTCTTAGAGAATGTGCACTTGTCAAAGTACGCACCAGGAGTTGGTTGTGTCTGGTAAGCCTTCACCTCCATAGAGTTGTCAGTAGGGAAATCTGTTGTGATAACTGAATACTGACCACGAGTAGTTGGCTGAGAAACTGCTACAAATGCAATCTCCTTTTGCTGACTAGCCGAGCCGGTTCCGGTGAACTCCTCGGTCTCATTGGTGCAAGCCGTAAACGAGAGGGCTGCAACCGATGCTAAAAACAAATACTTTTTCATAATTTTAAAGTTTTGATTAATAAATAGGTTAAATAATTTTTTGTTTTCTCTGTTTTTTTTTCTGATTAGTTGATGTTGTACTGTCTGTTTCGTAGGCTAGTTAGGGGTTTGGTGGTTTAACATTCTTATTTTCTCGTTTTTTAATTATCAATTATCAATTATCAATTGTCAATTATCATTATCCTATCGGCACATCATGTTGTTCGTCTTCCCAAGGATCCACCGTAGGTGCAATGCCACCGCCCTCCTGATGAGGTTCTGGCACAATGATTTCTTCCGGGATGATGATGTGGTGATCTTCCTTCTCAAACTGGTCGGTGATGTCCGTAGTGATGTGAAGTTCCTCACCGCCCGTGTTCTTAATCAGGATGTGGAGCAGACTGCGGCTCTCGCCGGGAAGCTTGCCGAAAGTGTTGAATTCGGAGTAGAGATAGCCCTTCGCGCGATTGACACCCACAGGGAAGCAGATGGTCGCCGGCTCCCGGCTGACTTCGCCGCGACCGAAGAAGCTGGTGCGCGCCTGGTTGGTGACGAAAGCCTCGACGCTCTCAATCCATTGCGCTCCATGCACATAGGGCACTTCGAAGGTATAGGTCTCCACAATCGTTGCACACTTGGCGTGCAGGGTGATGACGATGTCGTCCTCGCTGAACTCGGGGATGGTGACCGTTTCCTGCGACACGAGCAGATGGTCGGGCGCCCAAATGATCGGCTGCTCCTCAGGCTCCGGATCGCCCGCACGGGTGAAGCCGCGCAGCGCACCTCTCTTAGCCTCCGTGATGTCGCTCGTGAAGGCTTCAAGCGTGTTGATATTCTCCTCGCCGCGAATCTGAATGTACTCCGTACCGAAAGAGTAAGTCAACATGCGATAGGTGCCCGGAGGAGTGCTGATTTCACCGCCGTTGGTGCCGACGAAGGTGGAGTATTTCTGCGAGCCGTCTTCAGTCGAATAGAAGATCACCTTATGATAGGTCGGCGGATCGATCTTAGTCGGGATAGGCTCGTCGGTCTGCTTCGAGGGATCGATGACGACGTCGATCTCCAGCTTGAGGTCGAGCGACAGGCTGAGGTGGCGGCCCAAGTCGTAGAGCTCCATGCGTTCGCAGGAGGTAAGAAGGAAGAAGGAAGAGGTAAGAAGGAAGATGCGAGACCCGCACAGCAAACCCTCGCGCAAGCTCTCCAGCCTGCGGGCAACAAAGTTCTGTATGTGTCTCAATGTCTTCACAGCTTCACCTTCTTTTTGGTGGTCCACTTGATGGGCACCACGAGATTGACGCCGGCACGCAAGGGGCCGAAATATGTGATGTGCTTGCGATAGTTCTTGTCGCGATAGCCTTTGCCGCCCTCCTCGTACACATGGTACTTGCGGGCCTGAGTGTAGAAGAATCCTACGCCGAAACAGAGCTCCAGGTGCATCTTGCCCTTGAAGATGGGTTTAGCCCAGAGATAGTCGATGCCGCCCATGACGTATTCGCCCTGATGGCCCGTGTAGTTGTGCTGGAGGTCGTAGCGGCCGAGCATCGTGAAGAGGCCGACGGAGTGGCCCCGAAGGCGGTATTTCCGATTCTCTTCGCCGGGCTTATGCTTCTTGCCGAACCAGTAGCGACCCTCCACGAGGAGGCCGTCCATCTGGTAGCAGTTCTCATGACGCCAGTTGCGGAACAGCCAGGGATAATGCCAGTCGGCGCCGACGGACCACCTGTTGCCGATGGGCACCTCGATGCCGATGTTGAGCAAGGGCAGGAGCATATTCATGCGCACAAAGAAGATCGTGCGCTTGCGCTTCTCAATGACAAACTGGTCCTGAGGCTCTTCTGCCACAGGAGACACGATGACGCTGTCCACCTTAGCCTTCGACTCAACAGCGACGGGCTCGATGGCGGGCTCGGGCGGACACTTGAACAGATAAACAATGCAAAATTCCGTGCGACGCAAGCGGGGGAAACACTCCTTACGGATGACGTTGTAATCGGCAGGATACATCGTCTTCATGGCCCACTCCATGCCTCCGGACGAACGATCGGACTGCAGGATGCGCAAGAGGCCGCTGCGATGAGGCAGGAGCTCTGCAGGCGCTTCGCGGACATAACGCTCGAGGCCGTCCCAGTCCTCAGCCGTCGTGGAGGTCTTGATGAAGCCCTCGGGCAGATTGTTGCGACGGGCGATGTAGGCGGCGATGCTGTCAGTGCGCGCCTGAGCCAGACTGCTGTTACGGCGGAAGGTGCCTTCGGGAGAGCCGTAGCCATGAATCGACATGCCCTGAAGAACGGCGTTGGTGTCGTTCCTCACCAGGTCGAGCATACGGTTGATGCGGTCCAGTTCGACGGCGTTGTTGCCGTAGTCGGGAGCGATGCGGGCGTCGTCAAAGGGAAAATCAATATGAGCCGTGCCGGTGACAGAGTCGCATATAGTGTAGCCGGGCGTCCGGGCTACAGACGCCAAAGCGAAGAAGGCCGCCAAAACGACTGCCAACGAGCGCTTGATTATGACCACATAATGATACTTTCCGCCGTACATACTCTTTTTGCTTTGCAAAAGTATACAATTCGACTGATATAAGCAAGAAAAGTTTAATATTTTTTAAGATTTCCGGCGAAATGTATGCAATTTTACCCCAAAAAGATAAATTCCAACAAGATTTAATACATCTTGCTGTTCACTTGTTGTTTAATTTTTTTTTCAATGATTATCCTCAGCCGATGAGGATTTCGCTGGCCCGACGCTCCTGTTCTACAGAGGGAACGGGGACATCTGCGAGCGAATAATTCAGGCCCATTTTAGCCCATTTTTGGACACCAAGCGTATGGTAGGGCAACACCTCCACTTTTTTAACATTTTGGAGCGTATCGATGAAGCGGCGCATGGAGCGAAGATGCTCCTCGTCGTCGGTGATGCCCGGCACGAGCACGTGGCGAATCCACACGGGTACGCCAGCGTCAGAAAGCCAGCGCGCACAGTCGAGGATGTTCTCGTTGGTGTGGCCCGTGAGCCACTTGTGGCGCTCGGGATCCATGTGTTTGAGGTCGAGCAGAACAAGGTCTGTGCTCTGCATCAGCCGTTGGAATCGGGAGAAAAAAGGCTCCTCACGCGTGAACGGTTGTGCCGCCGTATCCAGACAAGTGTTGATGCCGCGACGGTGGGCTTCCTCGAAGAGCGCCGTGAGGAAGTCCAGCTGCAGGAGCGCTTCGCCGCCGGAGACGGTGATGCCTCCTTCCCTCCCCCAATAGTCGCGATAGCGCTCCGCCCGGTCGAGCAACTGCGCCACAGTCTGAAGGTGCTCTGAATCATCTGAGTGGTCGGAGTCATCTGAGTGCTCTGATAGCTTCCAGGTGTCCGGGTTGTGGCAATAGCGGCAACGCATCCTGCAGCCCTGCAGGAAGATTAAAAACCGAATCCCCGGCCCGTCAACGGAGCCGAAGGATTCGGTGGAATGGATGAAACCTGTGCAGGTCATATCAGAGACGCTCGTGAGCCTGACGGGCGATAACGTCCTCCTGCTGCTCACGCGTCAGGTCGATGAACTTCACGGCGTAGCCGCTGACGCGGATGGTGAAGTTGGCGTATTCGGGCTTCTCGGGATGCTCCATAGCGTCGAGCAGCTTGTCCACGCCGAAGACGTTGACATTCAGATGGTGAGCACCCTTCGTGAAGTAGCCGTCCATCACACGCACCAAAGTCTGAGCGCGCTCCTCGTCGTCGTGACCGAGGGCCGAAGGCGCAATGGTCTGCGTGTTGGAGATGCCGTCAAGAGCATATTCGTAAGGAATCTTGGCCACAGAGTTGAGCGAAGCCAGAAGGCCGTTCTTCTCAGCGCCGTAGCTGGGGTTGGCACCGGGAGAAAGCGGCGTGCCGGCGCGACGGCCGTCAGGCAGATTGCCGGTGTACTTGCCGTAAACCACATTCGACGTGATGGTCAGAATAGAGGTCGTGGGCTCGGAGTTGCGATAAGTGTGATGACGCTTGATCTTGGCCAGGAAGGTCTTCAGCACCCAGAGTGCCACCTCGTCGGCGCGATCGTCGTCGTTGCCGTAGCGGGGGAAGTCGCCCTCGATGGCATAGTCGTAGTTGAAGCCGTTCTCATCGCGGATGATTTTCACCTTGGCATACTTCACGGCACAGATGCTGTCCACCACATGGCTGAAGCCGGCGATGCCGGTAGCAAAGGTGCGGCGAACATCGGTGTCGATGAGCGCCATCTCAGCGGCCTCGTAGAAGTACTTATCGTGCATGTAGTGGATGAGGTTCAGCGTGTTGACATAGATGTCGGCCAGCCAATCGAGCGTGTCGCGGAAGCGAGGCTCGAGCTCCTCCCAGGTGAGGTATTCGCTGGTGATGGGACGGAACTTGGGGCCGCACTGCTCACGTGTCTTGGCATCGACGCCGCCGTTGATGGCATAGAGGAGCGTCTTGGCCATGTTGGCGCGGGCGCCGAAGAACTGCATCTCCTTGCCCGTCTGCGTGGCGCTCACGCAGCAGCAGATCGAGTAGTCGTCACCCCAGATGGGACGCATCACATCGTCGTTCTCATACTGGATGGAGCTGGTCTTCACGCTGACCATAGCGGCGTAGTGCTTGAAGGTCTCGGGCAGACGGGGCGAATAGAGCACCGTGAGGTTGGGTTCGGGCGAAGGACCCATGTTCTCCAGCGTGTGGAGGAAGCGGTAGCAGTTTTTCGTCACCTGATGACGACCGTCCTGGCCGATGCCGGCCACCTCAAGCGTAGCCCATACGGGGTCGCCGGAGAAGATCTCGTTGTAGGACGGGATACGGGCGAACTTCACCATGCGGAACTTCATGACCATGTGGTCGATGAGCTCCTGGGCCTCGCTCTCGGTGAGAGTGCCCTCCTGAAGGTCGCGGGTGATGTAGATGTCGAGGAAGGTGGAGATGCGGCCTACGGACATAGCGGCGCCGTTTTGCGTCTTGATGGCAGCCAGGTAGCCGAAGTAGAGCCACTGGACGGCCTCGCGGGCGTTCTTGGCGGGCTGGGAAATGTCGTAGCCGTAGATCTCGGCCATCTGCTTCATGCCCTTGAGGGCCTTGATCTGCATGGAGATTTCCTCACGCAGACGGATGATGTCCTCGCTCATCTGGCGCTTGCCGCAGTTGTATTTGTCAATCTCCTTCTGCTCGATGAGGAAGTCGATACCGTAAAGGGCCACACGGCGATAGTCGCCCACGATGCGGCCACGGCCGTAGGTGTCGGGCAGACCGGTAAGGATGTGGTTGTGGCGCACGCGCAGCATCTCGTCGGTGTAAGCGTCGAACACGCCGTCGTTGTGCGTCTTGCAGTATTTAGTGAAGATTTCATGGAGCTTCTCCGAAGGCTTGTAGCCGTAGGTCGTGCAGGCCTGCTCGGCCATCTTGATGCCACCGTAGGGCATGAAAGCACGCTTGAGGGGCTTGTCGGTCTGAAGGCCGACAACCTTCTCAAGGTCTTTGGTCTCGGGATCGATGTAACCGGGGCCGTAGGCCGTCATCGAGCTGACAATCTCGGTCTCCATGTCGAGCACGCCGCCCTTGAGGCGCTCCTCTTTCTGCAGCTTCTGCAGCTTGCCCCAGAGGACATTGGTCGCCTCCGTGGGGCCCTCGAGGAAACTCTCGTCGCCGTCATAGGGAGTGTAGTTGTTCTGAATAAAATCACGCACATTCACTTCGTCGAGCCATTTCACGCCCTTGAAGCCTCTCCATTCATTTCTCATACTGTGTACTTATAAATAATTCAACGGGGACAAAGATAACAAATATTTTCGAGCCGGATGACATCTTTGGCAATCCTTTGTCCGCAAAAATCATTTTTTTAGCAAAACAACCTCCGAAACGCACACAATGGGCCATAAGACAAACAACCCGGGGCACGTGAAGTGCTCCGGGCTGTCCCATATATATATTATTTAAGGTTCGCGAGACTTACTCCTCGGAAGAGGGCTGCTCGTCGTGAGACTCGCCACGCTCGGGACGGGGACGACGCTCGCCGCGCTCAGGGCGGGGACGGCGCTCACCACGCTCGGGACGGGGACGACGCTCGCGCTCCACATAGCCTTCGGGCTTCTCCAGAAGCACGCGGCGGGAGAGCTTGAACTTGCCGGTCTTGGGATCGACCTCGAGGAGCTTCACCTTGATGGTGTCGCCTTCCTTGATGCCGGCCTCCTCGACCGTCTCCAGGCGCTTCCACTCGATCTCACTGATGTGCAGCAGACCGTCGCGGCCGGGCATAAACTCCACGAAAGCGCCGTAAGGCATGATGCTGCGCACGGTGCCCTCATAAACCTCACCCACTTCGGGGATGGCCACAATGGCACGGATCTTGGCCAAAGCTGCGTCAATGCAAGCCTTGTCGCTGCCGCTCACCTGCACCTTGCCTACGCCGTCTTCCTCATCAATCGTGATGATGGCACCGGTCTCTTCCTGCATGCCCTGGATGATCTTGCCGCCCGGGCCAATGACAGCACCGATGAACTCCTTGGGAATGGTGATCTGCTCGATGCGGGGCACGTGGGGCTTGAGCTCAGGACGGGAAGCGGGCAACACCTTGAGCATCTCGCCCAGGATGTGCTCACGACCGGCCTTGGCCTGCATGAGGGCCTTCTCCAGAATCTCGTAGGAGAGGCCGTCGCACTTGATATCCATCTGAGTGGCGGTCAGACCGTTGGGCGTGCCCGTGGTCTTGAAGTCCATATCGCCCAGGTGATCCTCGTCGCCGAGGATGTCGCTGAGGACAGCATACTTGTCTTCGCCGGGGTTCTTGATCAGACCCATAGCGATGCCGCTCACGGGGTTCTTCAGAGGCACACCGGCATCCATCAGAGAGAGACAGCCGGCACAAACGGTAGCCATGGAGCTGGAGCCGTTGGACTCGAGGATGTCGCTCACCACGCGAATGGTGTAAGGATAGTCGGCAGGAATCTGGCCCTTCAGACCGCGCCATGCGAGATGGCCGTGACCGATCTCACGACGGCCTACGCCGCGCTGAGCCTTAGCCTCACCGGTAGAGAAGGGAGGGAAGTTGTAGTGAAGGAGGAAGCGCATGTAGCTCTTGTCGAGCACATCGTCCACCATCTTCTCGTCGAGCTTGGTGCCCAGTGTGGTGGTAGACAGAGACTGAGTCTCACCACGAGTAAAGATGGCCGATCCGTGAGGCATGGGCAGAGGGCTAACCTCGCACCAAATGGGACGGATATCGGTGGTCTTGCGGCCGTCGAGACGGATGCCCTCGTCGAGGATGCAACGACGCATAGCGTCGCGCTCCACGTCATGGTAGTAGCGGTCAACAAGGCCGTTCTTCTCCTCCAGCTCGTCGTCGGAAAGTTCGGGATGAGCAGCGGCATAAGCCAACTTGAAGTCCTCGCGAATCTTCTCGAAGGCCTCGGCGCGCTGATGCTTCTCGAGCGCCTGCTTGGTGACATCGTAAGCGGGCTGATAGCACTTGGCCTTAACCTCCTCGCGGAGCTCTTCGTCGTTGACCTCGTGGCAATACTCGCGCTTCACGTCGGTGCCGAGCTCCTTGGCCAGCTCCTTCTGGAGGCGGCACATGGGCTTGATGGCCTCGTGGGCAGCCTTGAGGGCGCCCAGAAGATCCTGCTCGCTGACTTCCTTCATCTCGCCCTCCACCATCATGATGTTCTCTTCGGTGGCGCCGACCATGAGGTCCATGTCGGCCTGCTTCAACTGCTCGAAAGTGGGGTTGATGACATACTCACCATTGATACGTGCGACACGCACTTCACTGATGGGGCCGTCCCAGGGGATATCGCTGCAGCTCAATGCTGCACTGGCGGCAAAACCTGCCAAAGCATCGGGCATGTCCACGCCGTCGGCGGAGAAAAGGATCACATTCACATACACCTCAGCGTGGTAGTTGCTGGGGAAGAGGGGACGCAGAGCGCGGTCCACCAGACGACAGGTGAGAATCTCATCGTCGTTGGCCTTACCCTCGCGCTTGGTGAAACCGCCGGGGAAACGGCCGGCTGCGCTGTACTTCTCACGATACTCTACCTGAAGAGGCATGAAATCTGTGCCGGGGACTGCGTCCTTGGCACCACAAACAGTGGCCAGGAGCACGGTGTTGTTCATACGCAACACGACGGCACCATCGGCTTGTTTGGCCAATTTACCGTTTTCGATGGTGATGGTGCGTCCATCAGGCAACGAAACGGTCTTTGTAATTACGTTCATCTTGTTGATAATAGTTGGAATAAATACGTCAAAAATCGTGCAAATATACAAAGAATATATGATATAAGAGACAAAAGCGGAGAAAATATCGCTGCAAGAGTCTATTTTTTAACCAATATTTCCTTCATTCGCATTTTTGTCGTACCTTTGCGCGCAAATTACACGAAAAACATATTTCTAATTATACTATGGCATACATGTCACAACAAGGCTACGATAAGCTCGTGGCCGAACTTCAGCATTTGGAGAGCGTGGAGCGTCCCGCCGCCAGCGCAGCCATTGCAGAGGCCCGAGACAAGGGCGATTTGAGCGAGAATGCGGAGTACGACGCCGCCAAGGAATGGCAGAGCAAACTGGAGACCAAAATCGCCATGCTCAAGCAGACCATTCACGACGCCAAGATTATCGACACCAAGAACCTCAAGAGCGACGAGGTGGGCATCCTCTGCACCGTGGAGATCAAGAACCTGGCCAACGGCATGACTGCAAAATACCGCATCGTGTCCGGCACGGAAGCCAACAATCGCGAAGGTAAAATCAGCGTAGAATCTCCCATCGCCAAGGGCCTGCTGGGCCACAAGGTAGGCGAGAAGGTGCCCGTGCAGGTGCCCGCCGGCGTATTGACCTTTGAAATCCTTTCAATCAGCTTCGAAGAATGACCATTTTCTCCAAAATCATCAAGGGCGACATCCCCTGCTACAAGGTGGCCGAAGACGATGAATTCTTCGCTTTCCTCGACATCGCTCCGCTGCAGAAGGGCCACACGCTGGTGGTGCCCAAGCGCGAAGTAGACTACTTCTTTGACCTGAGCGACGAAGAAATCGGCCGCATGCAGATCTTCGCCAAGCATGTGGCTGTGGCCATCAAGAAGGCCATCCCCTGCGTGAAAGTAGGTCAGGCCGTGCTGGGTCTGGAAGTGCCTCACGCCCATGTGCATCTGGTGCCCATGCAGAGCGAAAAAGACCTGAACTTTGCCAACAAGAAACTGGAGCTCTCCCCCGAGGAGATGACGGCTATCGCCGCCTCCATTGCAGCACAATTCTGATGGAAACCACACGGCAGAACAAAGTAGCCCGCCTCATCCAAAAGGAGCTCTCGGACATGTTCCAGAAAGAGACGCAGGCCATGAGAGGCACGCTGGTGAGCGTGTCAGCCTGCCGCATATCGCCCGACATGAGCGTCTGCCGCGCCTATCTCTCCGTTTTTCCCAGCGAAAAGAGCGAAGAAATTGTGGCCAACGTCAATCAGAACATGAAGACAATCCGCTACGAACTGGGACGTCGTGTGCGCATGCAGTTGCGCATCATCCCCGAGCTGAAGTTCTTCGTGGACGACTCCTTGGACTATGTCGAAAACATCGACCGCCTTCTTCATAGCTAGGAGATATCTCTTCTCCAAGAAGAAGCACCACGCCATCAACATCATCTCCGTCATCTCCATGCTGGCCGTGGTGGTGGGCAGCATGGCGCTGGTGTGCGTCATGAGCGTATTCAACGGCTTCCAGGAGCTCGTCGCCAGCCTTTTCACCGAATTCGACCCCGAGCTGCGCATCACCATGGCCGACCGACGGCCTTTCAGCGCCAACGACCCTCACATCAAAGCCCTGAAGGCCTCGCCCGATGTGGCAGTGCTGACGCCGGTGGTGGAAGACAAGGCGCTCATCGTGAGAGGCGGCAAGCAGATGGTGGTCACGCTCAAGGGTGTGGACGACAACTTCACCGAGCAGACCGACATCCACAATATACTCTATGGAGAAGGCGCCCCAATGCTGCACGTCGACGTGCTCGAATACGGCATCCTGGGCATCGGCCTGTGCGGACAACTCGGCCTGGGCGCCAGTTTCGACGAGCCGCTCACCATCTACGCCCCCAAAAAGGGCGAGCAGGTCAACATGGCCAACCCCATGAGCAGCTTTAACAAAGACGAGCTCTACTCCCCCGGCCTGGTATTCATGGTGCATCAGAGTCAATACGACAACCACTACATCCTGTGCTCGCTGGGCTTCGCGCAACGTCTCTTCGACCGTCGAGGGCAATACACCGCCCTGGAAGTGCGCCTGAACGAAGGCGGCAGCCGAAGCAGCATCGAGAAAATCCTCAAAGGCAGCGGATTCATCGTGGAAGATCTCTACGAGCAGCAGAGCGACGTGTTTCACATCATGAAGGTGGAGAAGCTCATCGCCTATCTCTTCCTCTGCTTCATCCTCTTAGTGGCTTCGCTCAACATCATCGGCAGTCTCTCCATGCTGATCATCGACAAGAAAGAAGACCTGGAGACGCTGCGCAGCTTGGGCTGCCCCCTCTCCATGAGGCGGCGCATCTTCCTCTACGAGGGTTGGATGATTGTACTCTCGGGTTGCGCTATAGGCTTGGGGCTCGGCGCCCTGCTCTGCGGACTGCAGGAACACTTCGGGCTGATTAAAATGGGCGGAGAAGACGGCACTTATCTGGTGGAGTCCTACCCCGTGAGCATGCACGCGGGCGACTTTCTTACTATCTTCCTAACGGTGGCCGTGATGGGAGGGCTGGCTGTTTACAGCGTGATACGCTTCACGTCCACACCGGCGCTTTCGCCCAGGAAGAGTGAAGCCAAAGAAGAGAACTGATCGGGCTGCTCGGTGGTCTCCATGCTGAGCGATGCACCGCGTGACAGGCGCGACTGCACCTCGGGATGGCGCTGCAGATAATCCTGAAGACTGTTGGCCACATAGTCGCCCTGCGACATCAGCGCAACACCTTCGGGACAGCAGGCCCGGATCTTGTCCAAAAGAAGAGGATAATGGGTGCAGCCGAGAATAATCGTGTCAATTTCAGGGTCGAGGCCGAGCAGCTCATCCACATATTTCTTCACAAAATAGTCGGCGCCGGGAGAGGCAAACTCCTCGTTCTCCACCAACGGCACCCACATGGGACAAGCCACACCCGTGACCTTGATATCGGGAAAGAGCTTGTGAATCTCTATCTCATAAGTGAGCGATCGGACGGTGCCCGGTGTGGCAAAAAGTCCCACATGGCGCGTCTTCGTGACATCGCCCACGCTCTCCACCGTGGGACGGATGACGCCCAGCACGCGGCGAGAGGGATCATCCATAAAGGGAAGGTCGCGCTGCTGGATGCTGCGCAGGGCCTTGGCGGAGGCTGTGTTGCATGCCAGAATGACCAGCGGACAGCCCGCATCAAAGAGGTGGCGTACGGCCTGCAAAGTGAACTCGTACACCACCTCATAAGAACGGGGTCCATACGGCGCACGGGCGTTGTCGCCCAGATAGAGATAGTCGTATTCGGGCATTATGCGGCGAATCTGCTTCAGTATCGTCAGACCGCCGTATCCGCTGTCGAAAACCCCTATCGGCGCCGTCATGGCAGAAAAAGAATTTTACGAATTAGGGAGCGGCAACAATGCCAACCTCCTTCTTCACCTCAGCGGTGATGTCGGTAGACAGGGCGGTGTTGACAAAAGGAATCACACCGGAGGACACGTCCACAACATAGACATAACCGCCGGCTTCACCGACCTTCTTTACTGCAGCCAGCACCTTCTCCTGGATGGCGCCGAGCTTCTCCTGCTGAGCCTTAGCCAAAGCCTGCTGGTTGTCCTGGTAGCTCTGCTGCAGACGCTGGTAGAGGTCCTGCAACTCCTGCTCGCGACGCTGACGCACGTTGTCCAGGAGATTGGCCTGCTCCTTCTGATACTCGTCGCTCTTCTTCTGCAGTTCGTCCTGCATCAGTTTGAGGTCCTCTTCATACTGCTTACTCATGGTCTCCAACTCCTGCTGTGCGGTGGTGTATTCCTTCATGTTGGGAATCACATCGGCACTGTTGAAGTGGGCAAACTTCTGTGCACCGGCCGTCATGGCCATCATGGCAAATGCCATAACAAGAATTTTCTTCATAATCTTTCTTTTGTTTTATTTGTTCTTGCAATTAATTTTCTTCAATCAATTGTAGCCCAAACGGGTCAGCACCTCGCTGGAGATGTCCACCTTGGGGGAGGCGAAGATGATGCCGGCAGACTCGGAAGCGCGGTCCAGCACCAGGCTGTAGCCCTTCTGGTCGGCGATGTCTTTCACCGCGTTGTAGATCTCGTCTTCAATGGGCGCCATAAGGCTCTCACGTTTCTTGTAGTATTCGCCCTCTGGGCCGAAATATTTGCGCTTGAGCTCGGCGGCCTCCTTCTCCTTGGCCACCACAGCTTCTTCGCGCTTTGTCTTCTGCTCGTTGCTCAGGAAGACGGCTTCCGACTGATAGTTCTTGTAGAGCGTCTCGGCCTCCTGCTGAAGGGCGTCCACCTCGGCCTGCCACTTGCGTGACACCTGGTTGAGTTGTTCTCCCGCGCGCTCGTAGGCGGGCACGTTCTTAAGAATGTACTCCATGTCGACCAAAGCAAACTTCTGAGCCGAAGCCGTCATGGCGCAGACGGCAAAAAGCGTAAGGGATAAAAGAATCTTTTTCATAGTTGTCTGTCTTTACGGTGTTTCTTGTATCTGATATTAGAATTCCTGTCCGAGAATGAAATGGAAATGACTGCCAGCAGTGGTCTTGCTGCCGTAAACCTCATCGAAGCCGTAGGCCCAATCGATACCCAACAGACCCACCATAGGCAGGAAGATGCGTGCACCCACACCGGCCGACTTCTTCATGTCGAAGGGGTTGAACTTCTTGATGTCGGTCCAAGCGTTACCGCCCTCTACGAAGACCAGACCGTAGATGTTGGTGGAGGCGCCCAGCATGAAGGGATAGCGCAGCTCCACAGTGAAGCGGTCGTAGGCATAGCCCAAGAGCGAGCGGTTGGGCGTGAGCGAACCGTTGTCGTAACCTCTCAGACCGATGGTCTCGGTGGCATAGGTGGACGAGTAGCCCGAGGTGCCGTCACCGCCCACATAGAAGGTCTCGAAGGGCGACTTGTTGTTGCTGTTGTAAGAACCCAGGATACCGATGTCCGCCCTCGTCATCAGCACAAAGCACTTGTTGGAGGAGTTGAGGGCCGTATAGGTGCGGCTCTTGAACTTCCACTTGTGATACTCAATCCAGCGATACTTCTCCTGCAGCTCGTCCTGATAGGTGGCGCTGTTGGGGTTGGTGGCCAGCTTGGAGTAGTCCTTATTGTTGAAGAGGCTATAGGGCGGCGTGAAGGAAACGTCCAAAGAGAACGTCGAACCGCGACGGGGATAAATCTGGTTGTCGGTAGAGTTGCGCGACAGCGACAGCGTAACATTGAGGTTGTTGCACGAGCCGTTGGAGATGAGGAAGTAGTTCCAGTCCTTCAACATATAGCGCGTGTAGCCCAGGACGGCTTGGAAATAGAAGTAGTCGTCGGGCCAGCGCAGACGCTTACCCCAACCCAGCGTGGTGCCGAACATCTGCACGTACTTGTCCGGGTCGTAGTAGTTCTCGTAGTAACTGTAGCCGCTCGTGCCCATACCGGAGAGGTAGGAGGAATAGTAGTTGTTGTAGTAAGCCGAGTTGTAGTAAGAATTCGACACGTCGGTCTGGCGGCTGTAGAAGGCCGAGAACGAGAGGGTGTTGGGGCGCTTGCCGCCAAACCAGGGATTCATGTAGGAAATGGAGTACGACTGATAGTACGTGCCGTTGGTCTGGCCGGAGATGGAGAAGGTCTCGCCGTTGCCGTTGGGCATCACGCCGCGACGCAGGCCGCCCTTCTTGAACAGGTTGGCCATACAGAAGTTGCCGAACTTCAAACCGATCTTACCGATGACACCGGTTTGTCCGTAACCCAGAGAGAACTCCACCTGGTCGTTGCTCTTGGGCGTCACGCCCCAGCTCATATCCACCGTGCCGTTGGCCATGTCGGGCTCCACCTTATAATCGATATGCTCGGCGTCGAAATGACCCATAGAGGCTATTTCACGGTAGCTGCGCTCCAGGGCCTCCTTGGAGAAAAGGTCGCCCGGCTTCGTACGCAGTTCGCGACGGATGACATTTTCATATACGCGCTCATTGCCGGAGATCCTCACCTTGGAGAGGTGGGCCTGCTGGCCCTCCACGATGCGCATCTCCAAATCGACGCTGTCGCCTACGATGTTCACCTCGACGGGGGTCAGGCGGTAGAAGACGTAGCCGTTGTTATAATAAAGGTTGCCGATGGCGTCCTCGTCGGTCAGGGTACGCTTTTCGATGTGCGACTGGTTGTAAACGTCGCCCTTGTTCATATTGAGAATTCGCTGCAAGAGGTCGGTGGGATACACGGTGTTGCCCACCCACTCGATGTTGCGCACATAGTATTTCTGGCCTTCTTCCAAATGGATGTAGACGTCCACCATGTTGTCCTTGCCGGGTGCCGGCACCACACTGTCTGCGGCAATCACGGCATCACGGAATCCCAACTCGGCATATTTCTTCTCCAGATTTTCCTTGGCCTCCTTGTAGCGACTCTCCACAAACTTATGGTTGCGGAACCAGTTGCGCCAGCCCTTGGTCTCACGAATCTTGCGCAGGACGCCTTTCTTGAGCAGACCGCCCTTGATGGCGCGCTCCGAGAGATTGTTGTTGCCGAAGATGTAGATTTTGTTGATCTTCACCTTCTGCTTTTTGTCCACATAGACGTCCAAAGCAATCTTGTCGGGATGTGCCGGATCATCGTGCTGCTTGATGATCAGCTCTGCGTTCTTGTAGCCCTTCTCGTCGAAATAGCGATGAGCGAGAATCTGTGCACGATCCAGCATATTGGGCGTCAACTGGTTTTCCTTTACCAGTCCGAGCTTTTCCTCCAAGTCTTCTCGCTCTCCCTTCTTCACGCCGTGGTAGGTGATGGACGAGATGCGCGGGCGCTGCGTCAGGAAGATGTGCAAATAGGCGGAATCCGGAGCGCTGTGGTCCGCGCTGCGCACAATGCTGTCCACCTTCACGGAGACATTGGCAAACAGACCGTTGCGCCAGAAGCGGCGGATGGCCTTTGTGACCTCTTCGCCGGGAAGCTTGACCGTTTGGCCGACACTCAGACCGGAGAGGCCCACCAGAAGCTGCTGATTGAAGTTTTTCACGCCATCCACCTGAATGCCGCCAATGACGCATTCACGGGGCGTACGGGCATAGTCAACCGTCACTGCCGTGTCTCTCTCCGCGAACTGAGCCCGGACGAAGAGGGGCATGAGGCAAAGGGTTAATAATATGACGGATTTACTGCTCATTGGTGATCTGGTCTCCGGTTTTGCCGTAACGGCGTTGTCTCTTCTGATATTCCTCTACGGCACGGTGCAATGAGTCGGCGGTGAAATCGGGCCAATACTCGTCGGTGAAATAGAATTCCGTGTAAGCACACTGCCAAAGCAGATAATTGCTGATGCGCAATTCACCACCCGTGCGGATTAACAGGTCGGGATCCGGCATGAACGATGTGGTCAGGTGGCGCGACAAGGTCTCCTCGGTGATCTCCTCCGGGCGAATCCCTTCTTTCACAATTTCCTGCACCGCACGCGTCAGTTCCCAGCGGCTGGAATAAGACAGGGCTATGGTCAGCGTCATGCGTGTGTTTCCTGCGGTGTGCTCCATGCAATCGCCGAGGCTGCGGCGCACATTTTCCGGCAAACGGTCCCACTCGCCGATGACACGGAGACGGATGTTGTTCTTCGTAAAAAGTTCTTCCTCCAGCCCCGTGATGACTAGGTCCATCAGGGCCTCCACCTCAGCCTGAGGCCGATTCCAGTTTTCCGTGCTGAAGGTGTAGAGCGTCAGATATTTAACCCCCATCCTGGCGGCCTCCTCGGTGATACGCTTCACCGTGGTCACACCCTCCACA
>CACZUX010000012.1 GCA_902784475.1 uncultured Bacteroidales bacterium | reverse complement strand
GGATGCCGACAGGATAGGCATCATCGGCATCTGCGGCTGGGGCGGCATCGCCCTGAACGCCGCCGCAGCCGACACGCGCATCAAGGCTACTGTGGCCTCCACGATGTATGACATGACGCGCGTCAGCGGCAACGGTTACTTCGACGCCGACGACAATGAAGCCGCCCGCCACGCCGCCCGCGAGACTCTTGCCGGACAGCGTCTGAGCAATCCCGCTGCCATGGCCGGCGGTGTGCCTGACAGCGTGCCCGCCGAGGCACCGCAGTTTGTCAGGGACTACTTCGACTACTACAAGACCCCGCGCGGCTATCATGCCCGGAGCGGAAACTCCAACGACGGTTGGCGCGTCATCGGCACTCAGGCCTATGCCAACAGCCGTTTCCTCTACTATATCAACGAGATCCGCTCTGCCGTGCTCGTGATGCACGGTGCCGATGCCCACTCACGCTACTTTGGCGAAGCTGCCTATCACTATATGGTGGAGGGTCGTGCCGAGGGTTACAAGTTCGTCGGCAGTCCCAATCCCAACCCGGAGAACAAGGAGCTGCTCATCATCCCCGATGCTTCTCATTGCGACCTCTACGATGGCGGTTACAAAGAAAAGGCTGGAAAGGGTCAGCCCAAGAACATGATACCTTGGGATACATTGGCAGAGTTTTTCACCAAAAACTTAAAGTAATATGAGAAAGATATTTTTCGTTATTTTAATCATGATGATGACTATGACAACAATATACAGTCAGACGCTGACGGAGCGTCAAAAGGGATTGGCAGCATGCGCTTGCCTGATGGCACAGGGCGATCTGAATCGTCTGGAGCCAGCCGTACGCGCTGCGCTTGACAACGGAGTAACGGTCAACGAACTGAAGGAGGCCTTTTCGCAGCTTTATGCCTACACGGGGTTCCCGCGCTCGCTGAACGCGCTGGGCGTACTGAGTAAGGTGTTGGAAAACAAGCAGCCCGGCTGGCAGGAAGGCAAGCCCTGGACACGCCCTACCGAATGGGACGACGCCCGCAAGGCCTACGAACTGGGCACAAAGAATCAGACTCAGCTCTCCGGAAAGCCCTTCAACTACGAGTTCTGCCCGCAGGATGACTACTACCTGAAGTCGCATCTCTTCGGCGACATCTTTGCCGGCGACCAGCTCTCTGCTGCCGATCGCGAGATTGTGACCGTTGCTGCCCTGAGCGGTCTCGAAGGCGTAGCTCCGCAACTGGCGGCTCACAAACAGGGCGCTGTGAATATGGGTAACTCACAGCAGTTGGTCGATGAACTCTCGGCATGGCTCTCAAGCGAGGGCTATACCCTGAGCACCAAGTGGCCCAAGGGCGAACCTAATCCCTACGGCAAGTATTTCATCGGGCAGAGCTATCTGGCCGACGTCGGCGGCGGTGTCATGAACGTCACTTTCGAGCCCCGCTGTCGCAACAACTGGCACATCCATCACAAACAGGTGCAGGTGCTCATTTGCGTTGCCGGTCGCGGCTGGTATCAGGAATGGGGAAAAGAACCCATCCCAATGACACCCGGCACCGTCATCGCCGTTCCTGCAGAGGTCAAGCACTGGCACGGAGCACAGAAAAACTCCTGGTTCCAACACCTGACCTATCATAAGGATGTGCAGGAAGGTGCCTCTAACGAATGGCTGGAGGCTGTGACAGACGAAATGTACAATAAGTTGAAATAGTTTGCTAAATCACTTCAGGATTCTTTTGATTTGCCTCTCCGTGGCATCGGGCAACAACTGTGCCAGATGCTCTGCCATGCGCTGAAACGATTCCTCGGGGGTGCGCTCGCAGCGGCATGACTCGCGGCCCAGCAGGCGCTCCGGCGTGGTGAGCAACGACCAACCGAAGCCGTATTCACGCCCGTGTTTGTCTACGGGATAGACGAAATCCTCGGTGACGATGTAGGTGCCCATCTGCAGACGGCCGACATAGCCGTCGAACTTCGAGCGCATATTCTTTCCCGTGAAGTCGCAGGCAGCCCGCAGCTCACGCGTGATCATGCTGCCCTGCTCGCGCAGCGTTGTCAGGATGGCATCCTCAATGCTCCCCTCCTCCGGCACGGGATTCTGACTGCGGCGCCAGTTATAGAGGTCTGGCCACCACTCACGGCTGACGAAACCGGCCTTGCCCGCAAAGAACTTGCCATAGACACATCCTCCGTCGCGCACCGCCGAGCCTTTCCACTGCCACAACGGCCACTCCCAGGTCCCGTCGTCAAACTGAGTGAAGCGGCACTCCTCGGCCATCATGCTCTCTGCCGCATAACCTCGTATGCCGCTGTCCAAAAGCGGGAGAAAACCTATCTGTCGGACACACTCTATCAACTCCGGACAGGAGTGGATATAGCCTATTGCTCCGCCCCCGTCGTGAATCTTCCCGAAATAGTCTGAAAGTTCTTTCATCGTTTTACACTGTTTCCGTCGTTTCTGTCCAACCGTCTTTATATATGAGGACAAAGATACGAAATTTTGTATCTACATCAGTCTTTTTGCGCCGTGAAATAATCCCTTTATCCGGTGTGATTTATGAATGTTCGGCACAAAAGTACGAAAAAACAATTAAAAATAAAAACATTTGCCTGTAATTCGAATATTTTGTTTCCGTCAACATGCCGCAGAATAAAGAATTTATCATAGCTTTGTGCTCATAAAACGACATCGGCGATGACAATCATGCAGTTAGGCGAACGGAGCGCAGCACTTCTCTTTGGAGTGTGCTTTGCCTTTTATGCTGCTGCAAAGAGCAACGGGAAAGCAGAATCTCCACACAACGCGCAAAAATCCATCGTGATATTGTACGAGAACGACGTACACTGCGCCATCGACGGATACGCCAGGCTGGCGGGGCTGCGCGACGCCATCGCCGCTAGCGACACGGCCTGGGTGGCCGTCACTTCCAGCGGCGACTTCCTCAACGGCGCCCTGCCCGGGGCGATTTCCTCCGGACAATACATCGTGGACATCATGCGACAAGTGGGCTACGACGCCGTCACCGTCGGCAACCACGAATTCGATTTCGGCATGACGCGCATGACGGCATTGCTGCCGCAGATCGGCGCCCCCGTCACCTGCACCAACCCCCGGCGGCGTCATAAAATCATACGGCGAGAAGCGCGTCGGCTACGTCGGCGTTTGCACTCCGGCAAGCATGGTGGACGAAGCCTACGCTTTCTTCGATGAAAACGGTCGAAAATGCCATGATCTACGCCCGGACGACATCGTCACACTGGTGCAGCACGCCGTGGATTCCGTACGGCTGGCCGGAGCCAACTACGTGGTGGTGCTGTCGCATCTCGGAGAAATGAATTTCGACGGTTTCATCGACTCACACACGCTGATTAGCAAACTTAGCGGCGTCGATGCAATGCTCGACGGCCACACCCATTCGGTGGTTCCTTGCGATAGGGTGCAGGACCGCAATCAACACCCAGTTCCCGTGACGCAGACGGGCACTCAATTTGCCTATATCGGGAAGCTGGTCATCAGCGCCGACGGTCGCATTTCCACCTCGCTTATACCTGTTAAAGATATCCCCTACTCCAGCCCGCAGGTGACGGCGACGACCGACAGTATCAAACGGCTGATGAGTGCAATAACCGACGAAGTCATCGGATATAATGACTTTATGCTGACCGCCGCCGACAGCAGGGGCGACTGGCTGGTGCGCAAGGGCGAGACGAATCTCGGCGACCTCTGCGCCGACGCATTTCGCGAGCGTTGCAGCGCCGACATCGGTCTGGTCAACGGCGGCGGCATCCGCAACAACATCGCGGTCGGTACGATCACCTTCGGCGATGCCGTCAACGCGCTGCCCTACTGCGATCTGATGTGCAAGATAGAAGTGAGCGGAGAGATGCTGCTCAACATGCTGAAAAAGTGCACGGAACGCTATCCTCAGACCGACGGATCCTTCCCGCAGGTGTCCGGTCTGAAATTCACCCTCCACACCAGCTCTCATGCCGTCACCGACGTGCAGGTGATGAACCGCGCGACGGCGCAGTATGAGCCGCTCCGACCCGATGGCAACTACACCGTCGCCGTCAGCGACTACTACAAGAGCGGCTTTTGCGGCGCGCTCAAAAAAGCCGCTTCCATCGAACAAACGACGGAGGTCACCTACACCGTCCTGAGCCAATACATCAAGAACACACTCAAGGGCGATGTGTCTGCCTATCGCACTCCTCAGGGCCGGATTATCATTGAAGAGTGACTTAGGAGAACTCAATAATCGCGCAGACTTCCCCGCCGGTTAATACTAACTAACTACGTGACCTGCGAATCAGTAGCAGGGAGACGACCAGCAGCACTGGAAAGACTGAGGCGGCAAGCAGACCGCCCTGAATGCCGTCGCCGGTGAATTCAGTGCCGAGACCCACAAACGACGGGCCCAACGTGCCGCCCATATCGCCGGCCAGCGCCAGAAGGGCAAAGAGCGCCGTGCCGCCTTCGGGCATCCGGGCCGAGGTGAGGCTGATGGAGCCGGGCCACATGATGCCCACGGCCAGGCCGCTAATCATACAGCCGGCGAAAGCCAGGAGCGGCAGCGAAGCCAGAGCAGCCGTCAGATAGGCGGCGAAGCACACGATGCCGGCCCACATCATGTAGGCGGAGAGGTCGAGATTCTGCCCCTTCTTCCCGTACCACAAGCGGCCAAGCCCCATGCAGAAGGCAAAGCCGCATGGGCCCGCCAAATCGCCGACGGCTTTGTCCACGCCCAGAGAGGCCTCAGCGAAAGCCGACGTCCACTGCGCCATGGAGGCCTCGGAAGCGCCGGCGGCCACCATCAGCATCAGGAAAAGCCAAAAAGTGCTGTTGCGAAGCAGCTGCGTCATGCTCATCCCCTCGGAATCCTCCACAATGGGCTCTATGGGGCAGGTGGCAAAGTTCAGGATGTTGTAGAGCGGAATCAGCGCCCACAGACAAGCCAGGATCCGCCAGTTGTCCAGGCCGAAGAGGGTGAAAAACAGCGTAGAGCCAACGATCACACTCACTGCGCCCCAGCAGTAAAACGAGTGCAGCAGGCTCATCATGCCTTCTTTGTCGGGGAAAGGACAGGCCTCGATGATGGGGCTGCAAAGCACCTCAATCAAGCCGCTTCCGACGGCATAGACACACACGCAAAGGAGCACGCCTATCAAAGGATCGGAGAAGAGCGACGGCACGAAAGCCAGCCCGATGAGCCCCAGAGCCGAAGTCACCTCCGAGACGATGATGCTCTTGCGATAGTCGATATTCTTAAACTTAGCGCAGAGCAGATCCGTCACCAGCTGAACGATGTAGAACACCGCCGGGATCAAGGCCAGGCTGGCGATCGGGAGCTCATATTCACGGTGAAACGCCATGAACAGCAGCGGAGGGAAGTTGGCGACGATGGCCTGCGTCACAAATCCGAGGTAGCAGGCCGTTTTTGTTTTGCTGTAATCCTTTACCGTGCTCATTTCGATGGTTATTTCGCTGCAAAGTTACAACCTTTTTTACGATTTCACAAGCTTTCCGTGCAAAAATCCTCGCAAACGCCAAATAGGGCGCCCCAAGCGTCGGCCCTCTCAAAAATATTCCGTACCTTTGCCATCGGGTAAAAACGATTTTAAATTCTGAACGCTATGAAAAAGGTTCTTTTGAGTTTGGCTCTGATGCTGGCCTCTGCCGGCGCTTTTGCAGAAGACATTGTGGGCAAGTGGCTGACGGAGTCCGGCGACGCCACGGTGGAAATCTTCCAGGAAGGCAACGTGTTCAACGGCAAGATTGTCTGGCTGGCCAAAGGCCCCGAGACGCTGGACACCCACAACACGGACAAGAGCCTGCGTAGCCGCAAGCTGATGGGCGTACACCTGCTCAGCGGCCTGAAAAAGAGCGGCGACAAGTGGGAAGACGGCAAGATCTACAATCCCAAGAACGGCAAGACCTACCGCTGTTCCATGTGGCTGGAGGGCAAAGAGCTGAAGGTCAGAGGTCATCTGGGCATCTTCCACGAGACCCAGACCTGGAAGCGCAAGTAATCGCGCTTTAGAGATTGCTTACCAAAGCCTGGATCTTGGCTTTGGTGGCCTCGGTCTTCTGCTCGTCGAGCTTGGCCGTCACGATGCCGCTGTCCGTCACGCCCCAGTAATTGCAGATGTCCTTATACTCAGCCGTAGCTCCGGTATAGACGCCGGGAGAATAAGAAGACACCATGAGCGCCATCTTCCTGACCTTGGCAGGCTTGTTGACGCAATACATGCGCTGGATGGGCGCCTGAATCTGGGCATTCAGGGTGAAGTAGTAGATGGGAGCGGCCAGCACCAGCACTTCGGCCTCAGCCATCAGGGGATAGAGCTCCTGCATATCGTCCTTCTGGATGCAGGCGCCGCCTCCCTTCCCGTGGCAGTATTCGCAGGCCAGACAGCCGGCAATCTTCTTGTGTGACACGTTGACCAGCGTCACCTCGTGTCCTGCTGCCTCGGCAGCGTTCTTATACTCTTCCGCCATCCATGCGGTGTTGCCGTTGGCCCTGGGAGAGGCCTGCAATATAAGAATTTTCATGATTTTACAACTTTTTCAAGAGAGTTTTTCCGTTTATTCTATTGCGAAGGTAGCGAATTTTCAGAAAATCGCCATGCCGTCCGCTCTTTTTTTTCGTCAATCTGCGCAAAGTTTTCTCAAAATGCCGTATCTTTGCAGCCGTGAGCGTCAAAGTCAAGCAAAAGATTGCATCCCGAGTGCTGTTGGCAGTGTTCCTGCCGATGCTACTGCTGTCATCGCTCCACACCCACCCCGTGCAGCCTTCGTCCGCCGATGAAGAGTGTGCGGACTGCGTGCAACACCACTGCACGGGCCATATCGGCCAGCTGGGCGCAACGATGCACGAATGCGTGCTCTGCCAGTTCCTGTCGCTACCGATGGTAGTGGCTGCTGTGGCGGTGATTCACACCTTTTTCGTATGCACGCGAAGCCGCGTTCAATACCGACCGGCGCTTCCCGCGCTGACATTGGGCGCCGTCGCAGTGCGAGGTCCTCCCGCTGTCTGAGCGCCTCCCCCCGACGGCGTTTCCTGCGCCCGGGCATACCATTCAATTACAACAACACTTCATTTTTAAACGATTACAGAATGAAAAGACTCTTTTTCGTTCTGTCGTTGTCGGGTGCATGCCTGACAGCGACAGCACAAGACAGCATAGCAAGTCCTCAGCATCAACACGCTTTGGACTCCGCCGACATCTTCTATCGCCACATGCAGTTGAACGAACTGACCGTGACCGGCGTCACGGGCAATACGAAGCTCAAACACGCCACGGGGCCCATCACCGTTGTCAATGCCAAGGATCTGCGCGCCATCGCCTCTACCAACATCATTGACGCCATTTCCCGCCAGCCCGGCATGGACCAATTGACCACCGGATGCGGCATTTCCAAACCCATCATCCGCGGATTGGGCTACAATCGCGTGGTGGTGATGAGCGAAGGCGTGCGCCAGGAGGGCCAGCAATGGGGTGACGAACACGGCGTCGAGGTAGACGGCGGCAGCGTTCACTCCGTGGAGATCCTCAAAGGCCCCGCCTCCCTGATGTACGGCTCCGACGCCATGGCCGGCGTGGTTATCCTTCACAGCCGCCCCATCCTGCCCGAGGGTGAGTTGCGCGGCAGTTTCTCGTCCGAATATCAAACCAACAACGGCCTCATGGGCTATTCGCTCAACATGGGCGGCAACCATCACGGGCTGGTGTGGGACGGCCGGTGGAGCGGCAAGAGGGCCCACGCCTACTGGAACAAGTTCGACGGCTACGTGCCGGGTTCGCAGTTCAAGGAGATGTCGGGCCGAGCGATGTTGGGGCTGCAGAAGCAGTGGGGCCACTCGCGCCTCATCGGCACCGTGTTCCACCAAACGCCAGGCATCATCGAGGGCGGACGTGACCCGCAGACAGGCGATCTGACCCACGCGGACGACTGGCGCGGACACAGCTACGACAAATGGCTACCCTATCAGCAGGTGCGCCACTATAAGTTGGTGTGGGACAATGCCATCAACTTCTCCCACGGCACGCTGAAGGCCGTCGTCGGCTATCAGCAAAACCGCCGTCAGGAATATGAGGAAGCCCATCACCACGAGCACGAGGAGGACGAACACGAGGAGGACGAACACGAAGAGCACGAACATGAGGAGCACGAACACGGCGGTGAAGACGAGCCGGCACTGGACTTCAAACTCCACACCGTGACCTACGACCTGCGCTATCTGACCCGCGAATTCAGCGGGTGGAAGCTCTCCGGCGGCCTGCAGGGCATGTGGCAGAAGTCTCTGAATCTGGGCGAAGAGTTCCTCATCCCCGCCTACAACCTGTTCGACATCGGCGTCTATGCCACCGCCAGCAAACAGCTCCGGCGCTGGACGCTCAACGGCGGCGTGCGCCTGGACCACCGCCACCTCCACGGCGAAGCGCTTGAGGAGGACGGCGTGATGCGCTTCACGGACTTCAGCCGCAACTTCAACGGCGTGACGGGCAGCGTGGGCGCCGTGTGGAATGTGAACGACCACCTGAACCTGCGCTTCAACACGGCCCGAGGATTCCGTGCGCCCAACATGAGCGAACTGGGCTCCAACGGCGCACACGAAGGCGCCCTGCGCTACGAAATCGGCAATCAGCAGCTGGATCCCGAATACAGCCTGCAGTTTGACCTCGGCCTCGATTTCACCTCGCGCTATGTGTCGGCCCAGCTGGCGCTTTTTGCCAACCTCATCGACAACTACATCTTCCTCAGAGGTGAGGGCCGCGAGCTGGACGACCGTCCCGTCTACAGCTACACGCAGGGCGACGCCCGTCTGCTGGGCTTTGAGGCCGGCGTGGACGTGCATCCCATCCATTCGCTGCACTTTGAGAACATCTTCTCCTACGTCGACGCCCGCCAGCCGGACCAGCCCGAAGAGACGAAATATCTGCCCTACACCCCCGCCCCGCGCTGGACGTCCAAGATCAAGTGGGAGATCCTCCACCACAGCCATCCCACGATGGGCGCCCATGCCCGCCACACACATCACGCCAAGGGGCTCTCCGCCGACAATCTCTACATCGCTGCGGGGATGGACTACTACCTGAAGCAGAGCCATGTTTACAGCCTGGACGACACCGAGACGGAAACGCCCGGCTACGTGCTGGTCAACCTTTCGGCCGGCACCGATCTGACCTGGAAAAACAGGAAGATTGCCGAGCTCTGCATCGTGGCCGACAACCTGCTGAATGAGGCCTATCAGAGCCATCTGAGCCGACTCAAGTATGCCGACGTCAACAGCGTCACCGGCCGTCAGGGCGTCTACAACATCAATATTTTTTGACGGGCCACCCCGGGCCCGGCCTCACGTCAGCCCTGCGGATTGCCCTCCAGCTCCGTAAATCTTGCGAATTTGCGCCCGTCGCGCTCGATGGTCTCAAAGAACATCTTCTCGGGACGCACCCACCAGCGGCCTTCGCCGTAGAGCGCCTGATACACCACCATGCGCTCCGTCGTCTCCGAGTCGAAGGCTGTGCCGACATAGCGATAGTGCCCGCCCTTGAAGTGACGGAAATAGCGCACGCCGTCCCGGGGCTGCGGGAAGGCCTCGAGCATCTCCTCCCGGGGAAATGAAACGAGCGGCTGTAGTGCTCCAGAAACTGCGGCTCGAAGCGGGCCAGCGTGTCCTGCTCGCCGAACAGACCCCACACGCGGTCACTCCAGTACGGATTGCAGCAGTCAAACTGCACGGCTTCCGCCTCCCGGAACTCCTCTATCAGCGCCTCATCAACGGTGAAGCGCTGATTGCCGTCGCGGCGGGGCGCTTTGAATTCATGCTCGCCGAGGCGCTGGCTCAGGAACTCCGTCATCCGGAAATGCGGGTTGCCCAACAGGGCCGGAATGCCGAGCACGGGCGCCAGCATCTGAGCATAGAACGCACCGCAGCTGTTACCGATAAGCAGGTCCGGGCGCTCCTGTTCGCAGAGCGTCCTGATCAGCGCCAAGGCCTCCCGGGGATGCTGCGGGAGGTCGGGCGTCAACACGGAGGCTCTGCCCTCGAAAGCCTCACACAGGGCTCGGGCCGGCGTGCATTGACCGCTGGCAAAGAAACCGTGCAAAAACAGTATCTTTTTCACTTCATCCGACGCATTTCTCTGCAAATGTACAAAAAAATATCCTTTTTTCTGCCACCATCAGGATTTTTTTATACCTTTGCAACACGAAACACCCATCAAACACTATGAACTTTTCAAAGATTCGGACGTTCATTGCCATTCTCTGCACTGCATGCTGCATCTGTGTCACCACGTCCTGCTCAGGCTCTGACGACAACGCCCCCGTCAGCCCGACAGACGACACCAGCCGCTTCGTCACCCTCTCCGAAGCCATCCCCGACGCCATTCTGGAGATACGCTACTACGGCACCTACAACTTCGTCGGCGCCCGCATCGACGGCTACGAACAGCCCGTCGCCCTGCTGACCCGGGAAGCGGCAGCTGCTCTGAAGGCCGTGAGCGACGACGTCATCAGTCAGGGCTACCGCCTGAAGATCTACGACGCCTACCGCCCGCAGAAAGCCGTGGACCACTTTGTGCGCTGGGCCGAAGACCTCAACGACACCAGGATGAAGCCCTATTTCTACGCCGACCTGGACAAGGGCGTGCTCTTCGAGCGGGAATACATCATGGCCAAGAGCGGCCACACACGCGGCTCCACGGTGGACCTCACGCTGTTCGACATGACCTCGGAGAAGGAGCTCGACATGGGCGGCACCTTCGACTGGTTCGGCCCCGAGAGCCATCCCGACTTCTGCGGCGATCCCGAGAGCGGCACCTACACAGGGGATAACAGCCAGAGCCCTGCCGGACGCAGCATCACCCCCGAGCAGTTTGCCCACCGCATGATTCTGCGTCGCGCTATGCTCAAACACGGCTTCAAGCCCTTCGACACCGAGTGGTGGCACTTCACCCTGGCCGACGAGCCCTTCCCCGACACCTATTTCACCTTTCCGGTGCGACAGATTGAATAACCCCACATGAATGCTCTCAGGTTATCTCCTGTCCCGTTTCATTAACGTCTTTTATCGCATTCATTAATGATTTCAATCGTTTTCATTAATGAATTGCATCGATTTCATTAATGAACGGTTTTTGGGGGTACTTCCCGACCCCACATTTCTTCCTCTCTTTTTTGGTAGCTCTTCCTGACGCGAATCACCAGACGGTCGTCAATGGGCCGTATCTCGAGCGCGGCGGCCGAAATCCAGTTGACATACTCCAAACGGACGTTGAGCGCATCGTCGCGCCAGGCATAACTGCCGGCCACATAGAAGGGGCCCTGCAGGCCCTTGAACTTCTGGCGCGCGTTCATCGAATAGAGCGGATAGGCGGCGATTTCGCTGGTCAGCCACTCTCCGTAGCCGAGAGAGAGGCTGTAGCGCCTCCCGTATTTGTCCAGCACCTTCATCTCCATGCGCCCGTTGTGCTGCTCGAAGGAGAGGGTCTTCCAGCCGAACTCGTTGGCGGTGAACTCATACACGCGGCCCTCCATCTCCTTCATCATCGACAGCGTGTCGGTCCCGTCAGGAGTCAGGTAGCGGTACGAAGCCATCTTCTCCTTCAGGCGCTCGGACTCCTCACTCTGCTCCAGAGGCTCGTCGCTGAGATGTGGCAGCAACTCTTCCCAGACCAGATGCAGCTGCGGGGCAATGGCGCACTCGGTGATGGCCACCACCATGTCCTGCTCCGGCATCACAAGGATGTACTGCCCCAGCCTGCCGTCGGCGCAATAGGCCCTGCGCGGCGTGCAGCTCCACATCTGATAGCCGTAGAACTTCGTGCGTCTGTGGTTGACGGGAATCTGGCGCTTCATCATCTGATGCACCCACGATTCGGAGACCAGCTGACGGGCACCCCAGCGCCCTTCTTGCAGCAGCAGCTGCCCCAGCTTCGCCATGCTCTCACACTGGATGTGCAGGCCCCATCCGCCCACATTGTAGCCCTCGGGGCTCTCTTCCCAACCCACCTCGGTGATGTTCATATACCTGAAGAGGTGCGCCTTCAAGTAGTCCAGCGTCTTCATCCCCGTCACGCGCTGCAGGATGGCCGAGAGGAGATAGGTGCACAGCGAGTCGTATTTGAAGATACGGCCGGGCGTCTTGACCGGCTTCGAGAGAAAAGCCCGCGTCCAGTCGCTGCACTCGGCACGGAGATGCTCGTCCGGGGCGATGCCCGAAGCCATAATCAGCAGATCGCGCACGGTCATCGAAGCCAGCTCCGGCGACATCAGCTCCAGCTTGTATTCCGGGAAGAAGGTGACGACACGGTCGGTGACGCGCAGCTTGTGCTCGTCCACGGCCAGACCGACGGCCACGCTGACAAAGGTCTTGGAGCAGGAATACATCGTGTGGCGGTATTCCGCCTTCCAGGGCTCCGGATAGACCTCGGCGATGACCTTGCCGTGGCGCAGGATCATCACACTGTGGATGTTGGCCCCTGGCGCTCCTATCAGCGTGTCGAGCAGATGGGCGACAACAGCCGACGGGATGCCCTGCTTCTCCGGAGTGGAACGCGGCAAATCGCCCACCTGACTCCAGGCCGTCGCGCACGACAGCAGAAGCACCACAAGACATCGCACCACAGATTTCATCACCGAATGCCGCCTCCCTTACCGTTTACTTAAACAGCTTCTGAGCCATCTGATACAAGCTGCGGCGCCAGGTGAGGAACTCGTGCGCCGTGCCTTCGGACACGTAGCCCTCGGCGTTGAAGCCGGCGGCTTTCAGGTCGGCCACTGCCTTGAGCGCGCGGTCGGGATATTCCTTCTCACCGCAACTGATGAAGATGTAGTCCACCAGCTTCTTGTCCTTGATTTCCTCGGGCGTGTACATGCCGCCGCTCATGATGCCCCAGTGGCCGAACACTCCGGGACGGGCCAGTGTGATGGCATGCGTCTCCATGCCGCCCATCGAGAGGCCGGCCATGGCTCTGTGCTTTCGGTCGGCCACGGTGCGGAAATGGCTGTCGATGTAGGGCACCAACTCGTCGATGAGCACCTTGCCGAAATCCTCGGCCACCTGATTGCGGTCAAACGGACGTCCGAAGACCACGTCGTTGGTCATGCCGTAGGTCATCACCACGATGAAAGGCAGCGCCTTGCCCTCGGCGATGAGGTTGTCCATGATGATGCCGGCCTTGCCCTGCACGGGCCACGAGGTCTCGTTCTCGCCCCATCCGTGCTGCAGGTAGAGCACGGGATAGCGCTTCTTGCCCTTCTCGTAGCCGGCGGGCGTATAGACGTAGGCCGTGCGCAGCTGGTTGCCGTTCACATGGCTGGGGAAGAGCACCTTCTGCACGTTGCCGTGCTCAATGTCGGTGCGCTCGGCATAGAATGCTTCATCCCTGGCAGGCACTTCCACGCCGCTCATCCAGCGTGCGCCGCCGTAGTAGCTGTTGGTGCCGGGATCCACCACCTGGGCGCCGTCGATCGACAGCGTGTAGTAGTGGAAGCCCTCGTCTTCGGGCTCCAGGGTGGTGCCCATCCACGAGCCGTCTTCCTGACGCTTCAGCACCGTGCCGCCCATGTGACCGCCGTGACCGGCAGAGGCGATGACGTAGCGGGCGGCAGGAGCCTGCACGCGGAAGCGCACATAGCCCTGAGAGTTGACCTGCGGATACTGCTGACGGGGCTGACAGGTGGCAGAAGGCTTGAAATCCTCCTTGATGACGGCCGTGTCGGCGGCTGCGTTGAAGTCGCGTATCACGCGATAGACGTTCTTGGGCTTGTAGTCCTTGTCGAAAGGCAGAGGATAGTTGTCGGTGCCGAGCCAGGAGTCGCGGTCGCTGAGATTCCAGAAGGTGACGCAGTCCACCTTGTCGGCATGGCGGCGCATCACGCGGAACACAGCGGCATACTCGGCCTCCTGCATCAGCTTCTGGTCGCCGCTGATGCGGGCGCCCTCGTTGCGGTTGAAGCGCAGCTGTCCGCCCATCTCCTGATTCACGCGGATGTCGAGCTCGGTCATGTGGATGTGGTCCACAATCGCCGCGTATTTGCTCACGGCGGCCTCAATGTCCTCCTCTGAGGGGCCGTAGATGTTGTAGTGGCCCTGCATGCCGATGCCGTCCACAGGCACGCCGTCGGCCTTCATGGCGCTGATCATCTCGCAGATGCGGTCGCGCTTCACGGGGTCGCACTCGTTGTAGTCGTTGTAGAAGAGCAGCGCGTTCGGATCCGCCTCGCGGGCGAAGATGAAGGCCTTGCGGATGAACTCATCGTTGCCGCATATTTTATAGAAGGTGGATTCACGCAGAGGCTGGTCCTTGCCGTCGGCACCGATGCGGCGGCCGCCATCGGCAATGCACTCGTTGAACACGTCCCAGGCATAGACCACGTCCTTATAGCGGTTGACCACCGTGTGGATGTGCTCCCTCATGCGCTCGTAGAGCACCTCTTTGCTGACCAGCTTGTGGTCCTTGTCGTAGAACATCCAGTCGCACATCTGGTTGTGCCACATCAGGCAGTGTCCGCGCAGCTTGATGCCGTTTTGACGGCAGAAGTCGGCCACACGGTCGGCGCGCTCCCAATTCCACTTGCCTTCAGCCGGATGCACGGAGGCCGGCTTCATGTCGTTCTCGGCCGTGATGCTGCTGAATTCCTTTTTCACCAAAGCGCTCTGGGCCTCGTCCGTGATGTTGCGTCCGTTGACGGCCACGCCGATGAGGAAATAGTCGCGGTAGGCCTCCTTGAGGCTCTTCGAATCACCCTGCGCACCGGCCCCGGCAAACACCGTCAGGGCACACAATGCCGTTAAAAAAATCTTTTTCATGCTTAGACTTTTGTGCATATTTTTTTAATTTCCACGCAAAGTTAATCAAAAACGCGCTCAATGAATAGCAGCATAAGTTTAAAAAAAGTTAATTCTTTTCCGATTGTGCGTATTTTACATAAGAATTTAGTAATTTTGTGTCTCGAAAACGCAATCGACAAATGTTCGATTCTAAAACCGATTTGAAACAGAAATGAGCGTTTTAATCGCAATATTACTCTTATTAATAGGGACATCTGCATCCGCCGCTGACTTTGAGCCGCTGCCGGACTCCATGCTGTCCTACGTCAAAGCCCGCGAAATATTCTATACAGACACCGAAACCGCGCACCGCATCATACAAACCATGCGCGAAAGGCGGACGGAGCCGGAATGGATGCTGGACATGTATGAGGGCAACCTTTATTATATGGGCCGGCTGTTCCGTCGCGCCCGCATTTGCCACAGAAAGGCCCTGCAGCACAAAGACGTGGAAAAAAATCCGCAGGCCAAAATCCGCTTGCTGAGGCATCTGATGGACGACTGCGACAACCTGAGGCTCAAAAAGGAGCTTCTGGAGACCTACCTTCAGCTGGACGAACTGGCCGGGAAACACAAGGACATCACTTATATGTCACTGGCCAGATTCGTGCGCGGCAAGAACAAATACAGTCAGGGCGACAAGGAGGAAGGCTACAGGATGTGTCTGGAGGCTGTCGAGATGATGAAAAAGTCGGATTTCCAATATAAATACAAGGAGTTGACGACCTTCTATGCCAATCTCGCCAAGATGTACAGGACAGACGGACGCTATGAGGACGCTCTGCGTATGTCCGAGGCTCAGGAGCAAAGCATACTGGGAGACACGGCGCTGCACAACGAGCAGGCACGCCTGCGCACCCTGCGCCGCCTTTACGCCATCCGCGCCTCAATTTTAGCCAAACAGGGCCGCATCGACGAGGCCGACAGCACCTATGAGCTCTGCAAAGCCACCGGTGTGAAAGATCCCATCGTTTCCAGGGATTTGACGGTGTTTCTGATGGAGCGCGGCCTATACGCCGACGCTCTGGACGTGTTGGATTATGTAGAAAAGACGCTCCGCATGGACGGCGACACCGTCTGCCCCGCATTCCGTAGAATCTGTTGCTACAAGGCTGAAGCGCTTATGGGCTTGGAAGACTACGAGGGCGCCGCCCGCTGCTACACCCTTGCCGCAGCGATGAGCGACAGCATTAACATGCAGGAATCCCGCCTGATGGCCGAATCGACCATCGACCTGCTGGAACACAAGTACGACCTGGCACAGCGCAAGTGGTGGATGACTATGGCCATCATCTCGACCGTAACGCTGCTGCTCTTCTCCATCATGCTGATTGTCTATAACCGGATCATCAATCACCGCAACCGAACGATGTCGGCCACGCTGAACAAGATGCTCTATTATCGCCAAAAAGCCATGCAAAACGGAGTCAAATGGTCCGATGAAACCGACGAAAATGCAGCAAACGAAGCCGACTCTGAAGAACTGGCCCGCTTCAAGGAAATCGACCGTCGCATCACTGAAGAAGAGCTGTTTCTCAACCCCGGATTCGGGCGCGACGACCTCATGCGCCTGACCGGCTTGGACAAGAACCGTCTGCCGGCCTTCATCCAGCAGTTCGCGGCCACCAACATCCCGGGCTACATCAACGCCAAGCGCATGGAGTACGCGGCCGACATGATGAGACAGCATCCCGACTACACCATGAACGCCATTGCGGAGGCCTGCGGCATCATGTCTGCGGCCACTTTTATCCGCAATTTCAAAGCGGTTTTCGGCATGGCGCCATCCGACTTCCGAAAGGAGCTGGCGAGCACTTACCCCCCCCAGTAGGACAAAATGAAAACCCGTAAGGACAAAATCGCAAAAAGAGTATAAAAAAATCCTTGTTGTTTTAAAAATTCTTTGTACCTTTGCGTAAAATAAATTACGTTAGGTACATGCGTACGCACAAGAACTATAAGATTTTCAAGGCTTTAGCAGCACTCCTGTTACTAGCGATGACTTCAACGGCAAATGCCCAAAAAGTCAGCATCAGCAACAATTTGCTCTACGACGCCACGCTGACGCCCAATCTGAGAGTGGGCGTGCGGGTGGCTCCCCACTGGTCTCTCGGCATGACGGCAGGCTATCACCCCTGGCCCACCGATGACAGGACTTCGCGCAAGTTCCGCCACCTGCTGCTCTCTCCCTCCGTACGCTATTGGAAGGATTCGGTCAATGTGCACCATTTCTTCGGCGCCAACATCTTATATGCCCACTACAACGTAGCTGAAATTAAATTCCCCTTCGGCCTTTATAAATCTGTGCGCGACGAGCGTCGCGAGGGCGATATGGTGGCGCTTGGCGTGTTCTACGGCTATTCCTGGCCTTTGGGCCGCCACTGGAACATCGAGGCGCTCGCAGGCGTTGCCGTCGGCTATGCCAACTACAACCGCTTTGAGTGCGGCCACTGCGGCAAGAAGATCGGTAAAGAGGATGGCGTCTTTGCCATGCCGCAGGCCGCCATCAACATTGTCTATGTGCTCCCCGGACGCCCGAAGAAGCAGAAACCCGTCGAACCGGTCGTTCCCGTGGTCATAGCGCCCGTGGTCGAAGAGACTGTGGAGGCTGTGCCTGTTGTGCCTGAACCGGAGCCTCAGCCCAAACCTATCGAAATGTTGAAGAGCGCCAACCCGTTCATTCACGACATTTCCGAATACCAGCCCTACGACCGCTCCGTGGCTTTGCGCAGAAACAAGGAAGTCCTCTACGTACACTTCCCGGTGGCTCAGTCCACACTGCAGGCCGGTTATGGCAACAACAGTCAGGTCATGGACCGTATCATAGACGTCACACGCAAGATGACGGCCGACAGCACCTTCATGCTTAGCAAGATACAGATTGTCGGCCTGGCGTCCATCGAAGGCCCCGTGGCCGGCAACGAGAAGCTGGCGACAGATCGCGCCATGGCACTTCAGCGCTATGTGCAGGATCAGCTGCAGCTCCCCGATTCGCTGTTTGACACCGTCGGTGGCGGCGAGGCGTGGGCCGACTTCCGCGACCAGCTGCAGGAATGCGCCGACAAGGAATCGCCGGAGATTGCAGCCGAGTTGCAACAGGCCTTGGACATCACCGACAATGTGCGCGATGCCAACCTTCGCGAGAGCAAGCTGCGCCACCTCAACGGAGGCCAAACCTGGCAATATATCAAGGCGAATATCCTCAGCAACCAGCGTAACTCAGGATACGTACGCATCTATTATGAAGACGTAGAAGTTACTGAAAACAAGCAATAAAACAACAACATCCAAAGAAAAAAAAGAAAATAATTAACACTATTTATTAACTTAATTCATTACAACAATGAAAAAGTATTTAAACTTTGCCTATGTCAGTGCGGTAGCACTGCTTGGCGCAGGCGGATTCACGGCCTGCTCGTCTGACGACGCGCTGGTGGAAGATCAGCCACAGGTACAACAGCCTGCCCCGGACAGCCCGTTCTACAATCCTAAAACAGGCGAGGTGGGCGTAGAGTTCGTTATGAATGTGTCCTCCGGCAATGGCGGCACACGTATGACCGAGGCCAACACCCAGGCAACTCTTAGCAACGATTTCCGCGGAATTGACAACGCCCTGATTGCAACTTTCATACAAAAAAATGGCGAAAACTTTGACGATGGTAAATGGATTACCTCTGCAATTACTGCGGGAAAGACCTACAATTTAGGTGAAATCATGTCCAAAAATTACATTGATCCTGACGGCACCGGATCTACACCCAAATCACGCCGCGTTGTTGAGCTGGCATTGCCCACAGGAACCAACACCCTGATGTTCTGGGGCAAAGCCATCAAAGATGGCACTGATAAGGCGCAAGGGAGCATCGCTTTCACGACTGACAAGAATTTGTCTAACATCTCCTTTACACTGAACAGACGCATTCCTGCATCTTCTGAAGCTGCCTTTACCCAGTATAAGAATCTGATTGCAGCCGTGATGACTAAGCTTGTTGATGCAAGAGATCAGTATACAGGCACCTATGCTTCTGTTGACTACGATGTCACTCTGGGATGGAAGGACTATGTCACCTACGACGGTACAAATAATAAGTTGATAGTAAGAGAGAAAACACCTGCAGTTGCTGATGAAGACATGGATCCTCTGGGTGAAATTCTGGCAGAAGCCTTCATTGCCCTGAACACCATTTGGCCGAACGAGTTACGTGCAGGAGCAGGCCCCGCCGTAGCCAGGACACTGGGTGACCTTTACGAAGTGCTTCATGAAGTGGCTCAAGCTACGCCGACCTCCAAGGCTGAAACCATCAGCAAGGCCGTCGCTTCCAAGCTGACAGGCAGACTGGGCAACTTGATTGACACGGGCAGCAAATTATGGAAGAGCGACCTTGGTACCATCAAGGAGTTTGCTGGCGCAGGTGCTTACGACCTGGTAACCACAAACCTGAACGACTTCCCCATGACTCCTTTCAATGTGCCTCAGGGTGCCACCATCCTGCAAATAGCCATAGAAAACCCAACTGTTGATGCTGACAGATCTTTCACTTACAGCTACAAGACAGATATTCCCACCTATGCTATGAGTGGAGGACCCGGCGGTTCGTTCAATCCTCTGAACTATCGCTATCCCGCTGAGCTTTGCTATTTTGGCAACAGCCCCGTTCGTGTTACCAATGACGCACACACCACTGCTCAGTATCCTGACGGCGTGGCCAATTGGGACAATGACGCATCATGGGCAGCTGATGCTACAGGACCAGGTTCTGAAGCCTGGACAAAGGACGGTCATGTGCTTTCTTCTACCCGTAGCGTGGCTATGCAGCAGAACATCAACTATGGCACCGCTTTGCTGAAAACAACTGTTCGCTACGGTGCGTCAACACTATACGACAACAACGCTGCTATACAAGCTCGCTACGGTGCGACAGAGCCCAACAACCAATTCACTCCCGCAGAAGCCGGTTTCACGCTGACCGGTGTCCTGATTGGTGGCGTAGAGGCGGAAATGGGATGGAACTATCTTGCAAAAGTCGCTGAGCCTCAGTTCAAGTCTTACATCTACGACAACGATCTGCCCAGCACGGCCATTCCTACTGATGGTACTAAGAGCACGGCTAACTACACACTGCTGTGGGACAACTGGAATCAGGCAAGTAAAGGTAGCAAACAGAATGTGGTTTACATCGCCTTGGAGTTCGTCAACAACTCCGGTAAGGACTTCTGGGGCATGAACAACCTGATTCGCAACGGTGCCACCTTCTACATCACTGGTAAGCTTGATCCCGATGTGGCAACAGATGAAAAACTGTCTGAACTCGGAAAAACAGCAGTGCAATATGCCGCCGATAAGTCCTTGGGCATCACATGGCCGACTAAGTACGCGTTGCCTCCCTATGAATCAGACGGAAGCACCGTCAAGGAGCGTCGTATCTTCATTCAGGACTATATGACTGAGGCCAACTTTACGATTGGAGCGAACTCTCTGCAGAGTGCATTGATTGCAGTTCCTGACCTGCGTTCTTCTCAGATTTCGTTAGGTTTGAGCGTTGACCTGAAGTGGTCTACCGGCCTTTCATTTGAATCAACTCTCGGTGAATAATTTGTTATCGTGAAGAAAATAATGAGATACTGGAAGGGTTCCATGGCAAGTTTCCTGCTTGCCATGGGGCTCTTCTCGTGCTCTGCCATTGACGACGATCTGTCGGACTGCCCCGCAGACGAGCAGCAGTATCAGATGGAATACCAACTGAAGCTGGTGACCAACATGACGACAGAGCTCGAAACCCAACTGACAACCATGACCGAAATCGGCGTGGCCGATGCACTCCGTGCACACCTGAAAGATATCTTCAGCGACTTTGCCCATGATATCGACCTTTCATTCTATGACACAGAGGGGACACTGAACTGCTTGTACCACAAGAGCGACATCATCGATGCCAACCAGACAAGCTACTCCCTCACCCTGCCAATGCGTAAATACATGCATTTGGCCGTAGCGAATATCGCTGACAATCACATGGTCACACTGGAAGACGAACAGCACAGCAACACATCCATGCTCCTGCAGGCAGGGGGAAACACCCTGGACTCGCACAACACGGGACTGTTCACGGCGCGTCAGCCGATGGAAGTGCTGGAGGGTGTGGACCAAACATTCAACGTTCGCCTCTTTATGGCCAACAGCGCCGTCGCACTGGTGCTTAACCCCAAAGGCCACGCCTTCACCGACCTTAAGGTGTATGGCACAGGCTTTGCCAGCCGGTTCAACATCAACGACAGCGTTTATGTCTTTCCCACCGAAAGCCCCCTGATCAGGGCCGACAAGGTGGAGACCGACAACGAGCTGCTCTGCTACTGCTCCGTGAACTTCCCATCGCACGATGCGGAAACGAAGGCTGCAGAAGAAAAGACATTGTGGCAACTGAAAGTGTATACAACCAATACTGACGGCAGCGTCACTGAGTCAGTACTCGACATAAAAGAAGCCCTGAAAGCGGGCAACCTGAAAATCATCAAAGGTGAGCTGGACGACGACGGCGCCGTCCGTCCCTACGACAGCACAGTCGGTGTCAGCGTGACACTGAGTTGGAACGACGGCGGAAGCTACGATCCTGAGTTATAAGCACTATATACAATAGGGTACGAAAGTGAAGACCTCTCTCAAACATATCGTATACTATCTGCTGTCGGGCATGATGATGACATCATGTTCGGCCACCGACGATATGGCTGAGCAGGTCATCGAGACGCCGCAGCCGCAGGCCAAGCAGGTGGACCTGCTGGTCAGCCTCGGCAACGGCGCGCAAAACACCCGTCAGGCACTCACCCGAAACAGCGCCGCCACCGCCGCATTCCTGGGCATGGATCTGCTGGTGTGCATCCCCTACCACACCAACGGTGCCGAAGTCACCGCCAATGACAACCCGCTGATAAACCTCGCGGGTGCCAACGAAGACGATTTGGCGAAAGAGAATGACGTAGAGAGATACAACACCTACTACGTGGACCACTGCCACCTGATGACGGGCACAGACCGCATGCTGGTCTTTGGCAAAGCAAAGCCCGTGTCTAACGATCCGAAAATCAACGGCCAACTGAGTCCCCTGCCCACCATACGCAAGAAAACGGCTGACATTCAGTTCAGTCTGACCTCCATCCGCGAATCTACGGAAGCACCCGCAGAAGCCAACGCATTGGCCAACTATATGACCTCCATTGCCAACACCGCTGGCTGGAGCACGACAGAAGATCCCACGCTGAAGAGCTACTATCTGGACTTCATCCGCATGGGATCGGAAGGCGCCGGCCTGATGAGCGGAGCGGCAGCCAACATCAAGGCGTTCGTGGCCGCACTGAGGGCTCTGCTGTCCGGCAGAGGCGATGCACTCAGCACCGCCATCATCGCCAATATTGACAACGATGACGCCATAGAAGGAAGCACCTATCCGCGCTCCATCGGACTGCCCGACGGAGCCGCCGTCATCCGTTGGACAGGCAGTGCGTTCTCGGTACGCACAACGACCACCACACTCGACAACATCAACGGCATCAACCGCTACACCTATCCAGCAGAGTTGATGTTCTTTGCAGACAGCCCCATACGCACCTCCGCAGCAGAGGTGTTGAAAACCGCCTACCAGACCACCGACAAGTTGTGGGATGCCTTCCTGGACACCTGGTACACCGGTCCGACAGCCGTCAACACCAATACCGCGGCCGTAGCCGTGGAGAAGCCCATCCAGTACGGTGTGGCCAAGCTGCAACTCACGCTGACGGGCATGAGCGCCACGCTGAGCGACGCCAAAAACGAAGTGGTGACCAATGCCGACATGGCACACCTGCCCCTGAAAGGCGTCATCATCGGAGGACAGCACACCGTAGGCTTCAACATGAAGCCGCAGGGCGAACAGACCGACGTTGACGGGCGCTTCATCTACGAGACGGCCATCGTGGACGGCAACAGGATCAACACATTGGTGCTGCAGTCATACGACAGCGAGAAAGTGCCTGTCATCCTGGAGTTCCTGAACGACACTGGTCAGGCGTTTACCGGCAAGGACGGCACCGTCTATCCGAACACGCGCTTCTACCTCATCGCCATGACCGACCCCGCAGGAAAGGGCACGGACGCTTACGCCGGCCGCGTGTTCACACAAGACTATACCACCACCATGTCGATGAGCGTGACATCGCTCGCCAAAGCCTATACCTGCATGCCCGACCTGCTGGCTCCGCGACTGGAGATTGGCGTACAGGTGGTGACCAAATGGATTCAGGCAACAACGACTAATGTGGAGTTGTAAATAAAAGAGAATGAGCAAAAACAGACATATAGACCTTCTCCTGTGGCTTCTGTGCAGCATGCTGACTGTGCTGCTCTCCGCCTGCTCCTCCGACGACGGGGAAGAAGAGGTCGTGCCGGAAGCTCTGAATCATGCGGTCGATGCGCACAAAGCGGCACAGCTGGCCATATATGTCTATGCCCCGGAACAGGCTGCGACAGCCACAAAAGGCACCGCACAAACCCGTGCCGATGTGGGCGAGGTGGACGCCGTTACCGACGAGGGTACCATCAAGAGCCTGCAGATATGGATTTACGAGTCGGAGACAGGAAATCCGGTCGGCTATTTCAGCACTCACGAAGTCACAGCGCTGAACGAGGGAAAGGGCACCACCTATCAGATACCCGTCAGCGACGAATTCGCGGCCGCCAAGCCCAGCGTCAACGTCTATGTGATGGCCAATGTGACCGGCAGCAACTGCGGCGTGGGGACATTGAATGAAGAGACCACACGCTCCCAACTGCAGAACGGTGCCAAGATAGACGACGAACACTTCGGACTGGAACAAAACACTAGAAGCGTGCCCGACGACGGCCTGCCGTTTGCGGGTAAACTCACTGCACAGCCCGTAGTTGGCGACGCTCCGGCTCTGCGTGTAGGCACGCTCAGTGCAATCTCCACCGTTCAACTGACCCGTGCGGTGTCGAAGTTGCGCTTCGTCTTTGCCAAGACCGAAGGAGAGCCGACAGTGAACATCACCAGCATCAAAATCAATGAAGGCATGATACCCGACGTGGAGTATCTCTTCAAAACTCCGCTGTCCATGACATACAACACCGAGGCGAAGGAACTGCTGTTAGACGATATCGACGATGTGGCTGAAACGGACGACCCGACAGACTACCTCTATGTGGATCAGGAAGCTCAGGAATACGAAGACCTGATTCGTGAAGCCGCAACGAAACAGCCTGCCCCCGAGGTCACCGTGGAGGGCCCCGTCTATCTGCGCGAGAGCGACAAGAAGCTGACCGGCGTCATCACGTACACCATCGGCGAAGGCACCCCGCAGACCGTCGATTTCGCCATGCAGCAGGCCGGCGACTTCAGGCGCAACCACACCTGGATTGTCTATGCCTACTACGCCGGCAGCGGCAAGTTGCAGGTGGAGTCGCTGTATATAAAAGAATGGACCCCAAAAGAAGTCTATCACAATCTGTACAATTGGTGAGCACATCACAAGAATGAATAATGAACATTAAGAAGAATTATATCGGCATTCTGTTGGCGGTCGCCACCCTGCTGCCAAGCGCCTGCACCTCGGACGATTTCGAGACGCAGCCGACAGTGACTCCGGGCAACGACACCGAAGCCGTGACTCCGGGCGACGAACCCGAAGAAGCAGGCAGAGTGGTGCAACTGAAGGCGTATTCTTCTCTATTTGCCGACAAGGGCGTGTTTGCCCTCCCCGCTCCGGCCGGCTTCAATGAATATACCCCGGATAAGGCCACAACGATGGGCATCTATACACTTTTGTCGGAGAATCCGTTGGTGGACTGGGCATCCCCGCAAGAGGAAAGAATCGTTTACACCAACAAGTGGCATGCACACTTTGACGTCTTACCGGACAAAGACTATACCGTCTATGGCTATATGCCCAAAACGGGAGAAATGGGCAGCACGCTGACAAAAACCACTGCCAATGAAGCCACGCTGACCATCACCGACATCAAACCCGTCACCACGGATGACATTTGCATCATCACGGGCGTCAAGAACACCGACGAGGGATTGAAGGAAGGACAGTTCTACTGGACTTGGCCGATTTCCGCCGGAGAAGACAGCTACAAGATTCATCTCCTGATGGACCATCTCTACGCTGCAGCCCAGTTCCGTCTGAAAATAGATGCGGAGTATGCTGCTCTGCGTACCATCAAACTGAAGACGATGACACTGAGCACCGACAGAGAAAGTGTCAATGCCAGCGTTACGCTGATGCACAACGAGACCGGCGCCAGCCCGATATCCGACGTAACTTACACAGCTTCAGGCAGCAATGATGCAGTCGTGGTATTCAACAACGATGAGGGCACGGCACTTGACGTTGACACTCCCTTGGACATCTACGCCTGCTTCGCCCCCACCCTTTCCGGGAGCCTGACGCTGGTCAGCACCTATGACGTGTACGACAGCAAAGGCAATCTGATACGCCAGGACTGCACGGCAAGCAATAAATTACCGGATCTGGAAGCGGTCAGAGCTCAAAGAGTGCAGGTGAACATGACCGTCATGACCGTCACCCCGTCATATCTTTACGTGCTGTCGAATCACGACCTGAATAACCCGACTTTGACAATTGATAATTGACAGTTGATAATTGACAGTTGACAGATAAAAGATAAGAGTTGAAAGCTAAATATACCATAATCAGCCTGTTGATGTTGCTGGGTGTGACTGGCGCCCATGCTCAGATTGTCATCGGTGGACACGTCTATGGCGGCGGTAATGCCGGAGAGACGGGCGGCAACTCCTCCGTGACGATCAGAGAAGGCAACCTGAACAGAGTCTTTGGCGGCGCCCGTATGGCAGATGTCAAAGGCAGAGCCTTCATGAATATTGACGGTGCAAACGCCTCCGACTATATTGTCATTAACCGTCTTTACGGCGGCAATGATATTGCGGGCACCATTGGCTCGTCGGAAGAAGAATTGCCCGATGTTATAAAACCGCATGCAGAAGCCAACGAGGTGGACAAGACCTGGAACGCCCTTCTGCTCATTTCCACAAAAACGAACCCGGATGGAACCGAGGCCGCAGATGCCCAGAAGATATATATCGGTCAACTCTTTGGCGGAGGCGATGGTGAGTATGTCTATGGTTCAAGAATAGTTGACGACGAAACCGTTTATTATGCTGAAGAAAACAGTGTGGAAGTGGCGACCAGCAGCCATGCACTCACCCCGCCGGTATTGGGTAAGACGTTCGTCGACATTCACGGCGGTTCCATCGTCTATGCCTACGGTGGCGGCAACAATGCCACGGTGACGGACAGAACGGTCATCAGCCTGGACAACCCGAGCAAGGTGGTGAACAGCATCAAGGATACCCGCGTGACAACTGAGGGCGACGGCGAGCTCCTGACCAACGACCGCTTTGAGAGGCTGATGGGCATCAACACCGCCTTCTCTTACCCCAGCAGTGACGAATTCCAAATCGGACGTCTGTTCGGCGGCAACAACAAGGCCGATATGGCCATCCGCCCCCGATGGAATCTGCAAAAAGGCTCTGTCCGCAACCTTTACGGCGGTGGTAATGAGGGCCGTATGACCAGCAAGGAAGGCCTGCTGATGCAGGTGGAAGGCGCCGGCATGACGGTGGACAATGTCTTTGGCGGATGCCGCAAGGCTGATGTACGCCCGCTGTACGAAGACGGCACCCCCGTTCCGTACGATGACATCCAGCTGGATCCCAACCCCGCAAAAATCCCTGGCGGTTACGCTGCTCGTGTCAGAGTGCTGGCGGGTCACGTCAAAAACGTCTATGGCGGTAACGACATCTCCGGCAACATCTATGGCGGCAACACCGTGGGCATCTTCACCCATATCTACGGCGACGTCTATGGCGGCGGCAACGGATCGTACGCCTACACGGACAACACCGACCTGAAGGACAGCCCGCGATGGGGCGATCTCTACTATGATCCCGAAGCCATTCTGACGGCAGAGGGGATAACGGGCGTTCCCGAGAAACTCAAGTCTGCAACAGCCCTTAACTATTTCCGCCCCAATGCCGAGAAGGTGTCCATCCTCGTGAGAGGCACGGAAGACAATCCCACCATCATTGAAGGAGGTCTCTATGTGGGCGGCAACAGCGCCTCGCTGCGTGAGAATGCAGCTCCCGCAAGCAGCAGCAGCGAATACTTAACGCACATCAAGATCGGCTCTTACGTCATCCTCGACAACACGTTCCTCGGCAACAACGGCGAGAATATGATTAAGACCAATGAGGCAGACATCTCCGGCCATAATGAAGGCGTACTGCGTACGATGAAAAGCACGGCTTATACTTCAGACCACTCCAAGTTCAACTCCATGGATTTGACGGACAAGGATGTCTTTGCCAAATACATGGAAGGCTGTGCCATGAAGGTGAAGTCCGGTGTGCTGTTTGAAGACCAGGACAGAGGCGATCCCAACAACTATATAGACTATTCTTCCAAGTTCGGTTCGTTCTTCTGCGGCGGTAACGTGGGCAGCATGATCACTGACGGCAAGGTTTCTATCGACTTCTCGGAAAAAGCCATTATCTATGATAAGGTCGTGGGTGGCTGTAACAATGCCAACGTGTATGAAACAGACTACAATGCTGAATATCTGGGCGGTTTGTTGGGCGATCCCGATCCCGCGCCGGCCGGTTCTCCCGCCGAGACAATCGGCGACAAGCTCGAGCTGAACTTCAGCGGTCTGAAAATTCAGCCCATGCGCTGGAAGGATAAAGACGACAAGACGAAGGGACTGGTATGGAACACCATCAGTGCAGCAACGGGTGAAGACGTGGAGTTCGACCCCTCAACCGCTCCGACAGGAGAAAGCACAGATGAGGACCTGGATCGCCGTTTGAAGGGCGGCAACATCTATGGCGGATGCTACAACACAGGACATGTGAACGGCAATGTGGTCATCAACATCAATGCATCCATCGTTGATCGTAAGGGACCTGATGCCATCTTCGACCAGGTGGAAGAGAACGAAGGTGAGGCCATTCTGTATGGTCACGATGATTACAATATCCTGGAGCGTCACTCGGGCGTCATTCTCGACGAGCAGGGCATGGACGTGCTGGGTAAGGCCATCAACGTGTTTGGCGGCGGTTATGGCGGCGACTCTGAGATCTGGGGCAGCACGACCATCAATGTGAACAAGGGTTACGTCTTCCAGATTTTCGGCGGCGGTGAGAACGGTCCTATCGGTAAAGCCAACAGCTATGACCCAACGGAAGGCTTGATTTACACCTACGACCCCCGATACAGCTGCTATGTGAATCTGAAGGGTTCGATGGCCGGTGTTTACAGAGGTCACGCAGAAGACAGCGACGAGATGGCTGAGGCCGAGTTTATCTACGGCGGCTCCTTCGAAGCGCCCATTGCCGGCAACACCGTCATCAACTTGGGTAACGGCCGCATTTTCAACAGCTTTGCCGGTTCTTGTAACGCCGACATCCTCGGACACACCGAGACCTATATCGGCCGTAACGGTGTGGATGCACAGGGCAAGGATGTCTTGGGCTTCCCCTGGATTCGCGACCATGTCTATGGCGGCAACGACCTGGGCGGAAGAATTCTCAACACGGCAAACTTCAAGGGTCGTGTAAGTAGTGACTTGCATGCCAAACTGCACAATCCCGCAGGTGCAGAGAATCCGGACGTCGCCAACGCCTCTGCCTATATGGAGTACATCCAGGGACGTGTGGGCTATATCTTTGGCGGTTGCTATGGTGACTATGATTACACAGACACCCACTACAGCAAATACACCTACCCGGACGGCAGATCCAGAAAAGGCTTCACCAAGCCCCGTCTGGACAATGCCTTTGTCAACTTCCGTCCCAACAGCCACGCCCGCAATGAGTTGGAAAGAATCTTCGGTGCCGGACAAGGCTCTTTGAAGGGCTTTGGCGTGGACAGCATGCAAAACCGCAGCTATATCCTGGTGGACATTCCTCAAAACGTGACGAAATTCCAGAATGTCGCCGTGTTTGGCGCCGGTGCCAACTGCGGTCTGGGCATGGGCGCCGACTCTGTTACCGTATCCACTCAACTTGACAAGTACTCCGCCATCATCGACCTCTTCAGAGGCACCGTCAGCAATATCTATGGCGGCAGCTTCAAGGAAGGATTCACACGTCGCACCCTGCTGAATGTGCCCAACACCTCAACCATCAGTGTAAATAACCTGTTCGGCGGCGCCTACGGTGACGACCCCCTGTATCCCTGTGATGTCTATGAGTCGCACGTCAACTATCATAGTGCCAACGCCACCGTGCGCGGCAACATCTATGGCGGTAACAACAATGCCGACCGTACGCTCTACGCACAGGTTAACATCGACGTTCCCGTCTATAACGGACAGACAGACCCCAAGACCGGCTCCAAGTATATGTCGACCGTTTATGGCGCCGGATTTGGTGAAGACACGTGGGCACAGTACACTGAAGTGAATCTGGAGCGTGGCGCAGAAGTCTATGAGGTCTATGGCGGCGGCCACAACGGCAAGGTCATCAACCGCAAGTCCCTGTTGAAATGGCAGAAAGAAGAGCCGACCCTCGACCTCAGCATGCCGGGTTATCATGAGTGCGGCCTGGACCACCAGACATTGGTTCACCCCACCCGCCTGGGCGGAAAATATCACACCAACGTCCACATCTATGAAGGAGCAACCGTATGGAACTATGCCTACGGCGGCGGCATGGGCGACTCTGAGAAAGTGAGTCAGGGCATTCTCGGCAGCGGCGACGTGTATGGAAGCACCTACATCGACCTGCTGGGCGGCACTGTCGTCAAGGACCTCTATGCAGCAGGCACCAGCGGTGCCGTGCGTGACGGTTTCCGCGTAACTGCTGCCGGCTTCGATTATCAAGGAAAACATATTGACGGCTTCACGGCCAGCAGCACGGCCTATATCGAAGGCGGCACGGCCCGTAACGTCTATGGCGGCGGCTGGCGAGGCAGTGTGGGTGAGCATGCAGGAAAAATCGATGATCCCTATACTGATGATATCCCGGGTGAGACGCACGTCATCATCGGAAAGACCGACGGCACAACACTCACAGACGGCATCCCGGCCATCGAGCGTAATGCCTACGGCGGCGGTGAAGGCGGCGCGGTGTTTGGCACGGCCAACATCACGCTCAACAACGGCTTTATCGGCTACCGCTTCTTCGACAGCGAACCGGAAGATAAGACCTATCCCTACACGAAGGTTGTACACGACGACTGGACCGGCTACTATCAGGAGAAAATCGTCGATGAGACCTGGAAGGATGCCGACGGCAACTATATCCCCAACACCAATCTGGAGAACAGCGGTAATCTCTTTGGCGGCGGATATATCGACAACAGCAGTGTGGACATCACCAACGTCAAAGTGTATGGCGGCACGGTGCGCGACTGTGTCTTCGGCGGCGGCGAGATTGCAGCCATCGGTCGCGGTGATGTCTATGGCGAGAACGACGAGAGTCCGCTGCGCACCCTGAAAGGCATCTACAAGGCCGGCAAGACCAAGGTCAGCATATATGACGGATGGGTGAAGCGTAACGTGTTTGCCGGCGGTAAGGGTATCGACAACCTGGGGCGTACGGGTTCGCTCTACACCAACGGCTATGTGTTCGGACAGACCGAGGTTGACATCCTCGGCGGCGAGGTCGGCACTGATGAAGGCGTGGCATTGGGTTATGGCAACGTCTTTGGCGGCGGCGATATCGGCTATGTGTACAGCGCCTTCGATTATCCTGACGGCAGTCTGGGATTGGGCAAGCAGTCGGGAGCACGCTATGACGACAATGATGAGGGCCACTACTTCAAGTCCAAAAACGGTGTATATACCGATGATAACGGCGATCCGGTCGGAAGCGGCGAGAAATATATGACTGAGGACAGCAAGGTGCTGGTAGAGCCGCACTGTAAGGTGCTGACGGATGTCACAATCAACAGCCACGCCTATAAGGCCGGCGACTATGTCCCCACATCCGATCTGAACACCCTGAAGGACAAGACCACCGATGCTGCCACATGGGGCTGTCTGGATGTGGACGGCATCATCATCCACAACGCCGTCTTTGCCGGCGGTAACGTGTCGTCGGGTAACGACCAGGTGTTTGCCAATGCCACCACGCTGTTCGGCAACGCTACGGCATCCATCAACGACGTCTATAACCGTGACCTGATTACGATTGGCACGGGTCATACGGGCGGCCTCTACGGCGACGGCAACCTGACCTTCGTAGACGGCTATCGTGAGCTGAACATCACCAACTACGGCACGGACTACTATCATATTAAAGATGACATCACACTGGATCAATACGAATTGTTGCCTGCACGTGAACGAGCCTATTACGAACTGAAATACAGGTGTGTGCAGGAGTGTGAGGACAATGAGCACACCCACTATTCGGTGGGTTCCACCATCCCGCAGGACGAGTTGGTCGTATTGTTTGCCGGACAGACGGATATCATCAGCCCCGACGGCACCATCAATGAGGCCTACTGGGTGGCCAACGGTGTGGTGTCGCGCTATGCCGGACGTATCATGAACACCATCCAGCGTGCCGATTTCTGCGGCGTGTTCGGCAGCCGCATGGTGATGAAGGGCGCCCAGGACCGTGTGCCGGAGATTGTGGACTACACCAACTACACCATCAACCGTGTGCGTGAGGTGTCGCTCAACAAGAAAGTGTCTGTTGCCGGCGACATAGAAGCGAAGCACAGGATGCACGGCAACTATTTCGGCATCTACAGCAACGTGAACTTCCTCGGCGCACTTACCAGCGACGTCAACTACTACAACAATGTGCGTGTGACCGACAATGTGGACGCAAGTAAATATAAGTCTGATATTACGATAGACGACCAGACTATCCCATACGGCACCGCAACTTACCAGCAATGGAAGCAGGCACACATCAACGACCAGACTCGCAACAACGGCAACAGCCACAACCAGGTGGCTCTGGCCTCCGGCGTCTATCTGGAGTTGACTACCGAAGAGAGCACTGGCAATGACCTTCGCGAAAAGGAGTGGGGCTATATCACCGGTGTTGTCGAGCTCGACCTCATCAACGTGCAGACAGGTGTCGGTGGCGGTTTCGTCTATGCCAAGAACGTGCATGGCAACCGACTGCCCTCCGGCAAGACACGTAACACCCTGACCACATTGAACAACGGTGCCGTGAGCAACCGAAGCTTTATTTACACAACCGATGATGCAACACAGAATGCCTGGCAGAGTTCCGGCAACTTCGTACACAGCACACAGACCATCGTCGATGACTGTTACGATGAAAGCGCCAAGTACAAAGGCAATGATGCCGTTCCAGCCCACTACTGGTTCATCAAGGGATCGGTATATGTTTATGATCAGTTTATCTCCGCCTACACCGGTGCGCCCAACGCATACAGCGAGACGGTGAATATCCCGTTGACCATCTCCGCCGCTTCACACGGTGTGATGAAGCTGCTCAACGTGAAGCCCAACCGCTACGCCTACTACTCTACTTACAATAACGACAGTCAGAAGAAGCTGGCTCCGGATGGCAAGCTGGTCATCAAGGATGTAGAATATCATCTGAACGATCCCATCAGCTACTGGGATTGGTACCTGCTGCCTGCTGCCGAGCGCAACCTGTTCGTAGAAGAGACATACGTCACCATCGCTGACTGCAAGTACAACAGCGAAGACGTTGACATCATTCCTGCCGGCACGGTGATGCTGCCAAGTGAATACAATGAGGCAAAGGCTGCTCACGCAAAAGTTTACTCTGTGGAGAAGCAGCAGGAAGTGGACTTCGACTACGTCTTCCGCTCTTCCAACAATCTCAGTCACGATACGGGCTATCTGCTGACCTACAACGTGAACAATCCCGCTGTGTGGAACAAATACTACACACCGCTCACGGGCGAATCCCGAGAAGAAAAGATAACCCTCGCCGCATACGAAGATTTGTCTGCCAACGAGCGGGCTCTCTACACGGACGGTCCTACCTACAAGCCAACGGCAAACGGTCTGTACGGACAACGTGACTTCAAAGTAAGCGATATCATCTCCCAAGAGACATACGACACCTACCAAGCCGCCAAGAGCGCTCACTCTGCATACATTCCTGAAACGGGTCAGGCTGTCTTCGAGCCTGCGTTCCTGGTAACCTCCTATGTCGAAACGACCAAGAAGGACGGCACCGAACAGCGTCTGCAGGAAGGCGCCAAAGTGGCAGAGTCTGACTATACCCCTGCAGCATGGACAGCGATGGCCTCTAACAGAGACGAAGCTTATGTATGTACCAGCAGCATCACGCTGTCGAAGACCTCATTGATTTACAACGGTCAGTTGATGACGGAGGCAGAGAGAACCGCTCTACTCGAAGACTCGGAAATCTCTGCCGGCATTAAGGAAGAGATAATGAAATATGTGGTTCCTGCCTACTACTGTTCCACTCCCGGTTTGTATGGCGGCGACTACTACGACACCGCCAAGAACTACCGCGCCCTGACGGCTTGGAGTTCCATGTCGGATGCCGACCGCACCAACTTCGGCTTCAACTACGATGCCCTCGACCTGCTCATCGATCCCACTTACGGAAAAGCAGAAGGACAGAAATATCAGTACGACGGCTATGACAGCTACAGTGAAGCCGACAAGGACAAGATGATCTACTCGCTGGAGAAGCCTGTTGATTACACGGCGGTATATCACGGCACGGATGATCCGGAGTATGGCCTGGTTAACGGCAAAGAATACTCCCGCACGGAATATGAGGCTCTGCCTAACGAGCAGCGTCACTATGCTCCTATCGGTGTATCCGCAGCCGGTGACTATTACGTCGTCAAGGAATTCTTCATCGTCGGCGAAACGCCCTACCCTGTCGGCACCGTTATCAGCAGCAACACATACGCCAGCTTGGATGATGAAACCAGAGAAGCCAATATACAGACCATCACGTTTACTGCCGGTGATGCTGGAAAGACGTTCTACTATTGCCGTGAGAACTGGTCTAACGGAGGTAATCACGTCATTGGCGAAGTCATCAATGAAAATGACTACAGCGTATTAACCAACAAGCAAACGAACTTCACCATCCATGGTGTGATACCTATGGAGACCAGCACGCTCTACGTATCGCGCAACTCAGACATCTTCGACCTCTCTAAGGAGAAGATTATCACTGTGGTTTACGAGTACAACTACGAGGAGAGCGATGAGTCCGGCATGCACATCACACCAATCACCGAGCGCCACGTAGTGAATATCCACCTGCAGTTCAAGAGCGGTATTCCTACCGTTGAGGACATCACCAAACCGGGCGTCGTGATTCCCGGAACGGCTGTGACGCTGCGTACGCCTACCGTCACGCCGGGCGCCTACGAAGTGACCGGCGGCGGTTGGGAACTCTACGAGAAGCCGGCCGATGCCGAGAGTCACACCAACGGCATCGAGTATTACCCCGGCAGCGACCCGCTCTACTGGTATCAGGACGGCTACTATGTTGCTTACTATGCCCAGACCTATCTCGGCAAGACTTACTCGAACCACGTGCCCGTCACTGTAGCCAACTACCACGACCTGAAGAAGGTGATGGACGACAAGGAGAAACACCTCCATGTGGACTATGCCCTGAACCGTCTGAAGCGCGAGAGCAAGATATACATCAACGACTATAGCAGCACGTCGCAGAACGGTCTCGACCTGCTGAAGAACTTCTATGACCTGAGCTTGCTCACCACTCCAGCCGAGGAGGGTCCCCTCGTAGGTCACACATTGCTCAACGAACATGTCAAGGGCGGTGCCGACCTCGAGTTCATCCTCCACACCGACATCGACCACACTGGCGAATGGACGTCTATCGGCAGCACGGAATGCTTTGGCGGCAACTTCCATGGTGACGGCTACACCGTCAGCGGCCTTGACCACTCCTTGTTTGAAAAGCTCTGCGGCAATGTCTATAACCTCGGCGTGACCGGTTCCTTCACAGGTGCCGGTGTGGCAGAAACAGGCAGCGGCTATGTGGAGAACTGCTGGATAAGCACCTCTACTGAAGAGGCCAAGACCTCCAAGCCCGTCTTCGGCAATCCCAACCGAGGCAGCGGCTATCAATTGGTCAACTGCTACTATCAGGAAGAAGATAATGCCACCAACAAGTACGCCAAGCATACGGGCACCTATGGCATCCCGACCCGCATGAACAACCAGGCCTTCAACAACGGCACCGTGGCGTACAACCTGAACGGCTTCTACCTCTACAAGCGCTATTGCGACCGGGAAGTTTCAGAGGGCGCAGCCTACAAGTACATCACCATGAACGAGGACGGCACTCCCTCCGAGCCTAAGGAAGGATACTATGGCAGCAATCCCGACCTCTGCGATGCCGGATATGTGGAGTCCCGTTACATTGACGGCGACTTCCGCTATGCCGACGGCGAGATACCTGCCACAACCGATGATCGCCTCTATACAGAGACCGACGCACAGAGCAATACGAAGGTGAAGTTTGCACCCATCTGGCCCGATGACTACATCTTCTTCGGACAGACGCTGACCTATGGCTACGATGCAGATCGCGCTCATCAGGCACAGCCGGCTCATGTCAAGAGGAGCGCTTCTCTGCTGGCAAAGGGCGAACAGAGCAACCGCGTATATCGTGCTCCCGCCTACTACGGCAGCAAGACGATGGATGTCGCTCACTTCAACCCGATGGCTTATCTGGTGGCACACACCAAGCCTAAGACTGCAAGCGACACCGACCTGAAGCCCGCATATCCCGGCATGACCGCCGTTGACTTCGCCGGCCATAACGACACCGAATGGACGCCCGGCACCGCATCCGGAAAGTTCTACTCACCGCTGCTCGACGACGCAGGCCTGACAGGCATCAGCACCAACGGACAGACGCCTAACATCCTGGTTTATGCTCCGGCTGAAACATCCACCGAGGGCTATGCCAACAAGAATACCTACGATGTGCTCACCGATCACTTCGCTCATGAGCCCGCCTATGCTGCCTATGACACCGACGGCAATGCCTCTTACAGACGTGTAGCTTCAGCCATCAACCAGTGGGGAATGGTGGCAGGTCACCTGGTACAGAGCAATCTCACGGCGACCAACGACCATCTGCTGGTGGACAAGGAAGACTTCAACTGCCCCATCAGCTACAGCTTCGGCTCAGGTAAACGCATGTGGTATCAGCGCATGCCGGACCTCTACGTTGACCTCAACAAGGGCTGGGAAACCGTCAGCCTGCCGTTCACTGCCGAGCTGGTAACTACACAGGATAAGGGCGAAATTACCCACTTCTACAGCGGCAGCCGCTCTATCGATGATAAGGACACTAAGATTGGTCATGAGTATTGGCTGCGCGGCTATGAAGGTCTTGCAGCAACGACAGGCAGCACACCCGCCAATGTTGTCACCACAGCCTTCAACTATCCCAAGAAAGCAGGCAACGCCAAGACCGTCAGCAACACCTTCCTGTGGGATTACTACTATAGTGCCAACGCTCAGGCAGATGCCAACACGGACATCTACCAGACATACTATCAGGAAGCTCGCACTCTGGAGCAATATCCGTTGCTGGCCACAGCCACACCCTATATCATCGGCTTCCCAGGCAAGACCTACTACGAGTTTGACCTCAGCGGTGAGTTTGTGGCCAGAAATACGGCTGCTACCGCTCCTGCGAAGCTCGACCGGCAGACTGTCAGCTTCGTTTCTGTGCCGGGAATCACCATCGCCGTCAGCGACGACGAGTTGGAGGCTGTCACTGCAGAAACCAACTACGGCTTCATGCCCAACTACATGAGCAAGAAGGTGGACGGCTATCTGATGAACGCCAATGGCAACAGCTTCGACAAGACGCCCGACGGCGGCTTGGCAACTGTGCCCTTCCGCCCGTACTTCGTCGACGCTGCCAACAACCCGGCAAGAGGCATCACCCGCTCCATCCTCTTCAACATGGACGGCACCGGCTTTGACTTCGACAACGACGAGAAGAAGCCCATCGAAGACGAACTGGGCGAAGGCACCCTTGAGATTTACACTCTGGGACAGAACATCGCCGTGACCTCTACCCTCCGCAACGCTGTTCCCGTACAAATCTACTCTGCCGGCGGCGCCCTCATCACGCAATTCAACATCCAGCCGGACGAGACCGTCAAGACACCGGTATATAGCAAGGGCGTTTACATTGTCCGGGCCGACGGCGGCAGATATACGAAGAAGTTGGGAGTAAAATAACCTCACAGGGAGTTCCCTGGCAACACGATATAACGACAGAATAACATGAGCACGCAATACGGATACTGGAAGCTAGTAATAAGGGTGATGGCATACCTTAGGCAAACCCTAGCCATACTCATGAGTATGCTTAGAGTATGCTTAGGGTATGCCAAGGGTATGCCTAGAGTATGCCTAAGGTATGCCAACAGCATGCTTTTGCTCCTGCTCCTGACCGTTGGAAGCGGCAGCGTGTGGGGACAAACGCCGGATTATTCGGGTGTGTATTATATTCGTAGTGAAAGTACCAACAAGAACACTCCTGGTGATTATTATCTATGTCCTACGAAGAACTGGTATCTTTATAAGGCCACAAATAGTTACGAAGACGACACCGATGACAACGACGACAATGGAAAACCATTCCTCACCACATACCAATGTAAAGATGGGGTCTATGATGCCAAAAAGGCTGTGTGGGATGTTGTAAAGCATCCTACAAAGACAGATTGTTATTACATCATACAAAGAAAAACTGGCAGATACATGGTGTCCAACGGCAAAATTGGCTCCGATGCCAACCGTATGCGTGTACACCTGGAAGCTGTTGCTGATGCCACCGCACTTGCTAATCTTGGTGATTTAGCCCTTTTTGAGATTACATCACATGATACACATATTGACATCGTGCCTCATTCTTCAGAGGGTAGAAATGGTGATTATATATACTTGGTTGTGAACTTCAAGAATTTTAATGAACTCAAGGGAAGTGCAGGCAAGCAAGGCGGTCCTAATGGTACCTATGGAACTAACACAGCCGGAATTATTGGCCTTTATAAATGGTTTCTTGAAAGCGCTAAATGTACTACGCCTGTCATTACGTTTTCTAATACTACATCTACTATAACCATTACTGCCGGTGATGGGGAGTCCATCTTTTATACCACAGATGGAAGCAATCCTGATGCCAATTCCAATGTATATAGCGAGCCTTTTGAGCTCACAGAGGAAAAGGTTATCAAGGCGATATCAAAGAAAAACTATCTGATAGACTCAGAAATAGCGACGCTTACAGTAGAGAAGTTAGCTACACCAAGCATTTCATTCAACGAAGAGACTAGAGAGGTTACTATTACAGCGGTGGAGGGTGCGGTGATTTACTACACCACCGACGACACAGACCCTACCATAGAAGAGTCCACAGCACATGCTGCATCACCCATCGTCATTGATCATGCCCTGCCTTCTACAAAGATTCATGCACAAGCAGTAAAAAGCGGATACATCAATTCTGATATAGTCACAAAGACGGATATTCCCGTCAGAGTTCTTACGAACCCAACCATTATTCTTGCAGAGGACGAGTTCGTTTACGATGGTTCTGCCAAGGAGCCTGCCATCACCGTAAAGGACGGAGACGTTGTTGTCAGCGCTGATGAATATGTGGTGACTTATAACAACAACACCAATGCAGGTACTGCTTCTGTTACCATATCAGACAAAGCTGATGGCGACTATCAAGTAAATGATGGTTCAAAGACCTTTACCATCTCCCCCAAGAGTCTCGGTGACGGTAACACGGCTGCAGAAGGTATCACAGTGGAAATGACAGAGGATGGTTTGCTGAGTGCTGTAAAGGATGGCAGTACGACACTTATAGAGAATACTGACTATACGCAGGAAGCGGAGGAAGACGGCAGCGACAAGATCATCACGATTACAGGTATAGGCAACTACACAGGAGGTGCCATCGGTATCTACGCAAGCCCAGCATTTGTCGATCCTGATGGTGGTGGCTCTGGACAGGCTGCAGCCGTATATCAGGCAAAACGGGATATGTCTTCCCCTACGGGCATTAATCCCTATATCATACGTAAGGTCAATCCGACCATCGGAACCGCAGTCATTACACCATTGGAGTACATCCCCGAAGACGTTCCCGTGCTGCTGTTGTCAGACGACGAGGTCTCTGGATTTGTTGCTTCCCCTAAAGACCCCTCTACGCCAGATGTGACAGCCCAAACAAAAAACAGCAATCAGCTGAAAATGTCTGCAGGAGGTGAGACTGTGGAAGCTGCTCAGATTTATATATTTTACAAAGGTGAGTTCGTACTCGCAAAGGGCGGGATTTTAAACGAGGGCAAATTCTACCTCTATAACCCCAACTACACGAATACAGCTGGGAGCGGGAACAGTGGAAACGCTGGGGCACGCGGTGTGTTGCAGTTTATCATTGAAGATGAAGAAACCACCGGAATCACGGAGTTGAAGAACTCAAAGACCAAGGAACAAGATACAGACGTGTGGTACACTCTAGACGGACGACGCCTGAGTGTCAAGCCGTCCAAGCCTGGAATCTATATTCACCAAGGGAAAAAGAAATATATAAAAAGGCAATAAGATATGACTCAAACAATAAGACACATTATTCTACTCTTTACGCTTGTTATTGGAAGCATAGGCCATGCCTGGGCTATCACCGAGAGTGATATTATCATCAACTTATTGCCGAATAAAGATGCAGGTACTGTAAGTGTTACAAATATTTCGGGGATGACAGTCACCATCTCTGCCACTCCGGCATCGGGCTACACTATTGATGCAACTCATATCATTGCCGAAAAGATGGTTCCCCTTCTCGATGCTAATCTCCATAGTGCGTCGAGGCTTTCACCCAAACTTGACATCACCGACAATGGTGGCAACTCTTTCTCCTTCACCATTCCTGCCGGGTATGACGGTGCTTATGTGACGGTGAATTTCTTTAAGACCACACCTAATGGAATTACCTCACTTGACCAGATTACAGATTTAGCAGACACCTATGTTCTTACGGCAGACGTTGATGCCTCAGGGTTCACTGGCAAAGGTGAATTTACAGGAACGCTCGATGGCGGCTTGCATAAAGTATATAACCTGAGTAAGCCCTTGTTCTCCTCAACTAACGGAGCTGTCATTCGCAATATCATCTTTGAAGATGTGAATATCTCATCAGGTGACGGCGATGGCGATGCTGGTGCTGTGACTCCTAAGGCCGGAGGTGACACCCGAATCTATAACTGCGGCATCCTACCCACCTCGGCAGAGCGCGATGCCAAAGGAAATATCACAGGCTTCTATGGCAGCAGCGTTAGTGGTACGAGATATGTTGGCAGTTTGGTTGGTTTCCTTGAT
>CACZUX010000011.1 GCA_902784475.1 uncultured Bacteroidales bacterium | reverse complement strand
GAAGAACTCCACGCCCCAGATGCCGGCGCCTGTCAAAGCACGCGTCACCTTGTCTGCCATTTCCTGAGCGGCCTTCAGATGCTCGGGTTTCATGGCACGGGGCTGGAAACTCTCGCGGTAGTCGCCACCCTTCTGCACGTGACCGATGGGGGCACAGAAGAGCGTCGGTCCGTTTTGCTGCGTCACGGTGAGCAGGGTAATCTCGTAGTCGAAGGGAATGAACTCCTCGACGATTACCTCCATGATGTCGCCGCGTGCTCCTGCACAGGCGGCGTCCCAGGCGGCCTTCAGCTCATCGGCGCTATCCACCTTGCTCTGGCCGTGGCCCGACGATGACATGAGGGGCTTGATGATGCAGGGGAAACCGATGACATCGGCAGCAGCCTGCAGCTCCTCGAAGCTCTTGGCATAGCGGTAGCCGGCGGTCTTGAGCCCCAACTCTTTGGCTGCCAGTTCGCGGATGGACTTGCGGTTCATCGTGAAGTTGACAGCACGCGCCGAGGGCACCACTTGAATTCCCATCTTCTCGCAGTCGTAGAGGCGCTCCGTGCGGATGGCTTCCACCTCAGGGACGATGATGTCGGGCTTCACCTCTTCCACGGTGCGCATGAGGGCCTCGCCGTCCAACATGCTGAACACGCGACGCTCGTCGGCCACTTGCATGGCCGGAGCGTTGTCGTAACGGTCGCAGGCCACAACATACTGGCCCTTGCGCTTACAAGCGATGACGAACTCCTTGCCTAATTCTCCGGAACCTAACAGCAGAATCTTTTTCATAGTTTATTTGGTTGTTTTTTTGATGATCTTGTCGTTTTCCTGCGCCTCAAAGAAATGCACGTCTTTAAGGGCGTCGGGCATATATTGCTGCTCCACCCAATGACCGGGATAGTCGTGGGGATACTTGTAGCCTTTGGCATAGCCCAGATCCTTCATCGTGCGCGTCGGGGCGTTGCGCAGATGCAGCGGCACGGGGAGATTGCCCGTCTCCTGCACTTTGGCAACGGCCCGGTTGATGCCCATATAGGCGGAATTGGATTTGGGCGATGTGGCTAAATACACCGTTGCTTCGGCCAGAGGGATGCGCCCTTCCGGCCAGCCTATCTTTTGACAGGCGTCGAAGGCGGCGTTGGCCAGCAACAGGGCATTGGGATTGGCCAGACCGATGTCTTCCGACGCGGAGATGACCAGACGGCGGGCAATGAAGTTGGGATCTTCCCCACCCTCAATCATGCGGGCCAGCCAGTAGAGCGCCGCGTCCGGATCGGAGCCGCGAATGCTCTTAATGAAGGCCGAAATGATGTCGTAATGCATCTCCCCGTCCTTGTCGAAGGCCAAGGGGTTTTGCTGCAGCAGTCCGGTGATGGCTTCGTCGGTGACTTTCAGACAGTCGCTGTTGTACACCAGGTCGAGGATATTGAGCAGCTTGCGTGCATCGCCACCGCTGAAGCGCAGTAGCGCCGCCGTCTCCTCCAACACAATGTTTTTCTCCTTGAGATAGACGTCCTCCTTCAAGCTGCGCTCGGCCAGCGACAGCAGATCGGCGTCTTCCAGAGGCTTCAGCACATAGAGCTGACAGCGCGAGAGCAGCGGCCGGATCACCTCAAAAGATGGATTCTCCGTCGTGGCGCCGATGAGCGTCACCACCCCCTGCTCCACAGCCCCCAGGAGCGAGTCCTGCTGCGACTTGGAGAAGCGGTGTATCTCGTCGATGAAGAGGATGGGCGTCTTCGTGTCGAAGAAGTTCTCGCCGCGGGCCTTTTCGATGACATCGCGCACGTCCTTCACGCCGGAGGTCACGGCCGAGAGCGTGTAGAAGGGCACGTCAAGCTGATGGGCGATCACCATTGCCAGCGTCGTTTTGCCCACGCCGGGAGGCCCCCAAAGGATGAAGGAAGATATGCGTCCGCTCTCTATCATGCGACGCAAGACGGCGCCTTCACCGACCAGATGCTTCTGTCCGATGTAGTCGTCAAGCGAACGGGGGCGCATTCTTTCTGCAAGCGGCTGCATAATCTGTGCGCAAAAGTACGAAATAATTCCGAAAAAAACAAATCACTGGTCGCGCTTTCACTTTTTTTTTGTACTTTTGCGGGCGAAAACAATAAGATTTATACTGCACTGAATATGGAGGACGCAAAAGAAAGTCTTAATTTCATAGAAAAGAGGATAAAAGAGGATTTGGCCAACGGACTCAACGGCGGCAGACTGCAGACCCGTTTCCCGCCCGAGCCCAACGGCTACCTGCACATCGGCCACGCCAAAGCCATCGCCATGGACTTCGGCGCCGCCCGCAAGTTCGGCGGCACCTGCAACCTGCGCATGGACGACACCAATCCCCAGAAGGAAGACATGGAGTATGTCCGCGCCATCGAGAAGGACATCCAGTGGCTCGGCTTCAAATGGGGCAAGGAGGTCTATGCTTCCGACTATTTCCAGGATCTTTGGGACTTTGCCGAATGGTGCATCCTGCAGGGCCGTGCCTATGTCGACGAGCAGACCTCCGAGGAGATTGCCGCCCAGAAAGGCACCCCGACGGAGCCCGGACAGAATTCGCCCTATCGCGACCGTCCCGCCGAGGAGAGCCTGCGCCTCTTCCGTGAGATGAACTCCGGCAACGTGGCTCCCGGCAAGATGATTCTGCGCGCCAAGATCGACATGACTTCGCCCAACATGCACTTCCGCGACCCCATCATGTATCGCGTGCTCAACATGCCCCACTGGCGCACGGGCAACAAGTGGAACGCCTATCCCATGTACGACTTCACCCACGGACAGAGCGACTATCTCGAAGGTGTCACCCACTCCATCTGCACTTTGGAGTTTGTGCCCCACCACGAGCTCTACGACCTCTTCGTCACATGGATCAAGGAGTGGCGCGGCGACGGGGGCGACATTGAGGACAACCGTCCCCGCCAGTTTGAGTTCAACAAACTGAACCTCAACTACACCCTCATGTCGAAACGCAACCTCCTGATTCTCACCAACGAGGGCGTGGTCAACGGCTGGGACGATCCCCGCATGCCGACCATCTGCGGCATCCGCCGGCGCGGCTATTCGCCCGAGGGTGTGCTCAATTTCATCGACAAGATCGGCTACACCACTTACGACGCCCTCAACGACATCAAGCTCCTGGAGGCTGCCGTGCGCGAAGATCTCAACCTGAGGGCCACCCGCGTGAGCGCCGTCATCGACCCCGTCAAACTCGTCATCACCAACTACCCCGAAGGTCAGGTGGAAGAGCTCACGGCCGTCAACAATCCCGAGGATTCCGAGAGCGGCACCCACACGATTCGCTTCTCCCGAGAACTGTTCATCGAGCGCGAGGACTTCATGGAGGACGGCGGCAAGAAATTCCTCCGTCTGGGTCCCGGCAAGGAGGTGCGCCTCAAAAACGCATACATTATCAAGTGCGACGAGGATCCCGCCAAATGCATTAAGAAGGACGCCGAAGGCAACATCGTGGAGATCTATGCCGAGTACGATCCCGAATCGCGCAGCGGCATGCCCGGTGCCGACCGCAAGATTAAGGGCAAGACGCTCCATTGGCTCTCCGCACCCCACGCCGTCCCCTGCGAGGTGCGCGAATACGACCGCCTATGGATGTGCGAGAACCCCCGCGACGCTATCAAACAGTATGAGGACGAGCACGGCGTGCGCGGCATTGAGGCCATGCGCCCCTTCCTCAATCCTGATTCTCTGAAAATCAACAAGAACGCCTACGTTGAGGAGTACGCCGCCACGCTACCGGCGCTCTCCTATCTGCAATTCCAGCGCATCGGCTACTACAACGTCGATCCCGACTCTGCTCCCGGCCGTCCGGTCTTCAACAAGACCGTAGGCCTCAGGGACAGCAAATAAAACCCATCAAGCGACTCTAAGAGACCCGGAACATTGAAACAGGACGATTACTTCGACTCACAGGATTTTCGCGAACTGCTCCAGCAATATGAGGCAGCACGCCGGGGCGGACGCCGCATCTATATGGACGGCGACGATTTGGCCGACATTGCAGAATACTACATCAACAACCGCCGCGACCGAGAAGCCGACACCGTGTTGGCTGAAGGTCTGCGCATGCATCCCGACAACCCCGAGTTGCTTTATCTGCGTGCGGAGCAAATCTTCGACCGCGGCCATGCAGAGGAGGCCTGTCAGGAGGCGCGCCGCATCCTCATAATGCACCCCGACCACACGCCCACCAAGGAACTCTATCTGGAGATTCTTCTGGATCTGCAATACTGCACCGAGGCCGTCCATGTGGCCGAAGAGCTGCTCGACCACGACGCCTACAACGCCGAGGTCTGGCACATGCTGGCCGATGCACAGACGGCGCTCTACCACTACGACGCCGCCCTCGAGAGCGTGGAGTACGGCCTCTCCGTGAATCCCGGCGACGACGACTTGCTTCATGCCAAGGGCGTGGCTCTCATCCAACTGGAGCGCTACAAGGAGGCCGACGAGGTCCTGGCAGAGTATCTCAGCCGTCATCCCGAGGACGACCACGCACTCTACAACCGCTCCATCGCCCTCACCTGCCTCGAGCGCTACGAGGACGCCTCCGCCCTGCTCGACCACGCCACGATGGTCTCCAAGGGCCAGTCTTCGGAGCAGACACAGATTTATCTCCAGCAGGCCTACATCGAAGCCAAGATGGGCCATCGCAACGAGGCGCTCCTGGCACTCGATCTGGCCAAGGAGACAAAACAACTGTGCCCCCCGTCAGACGGGAGGCACGGCAGTGTGATGGAGGACGCCGACTACGAAAACATCAAGGCGCAAATCCTCGAGCTTTTACATTAAGCTATCAAAAGCGAAATCTTTGGCCGTGCGGTAGCCCATACCCGTCATCACGGCTAGGACTTCTCCACTATCATTTTTCACTTTGATTTCCGAACACGGCAGCTTGTGGTGGTCCACCAGCTCGGTGCATTCGGCCGTGATGGTCTCGCCCAGTTTGGCACTCTTCATGTAGGAGATGTTGTTGCTCACGCCCACGGTCATGATGCCGCGTGAGTTGCACACGGCGGCGAATGCCAAATCGGCCAGCGTGAACATCACGCCGCCCTGACACATGCCGGCGGCGTTGAGATGACGCTCCTCAACCTTAAGCTGTGCGCGGGCGTATCCTTCCCGGATTTCCACCAGCCGGCAGCCGATGTCCCAGGCGAAGCGGTCGTCGCGCGAGAGGCGTTCAAGCAAACTCATGCAGCCCTTTAGCCTTGATGATGGCGGCGGTTTTCTCCGTGTCCGAAGTGCGGAACACCAGGATGCCCTTGCCAGAAACGAGGAACGAGTACATGTAGGAGATATTGATGCCGGCCTCGGCAAAGATGGCCATCACACGGGCGGCTTCTCCGGGCTTGTCTTCCAGCTCGATGGTGAACACGTCGGTGAGCGTCACGGTGATGCCCTGCTCCTTCAACACGAGACAGGCCTTTTCGGGCTGACTGCAAATGACGCGGTAGATGCCGAAGTCCTGCGTGTCGGCCACGGTGGAGGCGATGATTTGGATGTCGGCCGCCTTGAGGGCGTTCAGAATGTTGAGCAGCGTGCCGCTCTTGTTCTCGAGAAAGATGGATAACTGCTTCATGGCTTCTTTTTACTGATATACTTTACGTTTGTCAACCACACGCACGGCTTTGCCTTCGCTCACGGGCAACGAACCCTTGGGCACAAGCTTCACGATGGGCGTGAGCAGGATTTCGTCCTTGAGGGCGCGCGTCACCGACTTGGTGAGCTCCTGCAGACGCTTGTAGTCGTCGGTGAACATATCGGCGATCTCCACCTCCACCGTCATGTTGTCGTTGTCGTTGTCGGTGGTCAGGGTGATGAGATAGTTGCTGGCCAGCTCGGGGAACTGCATGAGAATCTTCTCAATCTGTATGGGGAAGATGTTCACGCCGCGCAACACCATCATGTCATCGCTGCGGCCCTTCATGCGGTCCAGACGCACGTGGTTGCGGCCGCAGGGACAAGTGCGTCCCAGGACTCGGGTGAGGTCGCGCGTGCGATACCTTATCAATGGCATAGCCTCGCGACGCAGGCTCGTCAGCACCAACTCGCCGATTTCGCCGTCGGGCACAGGCTCGAGCGTCTCGGGGTCCACAATCTCCACAATGTAGTAGTCTTCCCAGAAGTGCAGTCCGTTCTGCTCCTGACATTCGAAGCCAACGCCCGGGCCGCACATCTCCGACATGCCGAAGCTGTTGTAGGCCTTCACGCCGAACATCTTCTCGATGCGCTGCCGCTGCTCCTCGGAGTGAGGCTCGGCACCGATGGCGAAGACGCGCAGCTTAGTATCTTTCCTGGGATCAACGCCCTGCTCCTGCATCACTTCGTAGAGGCGTGTCAGATACGACGGCACGGCATGCACAGCGGTGGTACCGAAGTCCTTCATGAACTTGATCTGACGCAGTGAGTTACCGGCTGCGGCGGGCACGGTGAGCATGCCCAGACGCTCTGCGCCGTATTGGAAGCCCAGACCGCCGGTGAACATGCCGTAGCCCGAAGAGTTCTGGAACACGTCGTCCGGACGCAGCCCCACCATCCACAGGTTGCGCGCCACCTGATTGGCCCATTCGTCCAGGTCTCTCTGCGTGTGGAGGATGACGGTGGGGTTGCCGGTGGTGCCGCTGCTGGAGTGCAGGCGCACGCATTGGCTCAAAGGCACGGCGGCCAGTCCGAAGGGATAGGTGTCCCTGAGATCCTGCTTCGTGGTGAAGGGCAGCCGGCGCACGTCGTCGGGCGACTTGATGTCGTCGGGCGTCACACCGGCCTCTTTGAACTTCTCGGCGTAGAAGGGCACCTTCATGCACTGCTGCATGGTCTCGCGCAGACGCTCCGTCTGCAACTTGCTGATCTCCTCCCTCGAGAGGGTCTCGTATTCGGGATGGAGGTATGGTGATTTAACATCCATGGTCGTTATGGAATTGGGTTATACGTTCGGTGAACAGTTGTTCCTGATCCTTGCGGAAGAAGGAGGTGCAGATTCTCACGCCCTGTTGGGTGGATCCCATCGTGTCGAGCGGGAACACGGCGATGCCCGAGGTCATCAGCTCGCGCGTCAGCTCCAGGTCGTTCATGCCGGGATACTGTACGGTGAAGTAGAAGCCGTCGGCCAGCGGGGCGCCCATGTCGTTGTCATAGACCAGATAGAAGCCGTTGGCAAGCAGCACGTCTTTCATGAATTTGGCCCTGCGACCGTATTCCTTCACGTCGTCGAGGAAGCGGTACTGTCCGCTCACGGCAGCCTCCATCAGCGCCGCCATCGCGTGCTGCACGGAGTGCGTCGTGCCGCTGGAGAGGGTGTACATCAGACGGCCCACAAAGAAGTCGCCGAAGGTCCCCACCCCGAATTTCTCCTTCAGGGGAGCAAACGTGCGGTGAAACAGCTCGTTGGAGATGCAGGTCACGCCGATGCGCTGTCCGGCGTAGGAGAAGGCCTTAGAGGCCGACACCCACAGCACGTAGTTGTCCGTGTAGCGTGCCACGGTGGCCTGGAAGGGCGCCTCGTAGGGATGCGAGAGGTCGCGGCGGAAGTCCATGGCGAAGTATGCCAGGTCTTCCAGCACGATGAGGTCATACTTCGTGGCCAGCTGTCCGATGCCCCGGAGCTCTTCCTCCGTGAAGCAGACCCACGAGGGGTTGTTCGGGTTGGAATAGACGATGGCCGAGATGTGGCCCTCGGAGACGATTTCCTCCAGCTTGCCGATGAGATCCTTTCCGCGGTAGTTGTAGATGTCGAGCGCCTCATGCTTGAGGCCGATCACGTCACATTGTGCTGTCTGCACGGGGAATCCGGGCTGGATGAGCAGCACGGTGTCCTGCTTCGTGCCGGAGAAAGCATGCTTCACGGCCAGGAAGGTGGCGAAGGTGCCCTGCATGCTGCCCGTGGTGGGCACGCAACTCTCGGCGTTGATGTCCACACCGATGAAGGCTTTCACAAACTTGGAGGCCGCCTCCTTGACGCGGGGGATGCCGCCGTTGGGCGGATAGATGGTGGCGCAACCCTTGCTCAAGGCCTCCTGCTCTGCCTTCAGAGCGATCTCAGAAGGCTGCAGTCCGGGCACGCCCATCTCCAGATGAATCACCTCCTCCCCGGTCCGGGCTTCAATGGTTTTCGACAGCGCCTGTATGTCGCGTATCGTGGCCTGGGAGAAGTCCCCGAGCCCCATGGAGTCGATGATTTCTATGACTTTTTCTCTGTCTAACACTGCTTGACTGTTTGTTTTATTGTATATATCCAAATCCCTGGATATAAAAATGTTATTTCTGCCAGTTGCTGAAGTCGCGCTTGTCGTTCACGTGCTTGGCCTTGCCCGTGGAGCGCTCGATGGTGCCGGGCGGCTGGATGTGGATGTTGGGTTTGATGCCCGTGAGCGACACGAGGCGATCGTACAGAGGCTTGATGAAGGGCATCTGCTTGCCGGGGTTCGGCGAGAAGAACTCCTCGCGCAGCTCCACGTCCAGGTCGAAGGTGTCTTCGTTGCCCTTGCGGTCCACGGTAATGAAGTATTGGGGCGTGAAGGCAGGGAACTCCGTCAGCACCGTCTCGATCTGGCTGGGGAACACGTTCACGCCGCGGATGATGAGCATGTCGTCGCTGCGGCCCAGCACCTTGCCCATTCTCACTGCCGTGCGTCCGCACTTGCAGGGCTCGTAGTTGAGGCTCGTGAGGTCGCGGGTGCGGTAGCGCAGGATGGGCATGGCCTCTTTGCAGAGCGAGGTGATGACCAGCTCGCCCACTTCACCGGGAGCCACGGGCTCAAGCGTCTCGGGATTGAGGATTTCGGGCAGGAACATGTCTTCCCACACGTGGGTGCCGTCCTGGTATTCACACTCGCCGCCCACACCGGGGCCGCACATCTCCGTCAGTCCGTAGATGTCGATGGCCTTGATGTGGAACTTGGCTTCCAACTCTCTTCTGATGCCCCAGGTCCAGGGCTCTGCGCCGAAGAAGCCCACGCGCAGCTTGAGCGTCGAGGGATCTACTTTCATCTTCTCCATCACCTCAGCCAGATGCAGGGCGTACGAGGGGGTGGCGGCGATGGCTGCCGTGCCCATGTCCTGCATCATCATGATCTGCTTGGAGGAGTTGCCCGAGGAGGTTGGCAGCTGTATGGCGCCCGCTTTGGCGATGCCGTCGTGCACGCCCAGACCACCGGTGAAGAGACCGTAGCCGTAGGCCACCTGCACCACGTCGCCGGGACCGATGTCGCCCACGGCCAGCACACGGGCCACGCACTCCGACCACATGTCGAGGTCGTTCTGCGTGTAAACGCCAACGACGGGCTTTCCGGTGGTACCGCTGGAGGCGTGGATGCGCTTGATCTGATCGGCGGGCACGGCCTGCAGTCCGAAGGGATATTCGTCGCGCAGGTCATACTTCGTGGTGAAGGGCAGCTTCGTGACGTCGTCGACCGTCTTGATGTCTTCCGGCTTCACGCCCAGCTCGTCCATCTTCCTCTTGTAGAACGGCACGTTCTCGTAGCATCGCTTCACGGTGGCAGCGAGACGTTCGCTCTGGAGCTTACGCATGTCCTCGCGGGCCATGCACTCCATTTGGGGATTGTGTATCATTTCTTTCTATTGTGTTGTTGTGTGTGTTTACTTCTTGCTGCCCGCGGCCACGCCGGCGTCGAAGGCCTTGAGGTTGGCCTCCACGATCTGCTCTCCCTTACGGGCGAACACGGTGGCGATGGCCTCACGCAGACTCTCCACGGAGAGGATGCCGATGGCGGGAGCGGCCATGCCCAGCAGCACCATGTTGGCGCCTCGGGGGTTGCCGCAGTCTTTGGCCACGGTCTCGATGTCGAGCTTCACGCTGGGCAGGGCGTCGAGCTCCTGCTGCACGGCTTCTTCATCGGGATAGTTGGGGATGTTGACGAAGGGCTTCGAGCTGGTCACGATCTTGCCCTCTTTGCTCAGATAAGCCAGGTAGCGCATCGACTCCATGGGCTCCATGGAGATGATCACGTCGGCGCCGGCTTCGGGGATGAGGTCGCTCCAGATGGGCTCGGTGGACAGGCGCAGGTTCGACTGCACGTCGCCGCCGCGCTGACTCATGCCATGCACCTCGGCCTGCTTCAGATAGAGGCCGGCCTTCGTGGCGGCTTCTCCGATGATGGTGGCGATGGAGAGGATGCCTTGTCCGCCCACACCGCACAGTATGATGTCTTTCTTCATTGTTTCTTGGCTCTAGCATGACGGGCAAAGGTCTGAATGCACTCCCTTCGGGGAATGATCACAGAGACACCCTTGTATTCGATTTCCTCTTTGATCACCTTAGTGATTTCGGGCATGTTCTTGGGCAGGGGCACGACGACGCGCACATGCTCGGGCTCCACACCCAAACCCAGACAGATGGCCTCAAACTTGTTGGTGCCGGCCGAGTCCTGTCCGCCGGTCATGCCGGTGGTGAGGTTGTCCGAGATGACCACGGTGATGTTGGCCTTGTCGTTGACGGCGTCCAGGAGGCCCGTCATGCCGCTGTGGGTGAAGGTCGAGTCGCCGATGATGGCCACGGCGGGGAACAGACCGGCGTCGGCTGCACCCTTGGCCATCGTGATGCTGGCACCCATGTCCACACACGAAGAGAGGCTTTTAAAAGGAGGCAATGCACCGAGCGTGTAGCAGCCGATGTCGCCGAACACGCGGTGGTCGGGATACTGGGCCAGCACCTCGTTCAGCGCCGTATAGACGTCGCGGTGGCCGCAGCCCTGACAGAGCTGTGGCGGACGTGCTGCCATATTCTTGGCGGGAGCCCACACGGCACCGGCCTCTTTACCCAGCGCTTTGGCCACACTGTCGGGCGTGAGCTCTCCGGTGCGGGGCAGGTCGCCCGTCAGGCGACCCTTCACGGGATATCCGGCCCCCAAGAGGCACTTCACCATCTCCTCCACCACGGGCTGTCCGTCTTCGATCACCATGAGGGCGTCGCACTCGGCGGCCAGCTTCTTGATCTTGTCTTCGGGCAGAGGATATTGCGAAATCTTCACCAGATTGGCTTCTTCGCCGACGGCTTCCTTGACGTAGTTGTAGGCGATGCCGCAGGCCAGGATGCCCAGCTTCGAGGCCGAAGGCTCCACTCGGTTGTAGCGGCTCTCTTCGGCAGCCTGCTTCATGGCCGTCTGCTTCTCGAGCAGCGCCACGTATTTCTTGCGGGCGATGCCGGGCAACAGCACCCAGGCGTCGGTCGAGGGGCTCAGCGGTTTCTCGGCCACGGGCTCCGTCACCTCCACGCCGGCACGCGAATGGGCCAGACGGGTCACCACGCGCAGCACCACGGGCTCCTGCAGCTTCTCCGAGAGCTCGAAGGCCGACGTCATCATGTCGTAGGCCTCCTGCTGGTTGGAGGGCTCAAAGCAGGGCACGAGGGCAAACTTGGCGTAGAAGCGCGAGTCCTGCTCGTTCTGCGAGGAGTGCATCGAGGGGTCGTCGGCGGCCAGCACCACCAGTCCGCCCTTCACGCCGGTGATGGCGCTGTTGACGAAGGCGTCGGCGCAGACATTCATGCCCACGTGCTTCATACACACCAGGGCGCGCTTTCCGGCATACGACATGCCCAGAGCGGCCTCCATGGCGGTCTTCTCGTTGGTGCACCAGCGTGAGTGCACGCCGCGCTCCTTGGCCAGAGGGTTGTTTTGGATAAATTCTGTGATCTCGGTGCTGGGCGTGCCGGGATAGGCATACACGCCGCTGAGTCCGGCGTTGATGGCTCCCAATGCTATCGCTTCGTCACCTAAAAGGAGTTTTTTCATGCTTTTCTATGATTTTTTTACGTAAAATCGCGACAAAGATAATAAAAATTCCGTAACTTTGCGGCCTCAGAGTCCTTGAAAACCTCTTTAAAAACAAGATTTATGATAAAAAACCGTTCTGTGAGCGTATCCTACATGCTGATGGGGATACTTTTCTGCTCCTGTCTCATCATCAGCAACCTCCTCAGCGTAAAACTTCTTCGCATCACCGATTCGCTGTCCATTTCGTCGGCCATCATCATCTTCCCCATCACCTACATCCTCAACGACTGCATCGCCGAGGTCTGGGGCTACCGCAAGGCGCGCCTCATCATCTGGATGGGCTTTGCCATGAATTTCCTGTGCGCCGCCTTCGGCATGATCGCCACTGCGCTGCCTGCCGCCGACTATTGGGTGCAGAATGAGGAGCACTTCAATTTTATGTTCACGCTCGCGCCGCGCGTGGCTACGGCCTCCTTTGCCGCCTTCCTGGTGGGCAGTTTCCTCAACGCCTATGTCATGTCGCGCATGAAGCTCTCCAGCGAGGGCCGCAATTTCTCCCTGCGCGCCGTGGTCAGCACACTCTGGGGCGAGTCGGCCGACAGCTGCATCTTCTTCCCCTTTGCCTTTTGGGGCATGATGCCGGCCTCCGAACTGCTCAAGCTGATGGTGATGCAGGTGGTCCTGAAGACGGCCTATGAGATTGTCATGCTGCCGCTCACCTGCCGCGTTGTAGCTTTCGTCAAGCGCTTCGAGGGCGTCGATGTCTTCGACCGCGACCTCAAGAGCTACAACCCCTTCCGCCTCGGCGACATATAATGTCGTCAAACTCCTTGGGCAGGATGACGTTCTCGCAGTCTGCGGCGTGGCAGAACAGCGGAGCAATCTCCTCCTCCGTGAATCCTGCTATGCCGCAGCCGATTTTCGTCACCAGGAACGTCAGTTCCGGGTGCTCCTTGGCAAAGCTGATGAACTCGTCCACGTATGGCTTGATGGTGTCCACCCCGCCCTGCATCGTCGGGATAGCATAGCTCTGCCCCTGCAGTCCTACGCCCTGCCCCATGACGGCGCCAAACTTGCGATAGGCGACATACGCCGCACCGCCGCCGTGCATGCCCTTCAGATTGCTGCCGAACACAAAGATCTCGTTCGGCTGCAGTTCCGTGATCAACTCCGGTGTTGTTCTCTTCTGCTCCATAATATCTTCTCTGAAAAAATCCGTACTCTCGCAAACGCCCGCTTCTGCCATGTCTGCCATAGCCCACGGCATCGACGGTGCTGACAGTTCTCTCTCCGGCATCCCATACCCGATGCGCGAGAGGACCCTCTCGTCCATCACCTCCGGCATATCCAGATCCATGTCGAAGTGCTTCTTGAAATACGGCACGACGACCTCCTCCTTCAACCTCTTGTACTTCTGTGATATGGCCGACGGCGTCATCCCCAGCTCGACCGCTATCTCCTTGGACTTGAATCCCTGCAACAGCAGCATGTTGATGATCAGGCGCTCCTTGCGGTCCAGCGGTGCATGGTCGCACAGATCCTCCACAATCCTGTTGAACTGCAATCGCAGGTCGTCGCTCACGTCGAATGAGCGCAGATAGTCCTCAAACGTGATGCTGCCATACTCCTTGCGATACCATTTCAGGGCATCGAGCACCACATAGCGGAACCCGTTGATGAGCCACGTCTTCAGGCTGATGTTGGGCGAATGGTCCTCCAGCGGCTTCCAGCCGTGCTCCATCAGGTAGAGTGCATACTGGTGAGCCAGCGACATGAAGTCCAGGTTCTCTTTCCCGCGTAGCTGATACCGCTGGTCGAAGATGTTGTAGCCCACCCTGCAGTATCCGTAGAAATACTCACGGATAATGTCGGCGTCGCCCTCTCGGAACCCGCTCATGATCTCTTCGTCTGACAGTCGCTGATAGTACATCGTTGCCTATTTCTTCTGCAAAAATACAAAAAAAATCAAGCCGCACTTAATTTTTTCCGAAAAGCTTCTTCAAAAAGATAAAATAGTTGATCTAAAACTTAAAATGTAAGATTATGGAAAGAATTCACAACCTCATTATCGTTGACGAGAGCGGCAGCATGGAAGTTATACGCAAGCAGGCCTTCGCAGGCATGAACGAAACCCTGCAGACCATCCGCAAGATGCAGGAGAAGTTCCCCGAGCAGGAGCAGTTCGTCACCCTGCTCACCTTCGACAGCGGCCACACCACCTGGCACTACGACAACACGCCGGCCTCCCATACCGGCGACCTGGCCTGGAACGCCTATCGTCCCGGAGGCTGCACGCCTCTCTACGACGCCATCGGCAAGGGCATCTCGAAGGTTAATGCTCAGATTGAAGAGGGCGCCCGCGTGCTCGTCACCGTCATCACCGACGGCGAGGAAAACAGCAGCGAGGAGTGGACGCTGAAGATGGTCCGCACGATGATTGAGAAGCTGAAGCAGCAGCACTGGACTTTCACGCTCATCGGCACCGACAACCTCGACGTGGAGGCCATGGCCCACTCCTTCGCCATCGACGAGCATCTGGAGTTCCAGCAGGACGACGAGGGCACCAAGGCCATGTTTGCCCGCGAACGCCGCAGCCGCGAACGTTTCAACTGCTGCGTTGCCGAGAAGATCACCATGCCCTCGGGCTCCTTCTTCGATGAAGACTGATGGCCCTGCCCTTCCGCCTCGGCGAGGCTGCGGTACGACGAGCCGAGCCATCAGGTACAATCAAGTGAGCCAACGTCAACCTCTCCATCTGCAAAGATACAACATTAAGCCTGCGATTTGCAAGTTTTTGACCATATTTTTTCAACTGCAATCAAAAAAGCGGCAAAGATAGCCTTTGGCACGCCTTTCGCACGGCCTAATGACTCCCTAAACATGCCCTAGGCAAACCTTTGGCAAACCCAAAGTGCTTGCTAGGGTTTGCTTAGGGTATGCCAAGGGTATGCCAAAGGCTTGCCTAAGGTATGCGAAAAGTATGCCTGCCCTGTAAACAACAAAATGCCCAAAAACGTTCTCTGATACTACAAAATTTTCTATTTCAACACCCAGATCAACAGCGCCACGATGAGGATGACGATAAGAACGGCAAACTGTCTGGAACTATTTTTTGTAGAGATTTGAGCTAAAAGAGGTTCGTAAATAATACAACTACCCCACTTCATTTCAACGTAAAATAAACAAAATCAAAGGAAACAATTAGCCGTTTTTTAAAAAAAGAACGAAAAATCAACATATAATTAAAAAAAAATCGAAAATTTGGTACAATGGTTATATAAAATCCATATATTTGTGGGAACAAAAACCTAAATCGTACCGTGTCAGACACTGACATTCTTCAAATATATCTGAAATGTTGGGCCAGAGACTCCAAGTTTTCACCCAACAATCACCCCGAAAACAAAGTAGAGGTGCACAGGGAATTCACCGTCATTGATACTGCCTACCACCTCAGTTGGTGTATCAAAGACACACGGGAAACAAACACACCGCTCAAGCCGTTCCTCCTGCAGAAGTTCTGCGACTCGTTGCATCTGCAACGGGAAGTGGAACGCGCCGAGCGCGAAGTGATCAATCCGCAGGTGCGCGCCATGCTGGCGCAGATGTAGCCCCACCCCTTTTATCGCATAACCATTTACAAATGAAATTTCTCCCTGCCTGCCACGGATAAGGTGACGGTTCGTATCTCGCCTTACAAGATGAGTCTCGGAGATGTGATTTATGATTTCGGCCCCGATGGAAGCGGACAACATATCGTAGTTATTGAATTCCACAGCTGGACACTCTATTTGGAAGATGCAGAGTAGCCTTAACCTCTTTCTCTCGGGACAATAAAAGAACAGGCACCCTTTCGGATGCCTATTCCTTTTTTTCGCTGCATATTATTACTTCGTGTAGTACTTCTTGCCGCCCTGGATGTAGTAGCCGCTGGCAGGCTTCTCTGATGTGTAGTTAAAAAAATAATTATAGGATTATATTTCCCAATTATATTTTGCATTACTGCAAAAATATTACTCTGGCCGTGGCATTTTCCATGCCCTTCATGGTGTGGCCCACGGGAGCACCGATGTAGGTGGGATCGCACACAACGAATTTGTGACCGTCGAGCTGGATGTAGTCGCCACGCACATCCTCGTTGAACTCCACAGCGCAGGCCAGGTGGCCGGGATAGTAGATGAGGATGCACTTGAGGCCCACCAGGTCACGTACGAGACGCGTGAGAAGGATGGCGCGATCCTCACAGTCACAATAAGGATAGAAGAGACTCTCCTCGGAGAAGAAGATGCGATCGCCGCCCCAGAGCTTGTTGTCGTACTCGTATTCGAGACCCGTCTGCAGGAGGTTCAACAGGCGTGACACCTGCTCCAGTTCCGAGCGTCCGCACAAGAGCTGCCGGAGCTGAGGATAGAGCGAACGGTTCACCTCCTCCTGCATCGGCGTATTGGCAAACATGGCCCAACGTGTCATGATGTCGCCGCCGTAGTACGACGTGGGATAAGTGGCGTAGAAGTCCAGCAGGTTGCGGTTGACACTGGAATTCACACGCATATCGGGATATTGTTGCGACGAAATGGTGCGCGGTTCGGAGGCCCTCATGTCGAACTGCTGGCACTCCGTGATGCCCGGCGACATCTGCTTCTCACCCGGGAAGGGGGCCTCGCAGACGTACATCGAACCCATAATCATGTCGTTACAGTAGTAGGTGTCGCCATCGATGGTGAACGAAGGCAGGCCGAAGAGCACATTGCGCGAAGCAAAGAGCATCTTCACCCATTGGTCGTTATGGGCGATGCGCATTTTGTAGCCCGAGAGGCAATAGATATAAGCTTTGAGCAGTTCGGCCTCGCCGGTGCCCTTGCCGTAAGCCGTCTCCGCAAGGGCCTGCAGCATCTGCAGGTAGGCCCAATCACTCAGGCGACGCGTCTGACGGATCTGAAGACAATCGTGAATGAGGCGGTCGTTGCCGTTCTTCTCCAGCGTCTCCAGGAAGGTGGCGATGTCGTTGACATCCAAGCCGCGCAACTTGGGGCCGCGCTGCGCATCGAAATGTACGCTCGCGGTGGTGCCGAAGAAGGTGAAGTTCATGGAAATGTCTGTGCCCCGATCTTCTTCAATCGGCAAAGCAGGCTTAGGTTGCGGCACCTCGGGCTGCGGAGGCACCACACCAACGATGGTAACGGGCGTATTATCTGCCGGGGCTATACGGTCTTCCTCGGGCGCCACCTGCGGAGGCACGGCGTCCTTCTTGGGCTTGGACTTCGGCGCTTCCGACTCGAACGACTTCCATGGGTGGCGCATGAAGGACAGGAAGTCGTCCATGCATCGCTTGCGGAAGTTCACGAAATCGGCACGCGTCTCCTTGCGGAACTCGTCCAACGCGCGGTGTGCTTGACTGCGGCTGAGATCCTGCGCCAGAATCTCCGTCAGGCACAGAGCTGTCAGCCCCAATATCAGCACCCCGCGTCTCATCAGAACCTGTTGCTCAGGACTTCTTCTACGACGCCACCCAACTCCTCGTCGCCCTCCTGCTCAAGCTCCCTCTGCATGTTGCGCTTGAGGCGGGCTGCCAACTCCTTCTTGTCGAAAGCAAGGCGCACCTGCACCTCGAAGTTGTCGGATGGCAGACGACGGTAGATTTTCACACATGGAATATAGTTGGTCAAAGACTGGTCTATGATGCCCTTGGTGTGCTGGTTAAACTTATCAACAGTGGTCGTCGAGATGGTGGAGTTCTGCGCATTATCGAGCTTCTGCTGGAAAGCACTCACTATCTCTGTCTTCAGGAGGCCGGCCATCTCGGTCAGAGCTGCAACACGAGCGGCCGAATAGCCGGAGTTGAACGAACCGGCAGTCTGGATGGCCGTCTGCATGATGTAGCGATTGGTCGTCGTACCATTTTCATCGGTCATCAATTCTGCGCCATAATACAACTGACTGACGACCAGTTGCTGTTCGATGCTCTGCTCGCCGGCGGGCACGAGCCAGCCTTCCTTCTTTAACTCTTTGGCCTGTTTCTTGATATCCTTGGTCGGTTTCAATTTTGACAACTTTCCGTTAATCTTCACTTGCTCCCGTTTCTGCTTGGCCAGTTCGGCAGAACTCTGGGCCTGCAATGCCGGGGAGGTCATCAAAACTGCGGCTACAATCAAAATCAGTTTCTTCATCATTGTCGTATTGTGTTTAAGGGTTAACAAAATAGAGAGGTCTTGCGATGACATTATTCGCGAGTGAAGTCGCCGGCATTGTAAAGCTTGTCCATCGACACCTGGTTGGGCTGCCAGGTGCGCACCTTGATTTGGGGGGCTTCGCGGTCAGTCATGTCCACCAGGAGGAAGAGGAAGCCCTTGTCGGCGTAGCGCGAGGAGTTGTATTCCTGCCCAATCTGGATGGCAAAAAGCTTCCGGTTTTTTAATTTCTCAATCCACTGCACCTCGTTGTTGGAGAAACGTATGTTGATGAACTCGTTGCGGGCGAAGGTTTCCTTGAGCCTCTTGATGTAGGCGTCCTTCGTGTAACGGTTGTACTGGATGATTTCCCGACCGACCTCGGAGATGTTGTCATCAGTGGGGTTGGCGGATTTGTCGGCGCGTTTCAGCACGTTGCCGGAAATGATGACGGCGTCGTCAGCAAAGATGTCGCTGATGTAGTCGAGGCGTTTGAGACAGTAGGCCGTCTTGTAATTCTCCATGAACTCCATCAGCACCTCGCGCGTCTCGTCGCTCCATCCGGGGGCGTACTTGCAGAGAATGTCGTTCTCGGCCACCTGACCCAGACCGAAGGCCACGTTTTCGATGCGGCCATCCGTGTTGAAGGTGAAGACGACATCCTCCACATAGGTCTTCTTCGTGCCCGACTTGAAGGAGAAGGACATCTGAAGGCCACGGGCCACAACGGTGCCATTGGTGCCCTTGAAGAAGGAGATGTTGGGCGTGCCCACAATGCGACCCGTGCCGTAGGAGATGAGCTTGTTATACATGTCCAAACCGTCGAGCGTGAAGCAGCGGTTGGCGTCGGAATAGCTGCGGCGCTGAATGGCAGCAATGACCTGGTTCATCGTAGCGACAAAGGTGTCGGACTGAGCCACCGTCTGCGAAGCGCGGGGATTGAGGTTGATGCCCGTGCCGTCGCTCTTCACGGCGGCTGCAGGGCGGCCGGAGGCGGTGATGGTGAGGTCCTTCCTGGGCTGCGCCACTTTGCCGCTACGGTCCTTCACCTTGTGCACAGCCTTGGGGAAGGGCTTGCGCGTGATGACCTCCAGGACGCTCTGCATCTCGGCGTCGCCACGCGCCTGTCCGATGTATTCGTATTCCAGACTGACGTGATAGGTTGACGTCTCGTAGCCGGGCACCATCTCCAACGTGCCGCGCCCGTCCTTGGCACTGCCCTGACAGAGCTTGCGGCCGTCGTTGTAGTTGAACTCCAGACTCGACACAGGCTGTCCCCGATACGTGAAGAGCAAATCGACGAAGTCGCCGTCGCGGTGGTCAAACTTTACGTTCACGTCGCTCAATATCTCGTTGATGCGCAGGGGAATCCAGTTCATCAGGATGCGCCCCCCTTCGCCCGTCACCTCGTTGGGGCGCTGCACAGAGCGGATGAGAGAGTAGGCCCAGTAGTAGTATTGCAGGGCCATGTCGATCTTGCCTTTCTCCTTAGCCTCTCCGGCGATATTAACCATATCCTTGGCTTTGGCGATGCGTGATTCGTAGATGCGGACCAACTCAGAGCGCTTCATGTAGCGGCGCACAGTGATGTTGGGAGCCTTGCCCGACACCCACTTCTGCACGTTGGTCAGCGTGGACTGCGAATAGGTGCGCACGCAGTTGAGCACGCGGGTCTTGTGATCGATTTTGCCGTTGGTATTGGACTCATCTTCAATACCGACGAACTCGCTCGACACGTGAGTGGCGATCATGCTCACCAGTTCGGCCATTGCGGCCTCGGAAGCCTCCGCCTCCGTAGCGCCCACGCCCACGCCGTAGTAGTATTCACCCGAGGAGCGGATATTGTCCCAGTTTTGTGCCTGCCCTGCGAGGCTCGCAAGAAGCAGGGCGACTGCCGTCAGAAATATTTGTTGAATGTGTTGCATTGTACACTTATTTGTTATTCTATTCAGCACTTGAAAAATCTCTATTCAGAGAGAGCTAGACGGAGGCCGACATTAAATTCTTTGGATGTTGGTAATTTACTGTAACGACTTGATACGCGACAATCTTTTAAATAACTGCAATAACTGCCGCCGCGAAGCACACGACGATTGCCGGAAGAAGGTCCCTGGGGATTCTTACCCGGTGAAAATTTATAAAAATGATTGTCATATACGTCCTGAACCCATTCATAAACGTTGCCGCTCATATCATAAAGGCCCAACTCATTAGGTTCTTTGCTGCGCACGGGTTTTAGGAATCCTTCTCCTGCACATACTGCCACATCTTTTGCATTATCACTTCCGGAAAACTTATATCCTTTACTTTTGACGCCTCCCTTGCATGCAAACTCCCATTCCGCCTCAGACGGCAAGCGAAATTGCTGACCCGTCAATATGTTGAGTTTTATTATAAAATCCAGGCAGTTTTCCCATGATATCATGCTTACCGGAAAATCCTTGCGCTTTTTATAAGACGGATTCTTGCCCATGACTGCCTGCCATAATTCTTGTGTCACCTCTGTTGCTCCAATATAATACGAGTTAAGTGTGACGGCATGAACCGGCTCCTCGTCTGATGCTCCGTCGTCACTTCCCATCTGGAATGTGCCGCCATCCACATACACCATGTCGAATGATATGCCGTTCACGGTAAACGATTTGTTTCCTTTCGGCAGAGGTGCGCCGACGGGAGTCGCCACCACATTCGTCCCTTCTGTCAATGTGAGACTCAGGTCTGTGGTCTGCTGCTCCTTGATTTCTACGGTGTCCTGCTCATCGATATAGCCATCCATACTCAATGTCACAACGCGTTTACCGACAAGGACGTCCGTGATATTACGCGGCGTTGTGCCATAATCTTTACCGTCAATCTTAATATTGGCGTTAATCGGGCTTGAGGTTATTGCCAAGACACCCGTAATGGGCGTAGGCGGCGTGAGTGTGAGGGAGCGATCCTCTCCCTTCACCACAGTAATCGTTTGAAAGGACGTCCGATGACTTAACTGTCGGCACTCCACCTGATAATTACCAGCCTTCAAAGAACCGGTCCATGTGCGCGTGCCCTTCATGATGTTGTTCACATAGATGTCGGCATCGGCATCCACCGAGAACGTGATATTGGCGCCGCTGCTGCGCAACCCGATATCTTCATGGTGGGTCTCATTTTGATTGTTAAGTGTGAAACGACCTTCCGAAGAATAATAGTTCTCAGCCATCACGCGATAGGTATAGGTTCCGTACTCCATACTCTTGGCAATGTTACCGGAAGCATCGGTCGTGCCGAAAACTTCTTCAGGAGCATCTGCGTCTCCTTCTTTACGAACCAGCACGGTTGCCCCTGATACGGCAGGTTTCACCTGGAAGAGTGTCATCTGCATGTAAACCACCGGACCTTGGGCCGAGAGTCGCATGCTGTACGTCTTGCCGGCTTCGATCGTCGTATGGAGGTCGTAGTTGCGCAAAGGTGAATAGCCGTTACGGGTAATCGTCACCTGCTTGGCATTCTTCTGCACATACACCCAGAGCTGGTCGTCGTGCGACACCACGATATGGTTCATGTAGCCAAAGTTGAAGCTATATTCCTTCAAATCCTCGCCGCTCACTTTGATGATGGAATAGAGCGACCCACTGCCGTCAATCTTCTTGTACTGTTCATTGCGGGCCGTGAGGTCGAACGGGTCTTCAGAGAAGCTCTCGACATGGAACTTCTGCTGTCCAAAAGACGACAAAACTCCCACTAAGAGCAGAAACCATGTCATCATGAAAACATGCTTAACGTGTTGCATTGTTGTTTGGTTGTTTTTATGAATTATCAATCTAATTATTCAACATTATTACCGTAGCCTCGCTGTTGTTCATTCCCGGCATGGTCATTCCCAAAGGAGCTCCTATGTAAGTAGGGTCGCATACGACAAACTTCCTGCCGTCGTTCATAATGTAGTCCCCCTTAACGTCCGATTTAAAACAAACGGCCGTGGCCAGATGGCCCGGATAATAAACCAGGATGACATCCAAACCCAACAAGTCGCGAACAAGATGAGAAAACAGGATAGAACGGTCTTCGCAATCGCAATAGGGATAGTAGAATGTCTCTTCTGCAAAGAAAGCTCTGTCGCCACCCCACACCTTGTCGTCATATTCGTAGACAAATGCCGTCTGCACCCAGTTCAAGAGGCGCTCCACAGCTTCTTTGTCGCTCTTGTCCCCAATGAATTCCTTCAGCGCGGGATACAGAGACGAAGCGACAGACTTGTCTAAAGGCGTGTTGGCATAGATGGCCCATTTCGTCATGAAATCATGATTGATGATCGACGTGGGATATCCATTGTAGAAGTCCACGAGATTCTTGTTTACCGTCACTTGCATTGTCATTTCCGGATAGCGCGTGGAAGACAGAGTTCTCTGACGGGATGCCGTCACATCGAAATCTTGCACACTGTTTATATAAAGCGACAACGCCTTCTCCCTCGGGAATTGCGCATTGCAGATGGTCAACGATTGCTCGTCGCCGTTGAATACATAGTAATCTGTCCCGTTAATATCGTAATACGGTTTGCCAAATATAAAATGCTTCGAAGAATAAAGCATTCTCAGTTTGTCACCGGCGACGGCCAGTCGCATCTGATATCCCGACTGGCAGAAAATGAAGGCTGTCAGCAGAGTGGCTTCATTGGTATTTCCCAAGCAGGCTTCAGACATCGCGCTCAGCATATTCAGGTAAGCCCAGTCGCTAAGATGCCTCGTCTGTCTCAAAGCCAGACAATCGTGAATTGTATTGTTATATTCACTGCCCGACAACATTTCCCAGGCTTTTGCAATGCTGTTGCCGTCAAGTCCCGACAAGAAGAACTTTTGCTCATCGTTGAAGCGAACCTTCATGGACGTGCCGTACACCGCAAAGTCATTCTGCTTCCCGTCGGCCGTCGGCTGTTCACGTATCGGAGCAACGGGCTTTGGCTGAGGTTCCGGCGCCGGAGGAGTCACTGTCTCCTTAATGGGCAAGGGGTTGTCTTTGGGTGCAATCTTCTTTTCGTTGTCATTGATCATCACGGGAGGCCTCTCCTCTTCATTGGGTTGAGGCACGGCAGGCTGTGCACGGAACGACTCCCAAGCCTCCTTCACAAATTCAGCATAGTCCTGATTTATCTTATAACGAAAATTCGTGAAATCCCGCCTCGCATTTCTCCGAAACGAATCAAGGTCGTCAAAATCATCCCATATCGAATCATCCGCGTCATCATCTGCCGCATTCTCCGCTTTTTCACGTGTCACTGTTGCGGGGTCGCTGGAGCGCCTCTGGGCAATCTTCTCTTCGCCGTTTGCCTTTCCCTTTGCATAATTCACAAAAATCTTGGATGTTTTGGACACAGATTTGCTCTGAGCATAAAGGCCCGAATGACCTCCGGCAAGAAATGCGGCAACAAATAATATGGCTATAATTCTATTTCTCATTTTTCTTATCGTACAAAACAACAATAACTTCATCATATATGCATCGGGCCAGTATCAGTAATGCCATTGCAGAAAATGCCAGGCCCAAGTTCAAAGTGACATCGTAGTTGTAAAACAGAATAAATGAAACCCACATCCAGAAACAGATGATGAAAAACATCATATATCCCTTTGTAAAAGACGCGGACAAAATAACACGAAAAAACGCGATACGGCGATGCTGCGCCCAATATACATAAGTGCTGAGCATCATTTGTGTCAGCAACACCATCAGGAAGGAAATGACCGCCGTGGCCCACATGTTGACCTCACGAATTTCGCTCTGTCGCAAGAGCGTTTCGACAGCGTATGCCAGCAACTCCACCCCGGCCATCTTGCCCAGCGGAGTGTAATGTCTGTCGTTCTCTTCCTTAATGGCGCCAAACAGCACCAATTTGCCCTTAATGTATTCCGGGTGCAATGCAATGGAATCAGGAGACAAAATGCGATATTTGCGCGGTATAAAATTGATATTGACAACGCTTTGGTTCACCTCGTCTATCTTGTGTCCTTTATACATGGCCACGGTTTGAGCAATAAACGAAGGCACCAGCTTCCCTTCGGCCTTTTCCCCAAGACTCAGTTGGCGCTTCAATCCTCCGTACAGGTTTCGCGGCATATTGGTGTAACCTTCCGTTACAACACCTTTTTCTTGCGCAAAGAAAGAATGCACGGTTATGGTATGACCTATTGAATCGTTTTCATAATCGAGCAGCCTATAGGAGAATACTATGTTTTTGTGCGTCATGGCCACCTCGGCAATCATTTCATCGCCGATGGTGTCTTCTTTCAATCCCTCAAAAACAACATCGACGCCTATCACCCGCGGCTGACACTGTTCTATCGTCTCCAATGCTTCTGCCAACTCACGACGGGTATACAGGTCTGACATATCCACAATCGTCACCACATCGCTGGTGTCTGCTTCTTCCGTGTCCTGGAGAATGTGGTAGTACACATCCGTCATCTTGTAGTCTTTTATAGCCTCTGCAATCGGACTCATAAAAGGCATCTTATAGGCCGTGAAGGCAAACACAGCCACAAGTAGGAATGCAAGAACCGTGACGATGAAATGTCGCAGCAGAGACCTCACCTGGAAATACTTCTTCGGAAAGAAATGCTTAACGTTTTGCATTGAGCACGATAATTATAGTGGGGGTATCTCTGCTCTCAATGCATCCTGAGTAGTTAACATTACCCATTGTATTCTTATTTTGTACTATTTGGGCGCAAAAATACAAAAAAATATTAAAATTTAATGTATGATGTTTAAAGATTTGTAAACAATATGCCCATTTTCGTTTCGTTTATCAAATCGTCTCGTTCGTCTCACTTTAAAATAATCACTTTTTGAGATTTGCCGTAGCCGCACCAATAGCCGACCCCTCCCTGTATGTTACTCCTGGGATTGTACATCACGTTGAAAAGCGGATTGGCACTGAATTCCTCAGCGTCACCCCAGTCCTTCCAATAATGATACGACTGCTCATCCAACGTACACAGCTTGACAATGACCGTGTCGCCCACCACATAATGCGAATCATAGTCTTCCTGATTGGTCACCTTCATGCCGCGATAGACCGGCACGTCGGCCGGATTGGCCAGCGTCGAAGCATCCAAAATACCCAACGAGGACGACAGATACTGCTGGTCGTTCATCTCGCTCCGGGTAAAAAGCTTGAAATAATGATCGCCGTCCTCATGACGGAACACGGCATGCACAGTGCGCAGCGTGTCACTGTTGCCGACGGGAACGGAATAAACTCTGTCTATGGGAACCGATTTCGGAATAGTCGTTTGCGCCGTAGCATGATAATTCTGATAATCGGCCCTGACGGTATAGGTCTTTCCCGCCTGCCCCATCATCGACGTGGAAGTGTAGATATACGGAGGGAAATAACCCTTGTCGTATTTGCCGGACAGAACTACCGTGTTCTCCCCGTCGCTGACACTGACACGGCCCCATCTGATCAAATACTCATCGATGCTGTTCAGCGACGTGTACTCTTCGTCGAGAGGAATGGTGAAGGAGAGAATCACAACGGGATGTCCTCCGTCCTCAATCCACCCTTCCACAACAATCTGTCGGGACTCGGGCGGCTCAACGTCACCGTCACATGATCCCAGGATCAATACGAAAAATAGCAGCAAACAGTTTTTCACTAGAATTTCAATGTATAACTGACTGACGGAATTATGGACAAAAACAAATTCAGCGGTTTATAGGCGAAACGCCCCTCGTAAACCTTCAGATAGTAGTGCAACGGATTGTTTCTGTACGTAAGATTATAGACAGACACATTCAAATAATGCTGACAGCGTTTGGTCAATTGTCCCAGACGGCAATTGACCGAAACATCAAGCCGGGAATACAGCGGCAGGCGATTCGCATTGTGCTCTCCGAACTGAGCCATCACCTTGGCGTTAATCATATAAAAGGACTTGGGGGCAGTGAAGGGCGTGCCAGAAGCCAGCACATAGGTGGCGCCCAACGTCCATCGCCGCCCCACGTGCCATGTGGCAACAACATCCAATTCATGGATGCGCTCGTGATTAGCGGGAAAGGTGCCCGACAACTGAGGATAGTCATACATGCGTAGCGCACGTCCCCAACTGTAACTCACCCAGCCGGTCAGCTTGCCGGTGCACTTGGCCAACATGAGGCTGCACCCGTAGTTCCTACCGTCGCCGTGCAGCAGGGATTTCTCCAACGAATACACGGTGTTGATGAAGTCGTAGGGATTTCCGGAATATTCCATCTGATTGTAGAGACGCTTGTAGTAGGCATCCAGCGAGAGTTTGTAGCGCCCGCCGGCCAGCGACATGGCCAACGAGAGCATAGGTCCATGCTCCCACTGAGGACGACCTGCCGTTCCACCGGCAGAGAGCCAAAACTCCACGGGGAGGCCTATGCTGGAAAAACCGACCTGAAACAGATTCTGGTGACGCAAAGCATACCCTGCAGAGACAGAGATATCTGCTGTCGGGCGCCATGTAACAACGGCAGAAGGATCCGCTTCATGAAAGCATTCCTCTCCCGTGTGATAAAACGTGTATCTGAAACCCGTCGATATTTGCCATTTGGAGCTAAACTCACGGGTGTAATCTCCCCACAGACTCAGTTCGTTGGAGAACGTTGGACTCTGCGGCGTAGCCACCACATTGAAGCTGCTCCTCACGCTCGGATCCTGAGGCTGTATGGAGTGATGAACATAGTCGGCGCCAAAGGAGAGGCCGCGCCAGTCCGCACGGCCCTTGTAGCCGAAATCCATGACGGATGAGGGCAAGGCCACACCGACATCCAGCATGTCCAGATTGAAGCGGTTGAAATAGCGTGTGTTGTATAGCGTATGTTTCATCTTCCACTCTCCCCGCCCGTCATACATCCAATGTACGGCAACCTCATGATTGCCCCAATGCGCCCGTGTGTCACTGTAGTAATCTTTGTCGCTGACCTCCGCCCGGTCCTGTCCCATATAGAAATCGACAAGGAGACGGTTTCGTTCGTCAACGACATGCAACAATGTGGCGTTGACATCGAAAAAACTGTACTCCAACTGGCTGTCGTCAATCTTCAGAAGAGGCCCGTAGAACAGGTTAAGATAAGATCCGCGCCCAGACAGAAAAAGCTGGGTATTTTGCCTGATGGGAATGCGCAGCGTACCCTGAGAGGACATAATCCCCGCTGTCAGGACACCGCTCACGGAATCCGTCACACCGTCCGGCAACTGCATGTCCAAACTGCCGCCCAATCGCATGGGTGAGGCACCCTTCATAGGCGTTTTTTCCAATACCAGAGAGGGATAATGTGAAGCATTGAAAGCAGAAAAAATGCCCAAAAGATGGGCTACGTTGTACAGGGGAACCCCGTTTATAGAATATTGCGTATGGGCATTGTCACAGCCCAGCACATTGAGGCCGGCGCGCAGTTCGCTATTCGTCTGAACGCCCGGCAACATCTGCGCATAGTGCACGGGATCGGCGTTGCCGAGAATCTTCGGCATGTCCTCCATCATCGTCATGTCCCAATGCACCGTACCGAAAGCTCTGGTACGCACGCCGGCAGTGTATCTGCGTGACGTCACAATGAGGGAGTCGAGCGACACAATACTCGTGTCGCTCGACTCTTCTCTTTCATTGGCTAGCAGTGGCAAAGCCAACAATAACAGCAATGTCACTGCTGCATAACGCATCTTATTTCTTAATCTGGTCCTTTACTTCGTCGTATAACTTGTTGAACTGATCCACGAGGCTCCTAAAGGCGTCCTCCGTGAAGTATTTCTCAACGAAGTAAGAACTGCCGTCTGCGAAGTTGATAGCAGAGCTCAAGCTGTATTTTGTCTTTGTGACATAAACAGAACTGTAAGACTCGCTGTCCCAATGATCATATACACTCACCTCCTTGCTGTCCACGGCAAAGTTGAGCCATCCGCTTTCTCTAGAAGAACCGTTGTAATACATCTTAATGTTCATTGCACTGTTGGCCCTGTCAGCCTGACTCTTGACGGATTCATAGCTGTAGCGATCAGTCTTGGCATCAAGTGCATTAACAACAGTGGACATATTGCTGCTTGTACCCTTCAGCTGAATCTTACCGAGAATATCAATATTAAAGCTGGCTTCATAGAGATTGTTCTTGTCGTTATCGTTGAAATCATCTAAAGAGGTTGAGGTCAATGCGGTATTAGCCAAAGCAGTGGCCGTCAGGATGACGCGTCCGTTCTTCGATACGGAGAATCCGGCCTTGCTTTCGCCCTGAGCGGCATAGTCTGTATAGGCCGAGATGTCCACCAGATCCTTAATATTCAAAACATAACTCATACCGAATGAATCATTGGAAGGATCGATCTTCATGCCTTCCCTAATCTTACTGAGATCAACTCTTATGGAAGCAAAAACCAGCTGCTCGCCGCCTCTTGTTACCGTTGCTTGAATGTATTCGGGCAGCTTGGCACGATATTCTGTCTTCTTGGTGTAGGACTCTGTAACTATATAACGCCAAGTGTCATAATCATAGTAACCATGCTCTACATGCTTATTGCTGTCATAGAAATACACTTCTTTTTCCTGTCCACTCGTTGTGACGTTCACAACGCAACGACGTCCGTCAGCATCATTGAAGATGATTCTGTGTACGTTGTCTGCAACGGCACTGTTTCTGTACCACTTCTTGTCACTCTTGAGCTCGTATTCACCCTTCACACCGGCGGCATAGAAGA
>CACZUX010000010.1 GCA_902784475.1 uncultured Bacteroidales bacterium | reverse complement strand
TTGTTCATAGTTCGCTGTGCCAAAATTTCCAGGATGCCAACGCCTGCAGACGCAGCATCTCCAATCCGTTTTTCACTGTGGCTCCCCGCTCGCGACCCCACTGCATAAAAAGCGTGTCGAGCGGATTATAGACCAAGTCGTAAAGCAAATGGCGTCCGGAAAGCAATTCGTAGGGAATCGCCGGACACTTGTCCACGTGGGGGAACATACCCACCGGGCTGCAGTTGACCACCACCGTATGATCTGCCATCACCTCGGGAGAGAGCATCTCATAGGAGAGCACGCCCTCGCCGGCCTTGCGGCTGACCTGTGTCGGCTCCAGCCCCAAACGGAGCAGGCCAGCCCACACCGCCTTGGAAGCGCCGCCACTGCCCAACACCAAAGCACGGCGATGGTGAGGCTGCAAAAGCGGGCGCAGACTGTCCATGAAGCCGATAATGTCGCTGTTGAAGCCTTTAAGACGCCCGTCGCGGATGCGGATGACGTTGACGGCACCAATTTCGCGCGCCTCGGGAGAAATTTCGTCGAGCAGCGGGATGATGGCCTGTTTGTGGGGTATGGTGCAATTGAGGCCGCGAAGGAGCGGGTGCGTGCGCACCACCTCCAGGAGCCCATCGGCCTCGGGAATTTCGAAGTTAAGGTATTCGGCCTCTATGCCATGCTCGGGAAAGAACTCCTCGTTGAAAAAACGGCGGGAAAAACTGTGCCCCAGGGGATAACCTATGAGTCCGTACTGCTCCATATCGGGGAATGAGGGAATTAGCGGCAGGTGATGTGAAAACAGCCCTGCTTGACCTCATACTTGATCCAGCAACGGCCGGCTACACGCTCGTCGCGCAGCACCTCGGAAAGCACCCACTTGAGGGTATCGTCGCGCACCAGACGGCGTACGGGGCGGTAGCGATTGTAGCAAATGTCAAACGTAGTGCCGAAGCGGTGACACGACTGAGGGCTGGCATTGAAGTTAGTCTTACGCAGCTCACGCACATCGTGCTCCGTGCGCAACATGCTAGTGACAATCAACTTATGAACGGGCAGTCCCTTCATCGAGAGCGAGTCCATAAAGTTACGTGCAATCTCATGAAGAAGTTCCTGAGCACGGGGCACCAGATAGGGAACGGACGACTTCATGCCGCGATCAATGACATAGAAAGGATCTGCGGCGGAAAACACCAGCCCGCTCTTGCTCTCCTCGGCCTCCTGACGGTTTTCAATGGGCCGAATGCCCCAAAAACGTGCAGACTTCATATGTACGTCCTCCACATCGGGGAAAGCGCGCTGGAACGAAGGTACGGAAAGAATGGGGTGAGGATGACGGCGCTCGGCGCGGCGCAAAGCCGAACGGGGCGGCGCAGGCGTCTCCTTCACCTCGGGTGTGTCAGTCTCCGTGACCTCCAGAGCAGCGGCAGGCTGTGCTGCCTCTACCGTCTGCACCGCTTCAGCGGCTTCGGCAACAGAAGCGTCGGCAAGCTCCACGGCGGCACTGTCGGCAGCCCCCTCAGACACAGAAACAGCCGGGTCGGTGGAAACGACTGACATGCAGGCACGCACCAAACCCAGTGTGGCCACTGTAACAAAATAAAAACCGAGGTAGAATTTCTTCTTAAGACGTCTCATAACGATTACGGGCACAAAATTAACGATTTTTTCCGAATTACAGAAACGCAGGCGGCAATAATTTCCTGCATCAGCACTTTTTTCGTAATTTTGCAGCGCGTAAACTATACAATATTCCACACAATGAAAGAACTGGAACTGAAATACGGGTGTAACCCCAATCAGAAACCCTCTCGAATCTTCATGACGGAGGGAGAGTTGCCCATCACCGTGCTCAACGGCCGTCCCGGCTACATCAACTTCCTGGACGCCCTCAACTCATGGCAACTGGTCAAGGAACTGAAGGCCGCCACCGGACTGCCCGCCGGCGCCAGCTTCAAGCACGTATCGCCCGCCGGCGCCGCCGTCGGACTGCCCCTGAGCGACACGCTGAAGAAGATTTATTGGGTGGAGGACGCTCCCCTGCCCCTCACGCCCATAGCCTCGGCTTATGCCCGCGCCAGAGGCGCCGACCGCATGTCGTCTTATGGTGACTTTATCGCGCTGAGTGACGAATGCGACGAAGCCACTGCCAGGCTCATCAACCGCGAAGTCTCCGACGGCGTCATCGCTCCGAGCTACAGCCCCGCTGCATTGGAGGTGCTGAAGGCCAAAAGAAAGGGCAGCTACAACGTCATCCAGATCGACCCCGATTACCGTCCGGAGCCCATCGAGCGCAAGCAGGTGTTCGGCATCACCTTCGAGCAGGGACGCAACGAAGTGAACCTGGCCGACCCTGCTCTCTTTGAGAACATCCCCACAAAAAACAAGAACTTCCCCGAAGACAAGCGCCGCGACCTCATCATCGCCCTCATCACGCTGAAATACACGCAGAGCAACTCCGTGTGCTACGTGAAGGACGGACAGGCTATCGGCATCGGCGCCGGACAACAAAGCCGCATCCACTGTACCCGATTGGCCGGACAGAAGGCCGACATCTGGTGGCTAAGACAACACCCGAAGGTAATGAGCCTGCCCTTTGTGGAGGGCATACGCCGTGCTGATCGCGACAACACCATCGACCTCTATATTGGTCCCGAGCGCGATGACGTGCTCAAGGAAGGCGCCTGGCAGCAGTTCTTCACCCGCAGGCCCGCCCCCCTCACCGATGAGGAGGTGAAAGAATGGCTGGCTCAGAACACCGGCGTGTGTCTGGGCAGCGACGCGTTCTTCCCCTTCGGAGACAACGTGGAGCGCGCCCATAAGAGCGGCGTGGAATACATCGCACAGGCCGGCGGCTCGGTGCGCGACGATCACGTCATCATGACCTGCGACAAGTACAACATCGCCATGGCCTTCACCGGCGTAAGACTCTTCCATCATTAAATCCCTTATCACAAGGACTTAACACCACACAGAATGTCACGCATATTCTCCTTCCTGATTGCGGTGCTGCTTGTGCTGCCAGCTTTGGCCGGCAGCGACGATGACGCCGTCGTGCCCGGAGCGCAATACATGTTGCGCAATGTGGCCACCGGCAGTTATCTGATGAAGGACGGCACCATCACGAAGAACGAAGCCAAAGCCTCCAACTGGCGCGTGGTGACCAATGACACGATACGCTACAGCGATGCAGAAAAACTCTACATCGTTTACAGCGACGATGCCGTGATGCAGCTGACCAACAGCGGCGGAGGTTGGAAGGTCGCTTTCACCGGCAAGGGCAACACCACCTACGTGATGCCCAGCACGACAACGGAGAAAGGCTTCAAATTTCGCTACCGCTTCGCCTTGGACACGCGTTACCTCAACGTGGAAGTGGACGCTGAAGGCAACGAGAAACTGACAGCGGCACGCACAGCGTCGTCTTACAACGATTGGGAATTCGTGCCGACGACGCACCCGAAAGCCTACCGCTACCGTTTGATGAGCATGAACCGCTCGGGCAACAACACGAAGTACACCCTCGCCTATCTCTCGCACGACGTCACGGGTGAGGAAGTGTGGCTCTCGGGATGGACGGCCGTACCCACGGCTTCCGAAGGCGGCGCTTGCAACGCAGACCATCTGCTCATGTCCACCCACTACACGATGTGCAAGAACTCGGAGGTGCCTTCGCAAACCGACCCGTATGACGGTTTCACATTCAACCTTTCGCGCAACAAGCCCGTGATGGTTGAGCCGGACTATCTGGGCTACGGCATCACTAAAGACCGGGAACATCCCTACTGCGCCCCTGACATCATGGCCGAAGAAAGCGTAGACTTGCTGCTCACGGTGCACGATTTGTTGCGCGACATGCATGCCATGGACTGCTCGACGGGCGCTTACCCCACCTACGGTATCGGCTACTCACAGGGCGGCGCCATCATTTTGGCCTGTCAGCGATATGTAGAGAATTCGCCCAAACTCAACGAGGAGCAGCGCAAGGCCATTCATTGGGTGCGAACCTGCGCCGGAGCCGGTCCCTATTGTTCGCTGGCGACCATATCGCAATACTACTTCCAGGACAGACTGTCGATGCCTGTTGCCGCACCGCTGCTGGTGATGGGTATGGTGGCCGCTTATCCGGACATTTTCGGAGACATCAGGGCGGAAGAATACTTCTCCGAAGCCTTCAATGCGGCAGGCATCGTGGATAAGGTGCGTTCCACCGACTACACTATCGACGAGCTCAACGAAGCCATCCAAAAGGCGTGCGGCAACACCATGCAGGGCATGCTTTCGGAGGATGCAAAAAACACCAATTCCGACCTCTCGCAACATCTGCTCAAAGCGCTGGGGCGCAGCGATCTGACACGCGACTGGAGTCCGAAGGCCGACATTTGGTTTTTCCACAACACGGACGACGATGTTGTCCCCTACCTCAACACCATGGCGGCCTACAAAAGGCTGAAAGACCATTGTCAGGGCGAATGCGCCGTGTACACCACCGGTGTAGGCATGTCGCATCTGGCTGCAGCCATCGATTTCATGGCGCGCATGATTCTCGGTAATTACAAATAACCCGCAACAGCAGAAAGAAAATGATGCTACTTGAAGTGTTATTTTATTGGTACAGCATACTGATTACCGCCACCCAAGGCGGCAAGATATACGCCACGGGCGAATTTCGCGACCCGATAGGCGATGAGGACTATGGTGACAGAATTGAAACCCGTTGGGTGATTGCCGGCACGGAAGGACGCTCCTCCTGCTACGTGTGGGCCAAGCCCGAAGAGGGCTACCGTTTCGCCGGTTTTCTGAATGAGAACGGAGATGAAATACCCGTCACCGACAGGACGAAAGAGATTCGTCTGTGGGCCGCTACCGAGAGCGCTCAGACCGAGGACGGCATCGTGAGCGGCAATGACCTCTACCCCATCGCACCCCAGAAATTTACGGCTGTGTTTCTGCCGGACGATCCCAACGATGTGACCACGATGCGCAGCGCCGCAGAAACTGCCGGTCAGGATGACGCCATGTATGACCTCTCCGGACGAAAACTGGCCACCCCGAAAGGCGGCCAGATCATTATCAGGAACCGGAAGAAGGTGATGCTCAGCCGATAAGGCGGTTCACCAGCACCGAATGTTTTGCAACCTCTGCCTCGGCCATGTCGAGATAGCGGTTCATGCTCTCTTCGAAGAGTTCGGGCGCCTTGGCGGCATGCTGCAACATGAGGTGACTCATGATGATGTCGGCGGCCATCTCGTAAAGGTGACGGGCGGCAAAGTCGAGCAGCTCCTGATCCTCCTTTTCACGGACGGCAGTCGTTGCGGCGTTGAACTTCTCCGTCATTGCCTTGAGACGCTCCACCTGGGCGGCGTACTGAGCGGCAGCAGACGTCCCGGCCATCATCTCCTCCATCACCTGAGCATAGAAGCCGTTGGTGACGTAGCGGATGGCAGCCACGGTCTGAAGCTGCGTGGTGCCTTCGTAGATGCTCGTGATGCGGGCGTCACGGTAGATGCGCTGACAGGCGTACTCCAACATGAATCCCGAACCGCCGTGCACCTGAATGCAGTCGTAGCCGTTCTGGTTGGCATATTCTGAGTTCATACCCTTGGCCAGAGGCGTGAAGGCGTCGGCCAAACGCGAAAAGCGCTTGAGCTCGGCACGCTCTTCGGCTTCCAGCTTGCGCTCGCGGGAAATATCCTCAAGGGCTTTGTAGACATCCACGTAACGGGCCGTCTCGTAGAGCAGAGCACGACCGGCATCGAGACGGGCCTGAATGTTGCCGATCATCTCACGCACAGCGGGGAACTCGATAATGGCCTTACCGAACTGCTTGCGATCCTGCGCATAAGCTACTGCCTCGTTGTAGGCAGCCTGCGAAAGACCTACGCTCTGGGCGGCAATGCCCAAACGGGCGCCGTTCATCAGGCTCATCACATATTTGATCAGGCCCAGCTTGCGGTCGCCGCAGAGCTCGCACTTGGCGTTCTTATAGACCAGCTCACAGGTTGGGCTGCCGTGAATGCCGAGCTTGTTCTCGATACGGCGCACGTCCACGCCACCGTCGCGCTTGTCGTAGATGAACATGGAGAGACCGCGACCGTCGCGCGTGCCGGCTTCAGAGCGGGCCAGGACGAGATGGATGTCGGAGTCGCCGTTGGTGATGAATCGCTTGGAACCGTTGAGGCGCCAGCACTGGTTCTCCTCGTCGTATGTGGCCTTGAGCATGACGCTCTGCAGGTCGCTGCCGGCATCGGGCTCCGTGAGGTCCATCGACATGGTCTCGCCGGCGCATACTCGGGGAATGTACTTCCGGCGCTGCTCTTCGTTACCGAAGCAGTAGAGCGTCTCGATACAGTCCTGCAGACTCCAGATATTCTCAAAGCTGGCATCGCCTGTAGAAACGATTTCGTTGGCTGCCGTATAGACCGTCACGGGCAGATTCAGACCGCCGTAGCGACGGGGCATCGTCATACCGTTCATGCCGGCCTTCGTCATGACGTCGAGATTCTCCACTGTCTTCTCCGCATAGCGCACGCGGCCGCCCTCGCAGTGAGAACCTTCGGCGTCGACGGCCTCCGCATTGGGCGCCACGACGTCGGCCGTCACCTCACCCACGATGTCGAGCACACGACTGTAAGAATCCATCGCATCCTCGTAGTCCTCGGGTGCATAGTCATACTGCCCCTTGTCGGCAAAATCTCTTTCTTTGAGCGCCACAATACGCTGCATGAGCGCATTCTGCCCTACCTCAAACTTGATTTTTTCGTTGTCGTTATAATAATTTGCCATGACTTTCTCGCTTACTTGGAATTCTGTTTGTAGTACTTAATCATCTTGGGCACCACTTCCTCCACGGTGCCGTTGATGACATAATCGGCAATCTGATTAATCGGGGCGTTTTCATCGGGATTTATGGACACGATGATGCCGCTCTCCTTCATGCCGGCCACATGCTGTATGGCGCCGGAAATGCCGCAGGCGATATACACCTTGGGACGCACGGTCACACCCGTCTGGCCGATCTGCAGGTCGTGATCACAGAAGCCGGCGTCGACGGCTGCGCGGCTGGCGCCCACTTCGGCGTGAAGCACTTTGGCCAGATCGTAAAGCAGCTGGAAGCCTTCCTTGGAACCCACACCGTAACCGCCGGAGACGATGATGGGCGCCCCCTTGAGGTTGTTCTTCGAAGCCTGCACGTGGCGTTCAATCACCCGTGTCACATATTCCGTCTGAGGCACATAGTCCTCCACTTTCTCCACGATGACCTCACCCTTGTAAGCGGGATCAAGCACCTCGGCTTTCATCACGCCGCTGCGCACGGTGGCCATCTGGGGGCGGTTGTCGGGATTGACAATGGTGGCCACGATGTTGCCGCCGAAGGCCGGACGGATCTGATAGAGCAGCTGCTCATAGGTCTTGCCCGTCTTCTTATCCTCGTGAGGACCGATTTCGAGGGCGGTGCAGTCGGCCGTCAGACCGCTCTTGAGGGCACTGGATACGCGCGGGCCGAGATCACGTCCCACCACATCGGCACCCATCAGACAAATCTGGGGCTTTTCCTTCTTGAAGAGGTTCACCAAAATGGCCGTATGGGGCTTTGAGGTGTAGGGCGACAGACCTTTTGCATCGAAAAGATGGAGCACGTCCACGCCATAGGGCAGAATCTGCTGCTCCACCTTTCCCTTGATACCTTCGCCGGCGGCGACGGCCTCCAGCTTGACACCCAATGTATTGGCGAGTTTGCGACCTTTGGTCAGCAACTCCTGACTCACTTCGGTCACTGTGTGGCCTTCGAGTTCGCAATATACAAATACGTTGTTCATAATCTGCTTTTTCTTGGACCCTGGATTTAACCGATGGTGTGAGAAGCCAACAGCTCCTGAATCAGTCCGTTGATATCTTCGTCGCTGCCGGTGAGTTGCTTGCTCTCCTTGGCCTTGAACACAATGTTCTCCACATGCTTCACCTTCGTGGGGCTGCCGGCCAAACCGCACTGATTGAGGTCGGCCTCAACGTCGGCACAGGTCAGATGGGGCACTTCGGCCTTCTTGTAGGCCATCACGCGCTTGGCGTTGCGGGGACGACAGGCTGCAGCGCTGCCGTTAACGGTCAGCACGCAGGGCAGCTCCGTCTCCACGGTCTCCACACCGCCGTCGATGTGACGCACCACGCGAATGGTCTTGCCGTCGCAGGAGAGAATCTCCTCGGTGTAGGTAATCTGGTTGAGACCCAGCTTCTCGGCCACCTGGGGACCCACCTGTGCGGTGTCACCGTCGATGGCCTGACGGCCGCCGATGATGAGATCCACATAGGGGGCGAAATGACGGATGGCCGTCGAGAGCGCATACGATGTGGCCAGGGTGTCGGCTCCGGCAAAAGCTCTGTCGGTCAACAGATAACCGCCGTCGGCACCTCTGTACATGGCTTCTTTTACAACTTCGGCCGCACGGTCGGGGCCCATCGTGAGCACCGTCACCGTTGTGCCGGGATTCTGCTCCTTCAGGCGCAGCGCCTGCTCCAGAGCATTGAGATCTTCAGGATTGAAAATAGCAGGCAGCGCACTGCGGTTCACAGTCCCCTCCGGCGTCATGGCGTCGGGGCCCACGTTACGCGTGTCGGGCACCTGCTTGGCTAATACTACAATATTCATATTTTTGCACACTTTAGCAAATTTTGTGCAAAGTTACGACAATTTTCTCACTTAAGCCCCCTTTCGCTCTATTTTTTTTCTTCTTCCGTCCCTTGTCGGATCACTTTCTTTTGCCGGTTGAAAAAAAAATTGTAACTTTGCCCCTGAAAAAGAAGATACTATGATTGAATATCTCAAAGGGGAACTGGCAGATTTGCAGCCGGCGGAAGCCGTGATAGACTGCAACGGTGTGGGCTACGGTGTGGGCATCACCCTCAACACCTTCAGTGCGCTGCAGGGCAAAGAGGGCATCGTGAAACTTTATATTTCGGAGAGCATCCGCGAAGATGCCTATCAGCTGTGGGGATTTGCCACCCGGGACGAACGCTCGCTGTTTCTTCTGCTGCAAACCGTGAGCGGCATCGGCGCTGCAACGGCACGCATGATTCTCTCGGCCCTCTCGCCGCAGGAATTGGGCGACATCATCCTCTCGGGCAACGACAAAATGCTCAAAAGTGTGAAGGGCATCGGCCCGAAAGCCGCCCAGCGCATCATCGTGGAGCTGCAGGATAAGATTGCGCCCCTGGCCCTGGGTGCATCCGGCGGTGAAAAGACTACGGCATCCGCCGTCAACACGTTGAACGACACCGTGATGGAAGAAGCATCTTCGGCCCTCACGATGCTCGGTTTTTCGCCTGCACCCGTACGCAAAACGGTGCAGAAGATCCTCTCCGAAGAGCCCGACGCTCCCGTTGAGCGCGTCATCAAATTGGCGTTAAAGATGCTGTAAAGCACAATAAAAGGCCTCGGCGCTGCGTTTTTCTCCCAGTGAACGCACGCGCATATATTTTAATCACGCTTTCCCTGCTGCTCTCTCTGAGCCTCCCGGCCCAGAAGCGTGACACCATCACAGACGGCCGCCCCCACAGCGACCTCAAGGTGGACCGCAGAGCGCTGCCCGAGGCGGAATCTCTGATTCGCGAGATTATCTATGACGAGAAGACCGACTCCTTTGAGGTCGGCACACGTTTGCGTTCCCGCAACACCAGCACCAAAGGGCAGAGTGACAACAAAGAGGGCAGCGTCAAAGCCGCCAACGACACCACCATACGCGGCTCCGTGGGCATCCCCTTTTCCTCCGTCGGCCCGACGGTCGGCACGGCCACCAGCTACCTGACGGCCCCCACGCTGATGTCTCCCGACGAGTATCGCCGCTGGAGTCTGCGCCGCTCCATGATGTCCTACTACCGCCAGCGCAATGCGGAAGCCTACGCCACGTCGGGCAAGTCCAAGTTTGACTTCACCAACATGAAATTCAACATCGGCCCGGCGGAGAAGATTTTCGGCCCCGGCGGCGTGCAGATTAAGACGCAGGGATCGGCCGAACTCAAGCTGGGCATCAACATGAAGCATGTGGACAATCCCTCCATCGCCGTCAACCGCCGAAACACGACCGGCCTCGACTTCGACCAGAAAATTAACTTCACGATGACCGGCAAGGTGGGCGACAAGGTGCAGATGAACCTGAACTACAACACCGACGCTACCTTCGACTACGACGCCCAAAATCTCAAGCTCAAATACGAAGGCAAGGAAGACGAAATCATCAAGCTCATCGAGGGCGGCAATGTCAGCTTCCCGTCCAACAACTCCCTGATTCCCGGCCTGTCCTCGCTCTTCGGCTTGCGCACCGACCTCCAGTTCGGCAAACTGAAATTGCAGACCGTCATCTCGCAGAAGAAATCCGCCTCGAAAAACGTTTCTACCAAAGGCGGCACTTCCACCACCAATTTTGAGATTGCCGCCTCCGACTACGAGCTCAACCGTCACTTCTATCTCTCGCACTACATGCGCGAGCAATACGGGGCGTGGATGCAGACGCTGCCCACCATCCGCAGCGGCATCACCATCAAGCGCATTGAAGTGTGGGTGACCAACAAGACCGGCGCCACCACCAACACGCGCCACATCGTGGCCATGGCCGGACTGGCGGAGAACACCGACGAGCACGGTGCAGGCCAGAAGCTGAGCACCTATCCCGACAACGCCTCCGGCAACGTTTACGCCACCGTGAGCGCACTCGGCGGCGTGCGCGACATCTCCACCGCCTCCACGACTCTTGAGGCCGCCGGATACGAGGGCGGCACCGACTTCGAGAAGCTGCAGTCGGCCCGTCTCCTCTCCTCCTCCGAGTACAGCGTCAACACCACTCTGGGCACCATCTCGCTCAACACCACGCTGCAGCCTGACGAAATCCTTGCCGTAGCCTACGAGTACACGCTCAACGGCGCGACCCACCAGGTGGGTGAATTCAGCGGCGATCAGAAGGAGAACGCCACAACGCTCATCGTGAAGCTCCTCAAAAGCAGCTCCACAACGTCCTCCTCGCCCGTGTGGCGCCTGATGATGAAGAACGTCTATTCTCTGGGCGCCAGCAGCATGACCCGGGACAAGTTCAAGCTCGACATCAAATACCTGAGCCCCAACGGCGGCACATACGTCACCTATCTCCCCAACTCCAAGACCAAGACCACACCGCTGTTGCGCGCCCTCGGTCTCGACCGCCTGGACCAGAACAACAAATACAAGTCCGACGGACGCTTCGACTACATTGAAGGCTACACCGTGCAGAAAGGCCGCATCTACTTCACGGTGGAGGAACCCTTCGCCGACCAGCTGGAGTCCTTCATGCGTGAGAAAGGCGTCAGCGAGGACACCATCCGGTTCTACACCTACCGGGCGCTCTACGACACAACACGCATAGCAGCCAAGCAGTTGGCCGAGAAGAACAAGTTCATGCTCATGGGACGTTACTCCGGATCGGCTGCCGGAGAGATTGATCTCGGCGTCACCAATGTTGCCCCCGGCTCCGTGGTGGTGACCGCCGGCGGCGTCACCCTCGTAGAGAACGAGGACTACACGGTGGACTACAACATGGGCCGTGTGACCATCATCAATCAGAGCATTCTCGACGCCGGCACCTCCGTCAATGCTTCGGTGGAGAGCAACGACACCTACGGCATGCAGCGCAAGACGGTGCTCGGCCTCAACTTCGACTACGAGGTGAACAAGAACCTCACCATCGGCGGCACCATGCAGTATCTCTCCGAGCAGCCCCTCACCACCAAAGTGACCATCGGCAACGAACCCCTGAAGAATCTCCTTTGGGGCGGTCACATCTCATGGAAGCACGAGGCTCAATGGCTCACCAATCTCGTCAACAAGATTCCCTTCATCCACGCCACCGCCCCCTCCCAGATCACCTTCGATGCCGAAGTCGCCCAACTCGTGGCCATGCAGTCGAAGAGCGTTCAGGGCGGAGCCGCCTATATCGACGACTTCGAAGACGCCAAGAAAAAGACCTCGCTCATAGAGCCCACCTATTGGCAACTGGCCTCCACCCCGTCGTCCACCTTTGCCGACGACATCACCTACGCCACCGATAACGACTCCACCCAGCGCTGGCGCTACGGACAACATCGCGCCCTGTTGGCCTGGTACACCGTCGACCCGCTCTTCACACGGCGCGGCTCCACCCTGGCTCCGAGCTACATCAACGAAGACTCGCTCTCCAACCAGTACGTCCGTGAGATCTACGAGCGCGAGCTCTATCCCAACAAGACCCAGACTTCCTACTCTTCGGCCAGCACCATCCCGGCGCTCAATCTGGCCTACTACCCCTCAGAGCGCGGCGCCTACAACCTCACGCGCGAAACCGACAAGAACGACTTCCTGCTCAACCCCAAAGAGAACTGGGGCGGCATGATGCGGTCCATCGACAACACGGACTTTGAGACCCAGAACATCGAGTATATCGAATTCTGGCTGATGGACCCCTTCTTCTACGAGCGAGGCAAGAGCTATTCCGGACCGCCGCCTTCCGATGACCTCGGCGGCAAGCTGTACATCGACTTGGGTGAAATCTCCGAGGATATCCTTAAGGACGGCAAGAAGTTCTACGAAAGCGGCATGCCCACCGACGGCTCGATGCAGTATCTCACGCAGAGCATTTGGGGTAACGTGCCCAACACCAATTCCGTCACCTATGCCTTCAACAACACCTCCGGAGCCCGTGCACGCCAGGATGTCGGCCTCAACGGTCTGACTGACGACGAAGAACGCGGCTACGAATCCTACAGGACTTTCCTCGACGAACACATCTCCCAGCTCGACAACGCCGACGTCATCTCCAAGCTGCAGGGCGACCCCGCTTCCGACAACTACCACTACTATCGCGGCAGCGACTACGACCAGCAGCGTCTCGGCATCCGCGACCGCTACAAGCGCGTCAACCTGCCTCAGGGCAACTCGCCCGACGCCTCCTCTTCACCGGAGAGCTACGAGACGTCCTGGAAGACCACCCCCGACGTGGAGGACATCAACCGCGACTACACCCTCAACGAGACGGAGCGCTACGCAGAGTACACCGTGGAGATCAATCCCTCCACCCTGCGCATGGGCGGCAGCAAATACGTCACCGACATCCGCGAAGCCACCGAGCGCCTGCGCAACGGCCAGACGGAAACCATTCGCTGGTATCTCATGCGCGTGCCCATCAAGGACGAAGACCGCAAGAGCATCAACAACTTCAGCGACTTCTCCTCCGTGCGTTTCATCCGCATGTACCTCACCGGATTCCCCAATCCGATCATCCTGCGCATGGGTACACTCGAACTCGTTCACGGCGACTGGCGCCAGTACAACGGACAGCTCTTTCCCGACGCCGCTTCCGGCACTTCGGGCGAGATGACCGTCTATTCCGTCAACATCGACGAGAACGGCGAGAAGACGCCCGTCAACTACGTCCTGCCCCCGGGGATCTCGCGCGTCACCGATCCCTCGCAGAGCCAGCTGGTGGAAAACAACGAACAGTCGCTCGCGCTCAACGTGACCCGTCTGGAACCCGGCGACGCCAAAGCCATCTACAAGAACTGCAAGTACGACATGCGCAAATACAAGCACATCCAGATGTTCTGCCATGCCAATGCTTTCGAGGGCGACGACACCAACCTTCAGAGCGGCGACATCACCGTCTTCATGCGCCTGGGCAGCGACTATCAGTCCAACTACTACGAATACGAGGTGCCCCTGGAGGTGACGCCCGCCTGGACCGCGCGCGGCGTGAAATACGACAACTACAACACTGCCGAACGCCTGATCGTCTGGCCTCAGATCAACATGTTCGACTTCGATCTCGCCCGCCTCACCGAAGTCAAGAAGGAGCGCAACCGCCTCAAGTCGCTCGGCCAGACCTCTTTCTCCAAGCGCTATGAGAGCTACGACCCCGACCATCCCAGCAACAAAATCACCGTCATCGGCAGCCCCACCCTGGGCGAGGTGAAGACCATCATGATCGGCATCCGCAACCGCGGCCGCACGGTCAAGTCTGCCGAGGTGTGGGTCAACGAGCTGCGCCTGCAGGAGTTCACCAACGAGGGCGGATGGGCGGCACGCGGCGCGCTCAACATCCAGCTCTCCGACATCGGTTCTTTCGCCGCCACGGGCCGCGTGGTGACGGCCGGCTTCGGCTCTTTGGAGCAGACGGCCCAGGAGCGCACCGACGAGAATACCTACCAGTATCAGTTCACGGCATCGCTCGACATGGGACGCCTGCTGCCCGAGAAGGCCAAGGTCACCGTCCCCTTCTATTACTCCTACGGCAAGAACATCGTGCGCCCCAAATACAACACGCTCGACAGCGACCTGCTCCTCGACGACGCCCTCGATGCCCTGCAGACGCAGCATGAGAAGGATTCGCTCTACGATCTGGTCACACGCCGCGAGGTCACCAAAAACCTGTCCATCTCCGGCGCCAAGGTCAACATCAAGTCGCGCAAGCATCCCATGCCCTACGACCCCGCCAACTTCACCTTCAACTACGCCCAGTCCTCCACCGAGCGCACCGGCGAGACCACCGTTTACGAATACGACCGCAGCTGGAAGGGCGGCCTGAACTACTCCTGGACCCCCAACTGGAAGAGCTGGGAACCCTTCAAGAACATCAAGTCCAAATCCAAGTGGATGGACATCATCAAGGATCAGAACATCGCCTTCTGTCCCCAGAACATCACCTTCGCCACCGACATCTCACGCACCTATTGGGAGTTGCAGGAGCGCGACCTCGACGACCTGGAGAACCCCACCAGCATCCCCGTCACCTTCTCCTCCACCTTCCTGTGGAACCGCTCTTTCTCCCTCAAGTGGGACATCTTCAAGGCACTCCACTTCTCCTTCCAGAGCGCCACTCAGGCCGAGATTGAGGGCGCGCAGCAGATCAAAGCCATCAACCCCGACCTCTATCCCGACGACTACGAGCGCTGGAAGGACAGCATCAAGATCTCCCTGCGCCAGTTCGGCCGCCCCCTGACCTACGGCCAGCAGGTGTCGCTCTCCTACAAGCTCCCCATCCACCGCATCCCCATCTTCGACTGGATCACGGCCGACGGCACCTATTCGAGCAACTACTCCTGGAAGCGCGGCACCGACGACGCCAACGGCAACACGCTGGGCCACACCATCGGCACCCAGCGCACGATCAACGTCAACGGCAAGTTTGCCATGGAGACGCTCTACAACCACTCCGACTTCCTCAAGGAGGTCAACAAGAAGTTCTCCGCCAGCAACGTGAAGAATGAGGCCAACAAGAAGAAGACGGCAAAGAAGCGCGAAGACGACATCAAGAAGGCGCGCAAGATCGCCGACGAGCAGGCCCGTGCCGCCGCCGAGGCCGAAAGCAAGAAGACCGGCATCCCCGTCGACTCCATCCTCCGCCGCGACGCGAAGACGCAGCCCCGCACTGCGGCGCAGAACGGCAGCGAATCCGCAAAGAAATCCTCCAAGCGCGGCTTCGTGCAGGAGGTGGCGCTGAAGCCCGACACCACCATCGAGATCTCCCACGGCCAGAAGTCCAAGCGCCTCATCGTGAAAGCGCTCGACGCCAAAGGCCGTGAGGTGAAGGTGCGCTTCAAGAAGATCGACGAGAACAAGATTGCCTTGCGCACGGACGCCGACGACACGGCCAAGATCCGTCTCAACGTGGTGGCCAAGCAGCCGCGCGAGGAGCAGGGTTGGTACAAGTGGGCCGAGGCCGGCACGCGCTTCCTCATGATGCTGCGCAATGTCTCCGTGTCCTACCGCAACACCTACAACCTCAATGTGCCGGGCTTCAAGGAGTCCGTCGGCGCCCTCCTCGGCCAGAACACCACCGCCTTCGGCCTCACCCCCGGCATCGGCTTCGGCCTGGGCCTTGTGGACGACAGCTACATCGACCGGGCGCGCGAGCGCGGCTGGCTCCTGGGCGACACCGCACTCTCCACGCCCGCCACGTCGGCCACCACGCAGGACGTTCAGATTAAGGCCACGCTCGAGCCGTTCACCGACCTGAAGATCGACCTCAATATGTCGCACACGCGCAACGACAGCAAGAGCATCCAGTACATGTTCCCCAACCGCCCGCCATCGCTCTCGGGTTCGTTCAACATGACCACCATCACCATCTCCACGGCCTTCTCCTCCATGGGCACGGCCGACAACGGCTATTCCAGCAAGGTCTTCGACCGCTTCCTCAGCAACCTTGACGTCATGCAGCAGCGCGTTCAGCAGCGCTACGAGGGCACATATTATCCCGTCGGCATGCCCGGACACAGCGGCAGATACGATGCTTCGAAGACGCCCGTCAGCCGCTATTCCGCCGACGTCATGATTCCCGCCTTCCTGGCTGCTTATCAGGGCCGCGATGCCAGCTCCTCCAGCACGGATATCTTCCCCACCCTGCTCAGGATGCTGCCCAACTGGAGCCTCTCCTACAAGGGCCTGGGCAATTTGCCCTGGGTGCGCGACCATTTCAAGAGCGTCACGCTGACCCACGCCTACAAGAGCATCTACAGCATCGGCTCCTACAACTCTTACAGCAACTACATCCAGGCCATCGGCGGCAACGACATGGGCTATGCCGGAACGGCCACGCCCGGCGTCTATACGGCGTCCTCCGTTTACGACATCTCCACCGTTTCCATCAACGAAACCTTCTCTCCCCTCGTGGGCCTCAACCTCACGTTCAACAACAACATGACCCTGAAAGCCGAGTATAAGACCACGCGCGTGTCCACCTTATCTATCACCTCCGCACAGATCAACGAAACCAGCAGCAAGGACTTCGTCATCGGCTGGGGTTGGAAGATCAACGACTTCCGCCTCTCCTCTCTTTTCGGCGGCGGCCGCAAGGCGTCGAAGCAGGCCGCCAAGAGCAACCGCTCCCGCCGCGGCAGCAGCGCATCCTCGCGCAACACGTCGGCTTCGTCGCGCGACAAGGCCTCATCTTCGTCTTCTTCCTCCTCTTCGAAGAAATCGTTTGCCCACGACCTGAATCTGCGCTTCGACTTCTCGCTGCGCGACCAGGCGGCCATCCGCCGCGACATCCAGTCGGGATTGTGCGAGGCAACCAGCGGCCAGCTGGCCATCAAGGCTTCGGCTCAGCTCGACTACACCATGTCGCGCTACATCACCATGAGCATCTACTACGACCGCCAGCACTCCAAGCCCCTGCTCTCTTCCCAGTCGTACCCCACCGTCACTCAGGACTTCGGCATGACGATGAAGGTCTCCCTCACGCGTTAACTTGCACGAAAAATGCTCACGCAAATTGAACGGACACAATTAAAGCTTGTCCGTTATATCTGTTGACGCTTCTCAGGACGACGCCACGGGACGGAGGCCCATCTCAGCCGCCTTCTCCAGCATGAAGCGGAAGGCAGCCTCGTGCGTGTTGGGTATCTTCGAGTCCCAGATGGCATCCTTCACCGCCTGCTTCAGATCGCCCACGGGGCGCGAAGGCGGCAAGCCGAACGTCTCCATGATTTCCTCGCCGGAAATGGGGTTCTGCCAGGTGCGGTAGTCATCGCGCGCCGCCAAGTCGGCAATCTTCTCCCTCACGAGTTGGAAATTCTCCAGGAAACGCGCCTTCTTCTCGCGGTTTTTCGACGTGACGTCGGCCTCGCAGAGCAGCATGAGGTCGTCGATGTCCTCACCGGCCTCAAAAAGCAGCTTGCGCACGGCGTGGTCGGTGACTTCGTCGTCGGCAATGGCGATGGGACGCATGTGCAGCCCGACGAGCTTCTCCACAAAATGCATGCGTTCGTCCATCGGCAGCTTGAGGCGGCGGAATATGCCCTGCACCATACGCTGTCCGATGAGGTTGTGATTGTGGAAGGTCCAGCCCGCAGAGGGATCCCAGCGCTTGCTGCGCGGCTTGCCGATGTCGTGGAGCAGGGCCGCCCAGCGCAGGAAGAGGGAAGAGGTCGTGCGCGAGATGTTGTCCAAGACCTCGAGCGTGTGGTAGAAGTTGTCCTTGTGGGCCCGGCCGTTGCGCGTCTCTATGCCGCGCATGGCAGCCAGCTCGGGGAAGATGAGCTCCAAGAGGCCGCACTGCTCCAGCAGCACGAAACCGATGGAGGGCACGGGAGCAAGGATGATCTTGTTGAGCTCGTCGATGATGCGCTCGCCGGAAATAATCTTGATGCGCTCTGCCATGCGGCGAAGGCCCTCGAAGGTCTCCTCCTCGATCTGGAAGTTGAGTTGCGTGGCAAAACGCACGCAGCGCATCATGCGCAAGGGGTCGTCGGAGAAGGTGACGTCGGGGTCGAGCGGCGTGGCAATGATGCCGTCCTCCAGGTCGTAGAGCCCGTCGTACATATCCACCAGACGTCCGTAGCGCGCCTGTCCGTCGGCGTCGGGCGTGTGGTTGAGGCAGATGGCGAGGGCGTTGACGGTGAAGTCGCGCCGGCTGATGTCGTCCTCCAGCGTGCCGTCTTCCACGACGGGTTTGCGCGAGTCGTGGGAGTAGCTCTCGCGGCGGGCGCCAACAAACTCCACCTCGGTCTCCTCACCGGCGTGGCGCCATTTGACCTGCGCCGTGCCGAAGTTGCGGAAGACGGAGAGCGTGGCGCCGCGACCGAGACTTTTCTTGAGGGCTTTGGCCACTTCGATGCCGCTGCCCACCACCACGACGTCGATGTCCTTGGAGGGGCGCTCCAGGAAGAGGTCGCGCACGTAGCCACCCACGACGTAGCAGTCCACCCCGAGCCCGTCGGCCGCACGGCCTATGGCCTCGAAGAGGGGACGATGCTCCTCGCGCAGCAAGTCGCCGCACAGCGTGCCGTCGCTATAGTCGGAGAGGCGAATCACTTGGTCAGATCCTCCGAAAGTTTGCGCTGAAAGAACTTCACCTTCATGTCGAGGCGCTTGAACTCCTCGTTGTGGCCACGCTCCTCGTCCGCCGTCATGCCCTGGGGCACCTTGCGCAGGGCATTGAGCGAATCCGTGGCGGCCTGCAGCTCGACGCTGTCGAGCACGAGGATGCCCTGACGGCGCGCATCGATGGCTTCGGGGAAACGGCGGCGCATGGCAAAGATGGTGTCGCGCGCCACGTCGTAGCGGCGCAGGGCCATCGCGTTGCGGGCCTTGTCGAGATAGTCGTAGGCCTCACTCCGTTCCCGGAAACATCCCGAGAGCGTCAGCAATGCTGCAAGCAAGAGAAAACAGATCAGATGTCTCATGAGAACAGAGGGAAAATAAATCGGACAATGTCGTTGCCGAAGGCCAGACACATCAGAGCGATGATGAAGCCCAGGCCGATGCGCTCGATCCACAGCATGGCCGTCTCCGAGGGCTCGTGCCCCGTGAGGCCTTCGTAGAAGAGCAGCATGATGTGGCCGCCGTCGAGACCGGGAATGGGGAGGATGTTCATCACGGCCAGGATGATGGAGAGGAAGGCGGTGATGTTCCAGAAGCGCAGCCAGTTCCACGCATCGGGGAAGATGCTGCCGATGGTGATGAACGAACCCACGCTCTGAGCCCCCTCTCGGGAGAAGACATAGCGCAGGTCGCTGACATAGCCCGTCAGCGTGTCCCATCCGTAGCGGATGCCGGCAGGGATGCAGCTGAGGAGCGTGTAGTCGCGATGGGCAATCCACTCCTCGGGCAGGATGCGGGGCTTGCCCTCGGGCAAGACGATGCGCATGAAGGGCGGCTGGGCCTGGAGCATCTCCAGCAGGCTGAGGTCGTCGGGCATCGTGAGCGTCACCTCGCGGCCCTCGCGGCGCACGGTGACGGTGGTGGCAGTGGAGATGTCGCGCAAAACGGAGGTCTGCCACTCCAAGAGAGGCTCGCCGTCGATGGCCACGGGGAGGTCGCCGTCGCGGAAGCCGGCGGCACGCGCCTGCTCATTATACTCGAAGCCGTCCTTGATGTTCTCCACCGGCAGATAGTCTTCGCCCCAGGAGAACATGATGGCGCTGTAGATGACGAAGGCCGTGATGAGGTTCATCATCACGCCGCCCACCATGATGAAGAAGCGCTGCGGGATGCTCTTGCTGCGGAACTCGTCGGCCTGAGCGGGCTGCTTGAGCTGCTCGGTGTCCATCGACTCGTCGACCATGCCGGCAATCTTGACGTAGCCGCCCAGGGGAATCCAGCCGATGCCGTAGTCCGTCTCGTTGTCCTTGAAGCGGGGAAAGAGGCGGGTGAACCACTTCATGCGCGTGGAGAACAGACGGAAGCGGTAGTCGAAAAACATATAGAACTTCTCCACCCTCACCCCGAAGAGCTTGGAGAAGGCGAAGTGTCCGCCCTCGTGGAGGACGATGAGAAGGCTCAGCGAAAGGATGAGCTGAACGGCTTTGATGAGTACGGTCATAGGAGGGATGTTGCTAGTTGACGGGTGTCACGGTCGAGGGCCAGATAGTCCTCCAGCGTGGGAGCGTCGAGGCGCGACATGCGCGAGAGACACTCACTGATGACGTCGGCCATCTGCAGGAAACGGCAGCGGCCTTCGCGGAAGGCGAGGTTGACCACCTCGTTGGCGGCGTTGAGCACACAGGGCGCCCCTCCGCCCATGGCGATGGCACGATAGGCCTGCGCCAGACAGGGGAAGCGCTTGAGGTCGGGCTCCTCGAAGGTCATCTGCCCGAGGCGGTACCAGTCCACACGGGGGAAGTCGCTCTTGAGGCGCTTGGGATACGAGAGGGCCAGCTGGATGGGAATCTTCATGTCGGGCATACCCATCTGTCCGACCACGGCGCCGTCTTCAAACTCCACGGCGCTGTGCAGGATGCTCTGCGGATGCACCACCACCTGGATGCGCTCGGGCTCAACGTCGAAGAGCCAGCGGGCCTCGATGACTTCGAAGCCTTTGTTCATCATTGTGGCCGAGTCGATGGTGATCTTGGCGCCCATGTCCCAGTTGGGATGACGCAGCGCCTGGGCTGCCGTCACCGTCTGCATCTGCTCGGGAGAGAAGGTGCGGAAGGGGCCGCCCGAGGCCGTGAGGATGATCTTCTCTATGGCGTTGTCCTCCTCGCCCATGAGGCTCTGGAAGATGGCCGAATGCTCCGAATCCACCGGCAGCACGGCCACGCGGTTTTCCAGACAAAGACGCGTCACGAGCTCTCCGGCCACGACGAGGGTCTCCTTGTTGGCCAGCGCAATGGTCTTGCGGGCCTTGATGGCAGCCACGGTGGGCCTGAGGCCGGCAAATCCCACCAGCGCCGTGAGCACCACATCGACGGGCTCCATCTCGCACACCTGGCAGAGGGCCTCTTCGCCGCAGTACACCTGCACGGGCAGGTCGGCGAGCGCCTCCCGCACTTCGGCGTATTTCGTCTCGTCGGCGATCACCACGGCAGCGGGCTGAAAGCGGCGCGCCTGACTGATGAGCAGTCCTGCATTGCGTCCGGCGGTGAGCACGTAGGCCTCAAACAGGTCGGGATGGGCCCCGATAACCTCCAACGCCTGAGTGCCGATGCTGCCGGTGCTGCCCAGAATACATATCTTTTTCTTATTCTCGTTGTCCATATCGTTGATCGTTTCTTATGTGTCGAGCAGTCCTTCGGGCAGCGTCATGCGGATGCGGCGGGCCTGAGCGTCGATGTCCTGAATGAAGGGCTCCGCCGCCGGAATCAGCCGGCCGTCTTCCAGTTCGAAGAGCGTGTTGACGGTGGCGGTGTCCACGCGGGCGATGCGCCCCACTGCCACCCCGTCGGCCTCCAGCGTGTAGCCCGTGAAGCGCTGCGGAGAGACTTCGGAGAAGGCGTTTTCGCCGGCCTCCTCGGGGGTGAGCTCCTTGGGAAACCACACTTCGCAGCCGCACAGCTCTTCGGCCCGCTCCACGCTGTCGATGTCGCGAAACTTGAAGAGGCACACCGTGTCGCTGCGGAAGCGCCACTCCTCGAAAAAGAAGGGGATGAAGCAGCCGTCGATGAGGAGGAAGACGTAGTCGGCGTCGGCGCGGTCCCACACATCGTCGGTGAACGTGCACGAGACTTCGCCCTTCACGCCGTGCGTGCGGGTGATCTGGCCTATCCTGTAAACGTCGTCTTCTTTAATCATTAACCCTTAACCATGAACCATGAACCCTTAATCTTCTCGTCGTATCACGGCTCCCAGCGCCGAGAGTCTCTGCTCTATGTCCTGATAGCCCCGGTCGATCTGGCCGATGTTGTCGATGCGCGAAGTGCCCTTGGCCGACATGGCGGCGATGAGCAGGGCGATGCCGGCACGGATGTCGGGCGAGGTCATGCGTCCGCCGTGCAGGGGAAGCTGCTTGTCGTGACCCACAACGACGGCGCGATGCGGGTCGCAGAGGATGATCTGCGCGCCCATGTCGATGAGCTTGTCCACGAAGAACAGGCGCGATTCGAACATCTTCTGGTGGATGAGCACCGATCCCTTGGCCTGTGTGCTCACCACGAGGAGCACGCTCAGCAGGTCGGGCGTGAGTCCCGGCCAGGGCGCATCGGCCAGCGTCATGAACGAGCCGTCGATGAAGGAGTCTATCTCGTAGTGATCCTGCCGGGGCACGACGATGTCGTCGTCCTGCTGCAGCACCTCGATGCCCAGGCGGCGGAAAGTGTCGGGGATAATGCCGAGCTGGTCGTAGCGCACGTTGCGGATGCGCACGCCCTCGCCGCACATGGCGGCCATGCCGATGAACGAACCCACCTCGATCATGTCGGGCAGGATGAGGTGCTCGGCGCCGTGCAGACGCTCCACACCGCGTATGGTGAGCAGGTTGGAGGCGATGCCGCTGATGTCGGCGCCCATGGCGTTGAGCAGACGGCAGAGCTGCTGGATGTAGGGCTCACAGGCGGCGTTGTAGATGGTCGTCTCGCCCTTGGCCATCACGGCGGACATGATGATGTTGGCCGTGCCGGTGACGGAAGCCTCGTCGAGCAGCATCCAGGCACCCTTGAGGCCCTTGTCGGCCCGGATGTCGAAGGTGCCGCGCACCCGGTCGTAGATAAAGTCGGCACCCAACTTCTTGAAACCCAGGAAGTGGGTGTCCAGACGGCGTCGTCCGATCTGGTCGCCGCCGGGCTTCGAGGTCATGGCGTGACCGTAGCGCGCCAGCAGCGGCCCGAGAAACATCACGCTGCCCCTGAGCCGGGCAGAGCGCGAGAGGAACTCGTCGCTCTCGAGATAATCCGGATTGAGCGCATCGGCCTGAAAGGTCATCTCGCTGCGCGAGTGTCGCGTCACCTTCACGCCGATGTCCTCCAAGAGACGTATCTGGTTGGCGACGTCGGCGATGTCGGGGATGTTGCTGATGCGCACGGGCTCCGAGGTGAGCAACGTGGCGCAGAGCACCTGCAGGGCTTCGTTTTTCGCGCCCTGGGGTGTGATGTCGCCTTTGAGCGGATGACCGCCTTCGATGATGAATGCACTCATGAGGTCCGGGCTTTGCTTTCGGTGTTAACGCTTTTTGCGACGGGATGAGGTCTCCTGCTGCTGCGGCTGGTTGACGGCAGCGTTGATGAGCTCGTCCACCTGACGCGAAAGGGCTTCGCGGCGCTCGTCGCGAGGCAGCGAGTTCACGTAAGCCACAGCCTGCTCCAGAAGATAGCCGAACTGACGGCGGCGGATGCTCTTCATGGGATAGCTCATCGGCTGCGGACGGAAGTCTTCCTTTTGGGGGTCGATCTCCACGGGATAGTCCACATCGAGCTGATAGCCCGACATCTCGGCCAGATGGTTCCACAGCTTGCGGCGCACGTCTTCCTGAGTGAAGCGCTCCTGCACCACGGAGGCCATGATGCGCACGATGTTTTCGGCACAGGCCTGACGCTCGGCGCGGTCTTCCAGGCTGAGACAATAGGCCACTGCCTCGTGCACGGCGCGGCCGTATTCGGGCAGGATGAGCTTGGGACGCTCGGTGTTGTATTGCATTTGTCTTTCCATCACAAAAGTTTTTTCGATTTCAGGGCAACGAATTCCTTGAGGTAGAAGGGCTCGAAGTAGGCGGTGTCCTGAAACTCGCCTCTGAGGAAGGCCCTTTCGGCCAGCGGCAGCATGTTTTTGGCCAGAGGCACCTGATCGGCCACAAAGTGCGCATTGGGGCTCTTGATCACCTCCCGGCACTTGTCGGCGCCGTCGCCCAGGAACCATACGGGACCCTTGGCGAGCTCTTCTTCGAAAGCGCCCTCTCCGATGATCTCCGCCGTGACGGGGCGCACCTGGCGAAGTGCACGGTCATAGACCGCCGAATAGACCTCCATACGTCTGGCGTCGATCATGGGCACCAGGAGACTCCCCTCCTCCACCGCCTCGCGCAGCAGCAGAGGCACGCAGAGCAATTCGAGCGTCGGCACGGCGATGAGGGGTACCCCTCTGCCGTAGGCGATGCCTTTGGCCATCGACACGCCGATGCGCAGCCCCGTATAGCTGCCGGGCCCCTGGCTCACGGCAACGGCGTCCAAAGGGATGGCGTGGCTCTCGGCAAAGGAGAGCGCCTCCTGGCAAAACACGCCGCAGAGCACGGCGTGGTTGGGCCCTTCGCGGTCTTCCTGATGGAAGAGCAGTGCCCCGTCCTGACTCAACGCCACGCTGCATGTGCGGGCGCTTGTTTCAATATGTAGAATGGTTGCCAATGTGATACTAATACACTAATTCGGGCACAAAATTACGAAATAAATCACGATTATCCCTTTTCTCCCGAAAGATTTCTCGGGCTATCTGACATTTTTTTTGTAACTTTGTCGCAAAACACATGCAAGCATGATACTCTCGATGACCGGCTACGGCAAAAAGTCCGTACAATTTCTGAACAAAAAAATCACCTGCGAAATCAAGTCGCTCAACTCCAAAGCCCTCGACCTGACCACCCGAGTGGCCCCGCTCTACCGCGAGCGCGAGATGGAGGTGCGCACCCTCGTCGGCGGCGCCCTTGTGCGCGGCAAGGTGGAGTGCGCCCTGTGGTTCGAGCAGGAAAGCGTCTGCGAAGGTTCGGTGCTCAACGTGCCGCTGATGAAAGAGTATCTGCGCCAAATGCTGGAAGCGGAGCAGGACGGCATCCCCGCCCCCCATGACATCGGCGGTGCCCTGTTGCGCATGCCCGAGGTGATGACGCGCCACACGGAGGACGCCCTGAGCGAAGAGGAATGGCAGGCCGCCCTCGAAGCCGTTCGTGGCGCCTTGGAGCAGCTGACGGAGTTCCGCCGTCAGGAGGGCGAGGCCCTGGAGCGCAAGTTCCGCGAGAAGGTGGACAACATCGAGCGTCTGCTCGCCGAGATAGAGCCCTTCGAGAAGGGCCGCAAGGAGCGCATCCGCAGCCGCATGCTGGAGGCTTTGGAGGCCATCCCCGAGGCGCAGTACGACCAGAACCGCCTGGAGCAGGAGATGATTTTCTACATCGAGAAGCTCGACATCTCCGAGGAAAAACAGCGCCTTGCCAACCACCTCAACTACTTCCGCGAGACGCTCGAGGGCGAAGCCGGACAGGGCAAAAAGCTCGGTTTCATCGCTCAGGAGATGGGTCGCGAGATCAACACCACGGGCAGCAAGTCCAACCAGGCCGAGATGCAGCTCATCGTGGTGGGCATGAAGGACGAGCTCGAGCAAATCAAGGAGCAGGTGCTCAACGTACTCTAAAAAACCCTACGCCCCATGAAAGGAAAATGCATCATCTTCAGCGCGCCTTCAGGCAGCGGCAAGAGCACCATCGTCCACTGGCTCATGCAGGAGCATCCCGAACTGCGCCTGGCCTTCAGCGTGAGCGCCGCCAGCCGTCAGCCCCGTCCGGGCGAGCAGCACGGCGTGGACTATTTCTTCCTCACCCCCGAGCAGTTTCGAGCCCACATCGAGGCCGGCGACTTTTTGGAATACGAGGAGGTCTACGGCGGCCACCTCTACGGCACGCTGCGCAGCCAGGTGGAGGAGAAGCTGAAGCAGGGCATCAACGTGCTCTTCGACATTGATGTGAAGGGCGGCGTGAACATCAAGCAACAGTTCGGCGACGAAGCCCTGAGCCTTTTCGTCCAGCCGCCTTCGCTGGAGGAGCTGCGCCGACGCCTTGAAGGTCGCGGCACGGAAACGCCCGAAAAGATAGAGATGCGCCTGGCCCGCGCCGAAGAGGAGATGACCTATGCGCCCCGCTTCGACCGCGTGGTGGTCAACGACAACCTGGAGAAGGCCGAAGCCGACACCCTCGCCCTCGTCCGGGATTTCCTTTCCCACTGAACGGGTCGGTCAGTCGCGTTCAATGAGACAGACGCACGAGGCGCTGATGCCCTCCTCGCGGCCCTCGAAGCCCAAGCGCTCCGTCGTGGTGGCCTTGATGCTCACACAGTCCTCCTCCACCCCCATCACACGGGCCAAGGTCTGCTGCATGGCGGGGATGTGGGGCGAGAGTTTGGGGCGCTGCGCCGCTACAGTGGCGTCGATGTTGCCCACACGCCAGCCCTTCGAAGCGATGAGCGCAACGGTCTTCTCCAGGAGAATCTTGCTGTCGATACCTTCATACTCGCCCGCCGTGTCGGGGAAATGGTAGCCAATGTCGCGCATGCCGGCCGCACCGAGCAAGGCGTCGCAGACGGCGTGGATCAGCACGTCGGCGTCCGAATGACCCAAGAGGCCCATGGTGTGCTCGATGCGCACGCCGCCCAACCAGAGCGCGCGGCCCTCCACCAGGCGGTGGACATCGTAGCCATAGCCTACACGAATCATCTTCTGCGGGAGGATTTGCGACCGAAGAGGTCCTTCATGCCGTCAAGGTCGAAGCCCAGCGTGAAGCGCATCGTCTGGTCGAGGGGATTGGTCTGCGAAGTGGCGAAGACATAGGCCGCATCGACGGTGAAGACGCTCATGTGGAAGCCCGCACCGACGGTGAGATACTGACGGTTGCCCTTATGCTGGTTCTCGTGGTGGTAGCCGAAGCGCAGCATGAAGCGGTCGTTGTAGGTGTACTCCATGCCCAGACACCAGCGGATCTCCTGCATCTCCTCCTTGAAGCCGCCCGGAGCGTCGGCGAAGCTCTTGAAGATGCCGGCAATGGACGACACGTCGTAGAACTCTTCCTGCTGATACTGTGAGAGGGAGCGCGAATCGCCCTCGGGCACCTCGTAGGGGAAGGTGGGAATACAGATCTTATAGGCTTCGACGCCGAAAGAGAGCTTGTTGTACTGGTTGAAGGGCACAAGGTAGTTGATGCCCAGACGCAGCGTGGTGGGCAGGAACTCAGAGTTGGTGGTGCCGCCGTAGTTGATCTTCGTGCCGATGTTGGTCAGAGCGATACCCCAGGCCAGACGGCACTCGCGGCTGCCCATCATGAGGTAGCCCTCGCGGTAGAACGTGATGTCGGCGCCGAAAGCATTGCCCGCAGAGCTACCGTCGCGGTAGTTGTTGGACATATCGGAGCGGATGTAGCGCAGCGTGACGCCCATCGAAAGACAGCGCGTGAGCATGCGGCTGTAGGCCACATCGAAGGCCATCTCGTAGGGTTTGATGGTGTAGTCGCCCTCGGTCACGGTGACCTCGCCCAGAGAAAAATAGGTGAAGGAACCGGAGACGGCACTGTAGTCGCCGATGCGGTAGAAGCCGGAGACGTTGGCCAGATTGATGTCGGAGACAATCTTGCGCAACCAGGGCGTGTAGCTGGCAGCCACACCGGCGCGCGCGATATTAAAAGGATACTTCGCCGCATTCCAGTGCTGCGAATTGATGTCGGCCTCGGTGGCCACACCCATGTCGCCCATGGAGCCGGCACGCGCATCGGGCGCTATCGAAAGGCTCGTCACGCCGTAGGTCTCGGGATTGAAGCGCTGGTTGGGGTCATCCTGTGCATGCAGCGCAGAGGCTGCAAGGAAGGCCGCTATGAGGAGAATGTACCTGTTCATGTCAACACTATAACGCGAAGGGGGGCTTATTTATTTTTCAGGACGATGATTTTTTGTCCTTCACTGACCTCTTCGCCCTCACCGCTGCGCACCGTGACGCGCAGAGGATAGATGCCCGACGTGGTGCCGCCGCCCGCAGCGCCCGTGAGATCCCAGGAGACAACATGAGAGCCCCGGCCGTCGGCCGTCGCCGTCTCCGCCCGCATCCACACAAGGTGGCCTGTGAGGTCGAAGATGCGCACCTCGTAGTAGGTCTCGGAGCCCGGGAAGCGGTGGTTGATGATGATGTTGGCCACCGTGGAGGCCGGATTGGGGCTCACCACAATCTTGAGGGGGTCGGGCTGCAGCTCGTTGTCCACGACGTAGCGCAGGGAGCGGCGCGAATAGAGGTTCTGATTGTTCCAGGCCTCGAAGACCAGCGTGTGCTCGCCGTTGGCCTGAGGGGGGAGGTTGTAGGCCACCGTGCCGTGAGTAAAGTCGTCGCCGTCGGGCGTGAACCAGTCGTCGAGGATGTAGGACTGCAGCGGGTCGTTGTCGACGGTCAGGCGCAGATTATGCCCCACACTGTTGCCCAGATAGGCAATGTCCACCGTGTCGGAGAGATGGGCGTAGAAGTAAGGCGTGGCGTTGACGGTGCCGCCGTCGCGGAAGTCCTCCGTGTTGAGATAGACGAAGAGGTCGGGGCCATCGGTGAGGTTGTCGAAATCGTTGCCCACGCCGCCCACGGTGAAGTCGGTGCTGGCGCCGGAAGCCTCCACCGTCTTCTCCTCATTGAGGGCGTAGAAGACCAGGCGGCCCGAGGAGTCGGCGAAGAGGATGTCTTTGGGGGTGATCATCTCGACCTTCCAGTCGCCGCCCTTGACGGAGGCCGTGCGGCGCGAGAGCACCGTGTTGTAGTCGCGATACTTATAGGTATAGGGCGAGGAGGTGATGTTGCGCAGGCCGGTGACCGTCTGCATGGCATCGAAGAGCGTGGCGGTGAGTCGTCCGTTGAAACCGGCCATTTTGTTGCCCGAAGCATCCTCGATGTGACCCTTCAGCGTTACGCGGCTGCTCGACTTGATCTGCACCTCGGACGAAGGCGCCTGGCCGTTGATGGTCTCCAGCACCACACGCTGGCGCGGCGCGCCGAAGATGAGAGCGGGATCGCCCAAATAGGAATAGTTGATGGAGTTGACACTCTTGTAGGCGTTCTTCGCTTCGGCCAGAGCCCAGCCGCCGGAATTGCGGCGGCCGTCGGCGTCCACATCGAAGAGGGAGCGCGTGAAAGCTGTGTTGAGACGGTGGTTGGGCGTAGAATAGACGGTGCGCGGCGTACCGATGAAGGCAACGGCACCGCCCTGAGCGTTCAAGACGGCGGCCTCGCCGATGTTCTCCTCCTGGCCGTCCCAAGGGGCCACATCGCAGGCGGCGGTAATCCACAGAGGCAAATTCTCACCCTTCCAGGCCTTGACGTCCTGAAGGGTGACGACACTCTCGTGAGAGAGCGTGCGGGCATTGCCGTGACCCGTGTAGTTCATCAAGAGGGCGCCGCTCGTCTCGTAACGCTCGATGAGCTTGGCCACCTCGGGATAGGTGTTGCCGCTGATGCCGGTGGAGCGGATAAAGGCGTCGAACATCACCTTCGTCACCGAAAGGCCTACGCCGTCCTCGCCGTCGGGATAGAGGGCCGCATCGGCAGCCTGATCGGCGCCCTTCATCTCGGCCGCATAGTCGGAGGCCTTGGCGTCGTCGTCACCGATGAAAACGGCAATATTCTTCCAGTCGCCAGCATTGGCACGGGAGATGTGGCGCACGCTCTTGTCCACCATAATCTTAGCCTGAGCGGCCGTTGTCACGGGGAAGCGCCCGACCGCCACACTGATGGGCAGCGAGGTGACGGACGAAGCGGTGTAGTCGCCCACCATGCCGTAGTAGTCGTCGCATACATAGCTGCTGACGGCGTGGCCCGACTCGTCGCTCTCGAC
>CACZUX010000009.1:30969-34157 GCA_902784475.1 uncultured Bacteroidales bacterium | reverse complement strand
GTACTCTTGCCATAGTTTTACGTTGTTTTGGTGTGTATAATATTATAAGGTATCAGCAGCGATACAGCGGTGATGCAGCAGTGATGCAGCAGTGATGCGTGCACTCTGGCGGGCCGCTTTCCGGAAATGCGGGTGCAAATATACGACAGCGACATTGCGGTTTAAAGGATTTGAACAACTTTTTTTCATTTTTTTTTCTGCAAAGATACGACAAGAAAAATACGGGAGTTCCCAATCTTCTTGTAACCCTAATGAAAATCAGTGAAATATAACAATCGAACAAATTCAAAAAAATGCCGTTACGGACATTGCGGACATTGCGGACAAGCGTTAATTGTGTCCGTAAACAAAAAAAGCGGAGCGACTTTCCCAAGCCACTCCGCTCAAACTACGTTAACTAATCAACTATATTAACAAACGAAAAATATAGCCTTCATTATAAGCTGTCACCTATCTAACTTAGGTCACTTTTCATTTTACATTTTTAATTTTTCACTCGGAGCAAAGCTCCTCGTTTACCATTCTTCCCAGGCATCGCGGGACTGAATGATTTCGCGACCGAGGCCATCGCCGCCGTTCGCCTGATCAGGACGGGTTTCAGGTGTATATACTTGTGCATTTTCATCAAAACCGCTAATACACATGAGGCCTTCCAATTTCAAGTCTACAATTGTAAGCTTGGGTTCGATATATGTCTTTTTCATGTTTGTATCGTTTTGTGCATGCTCTCTCGGGCCGAAACCCGAGAGAGCCATACCTTATTATATATTAGTTCAACTTCTGGCCGTTAGCACCATACTTCACGCCGTTCTTCACGAGAACCACCTTGTTACCGATGAGGTACTTGCCGTCCTTCAGGGCGCCGTCCTTAGCCTCTGCAGCTTCGATGGCATTGATGGCGGTGACGTCATCTCCAAAGAAGAAGAATGCTTCGCGAGCGTCCGAATTGCTGTCCATAACGAGGTAGCAACGATTGTAACCCACCTTGTAGGTATTTTCGTTGTTCACCTTGTAAAAGCCTGTCTTACCACCATTACGCTGCAGCAGATATTCATTACCAGTGTAGGTGATGTTTTTGGCTGAAGTGCTGACATTACCTCTAAGCAGGCCGCCTTCGATGAGATCCTCGCTTTCGTTAGCAACCTTCTTACCATAGAATGTTGTGCTGGCAAGGCCGCTCTCGGCATTCAGGATGACAGGAGTGTTGGCAGGAATTGTCGTGGTGACTTCCACCAGGTTAAGAACGCCATTGGTAGCGTCTGCGCAAGTATATGCGGTTACACCGCTGGGAATAGCCACAGCAAACGGAGCGCAGAATGTACCCCACTGAGCCTCTGCATTTACAGCCATATTGGCAGCTGTTGCTTCAACCAGTGTGAAGTCTGCATTACCGGCTTCTGTGTAAATGTTGCCACCTGTTTGACAGGCAATCGTTGAGTTAGTATGGATGTTGTAAATATTGAAGACGTTTGCCTTATTTGTAGCAGCAATAGTAAAATTACCCTTATTTAAAGTGACAGTTGTGGCTTGAATCTGACTGTCCTTCCAGCCGGCAGCACTGCCGTTTTCAGTACCATAGGTCAGGTAAGTTGTGCCTTCTGCTGTTTCAAAATTGATGTTATAAGAGTTTCCAGATACTTGTGTGAAGGCAACGCTTTGATTGGTTGTATTATTGGTGTTAATGGTGTAACCAGTAGGATTGTTGGCGCTTGTTGCACCAGGTGCAATACCAACAGCAAGGCCGTTCTTTGGGTGCCCTTCTGTTGCAACAACAATACAATAGCGCTTCCCGACTTCGGGAGCATTTAACGTTGTATTGGCATAAGCCTCTTCTGCATCCTTCAAGTCGTCAATGGCTGTATAGACTTCATCTGCAGTAGCGCTACCGTTGTCATAAACGGCTTGGGCAGCAGAAATAGCTCCGGCAAAGGTGGTTCCTGCTGCAGCGGGAATTTGGAATACTCCTGTGCCTTCGTTGGCGCTCTTTCTTGAATCCGTTGCTGTGGTAATTTCTGCGTACAACAATGGCTTAATTTCTTCGGGTGTCAGATCGCGGAGTTTCGTGTACTTCACGTTTTTGAAACTGAGCCAGCTGATGTTGTTACCTGAAGCAATAATCATCTTAAATGTGAGATTGCCGTCTTTTACCAGACCAATGGCCTCGTATTCTTTCAGTTGGAACTGGCTTTCTCCAGCCTGTGTGCCTTCGGTAACATCAACGGCGTCTCCGTCAGTCACCTGCATTGAGATACCATCGGCATCCGTAGCACCAACACCGTCCTTGGCGCGTACACGTACCCAAGCAGACACCTTATACTGTCCGTTGGAAACACCGGTAAGAGTTCCTTCCCATGTGCGCTCACCGAGACTTTCGCCATTGCCAGTCCAATACTCATAGAAGGGCACCTTGAAGTTGGAGCCGTCATTCTCACCTTCATTAGACCAGGTGTTCACGTAAAGCGTAGCATCAAATTCGTGCAGCCCGAAACCGTTACTTAAATATATTGAAGCAGCACCATTAGCATTTGCACGCCATGCACTGATAGCGGTACCTAATGTTGTCCCGGCATTGATTGCTTCATCGTTTGTCAACGTACCGGCGTCGAATTTATCAGAGATTGAGGAAATAGCTGATGTGAATGTTGCTATTGCTTCTGTCGATGCGAAATTGTGATTCGTTTTAATGTCGTTTGCAGAGCTTATAGCAGCAGCAGCCTTGGCATAAGCGGCAACAGAGTTTGTGGCGTCGGAAGCCGCGTTGCCCAAAGCAGAAGTAGCTTCCTGAAGAGCGGCCTTGCTCGTTTCGTCCACACTGGCGTAGGTGGAAAGAGCTGTTTGAAGAGCTGTGAGCACTTCTGCGTTCATTGGGTCAGACTGATTGACTGCTCCTGCAGCGTCTAAGGCGTCATGGTAAGCTTCTATGTAGATTGACAAATCTTCGCCCATATAGTAGAGTTTGAAGTTGTCTGCCACAATCCAGCCGCTGGGCTGGTTGACCCCGACGGTCAACACGCCGTTGGTCACAACAATATTGTTGGCAGTCAAAGTATTGCCGGCAACTTCTGCAGACATCGTATTATAATTGCCTGCACTTGCAACAGCAGAAACCGGGTCGCTCTTAACTTCACCGGCACCAACAGCAAAGACATAGGCAGTCTTGTTGTCGTTATTGCCGGAAATCAGGTCGG
>CACZUX010000009.1:0-30958 GCA_902784475.1 uncultured Bacteroidales bacterium | reverse complement strand
GCTCTTAACTTCACCGGCACCAACAGCAAAGACATAGGCAGTCTTGTTGTCGTTATTGCCGGAAATCAGGTCGGCAGAGAGCCTATACAAGCCGTCGGGAACACCCGACAACACCTGCTTGACAATCACATTATTTGCATTCCATGACTCAAGTGTCTGCTGTCCCCATTGTATATTTCCAGATGAAGTACAAGTAAATTCCCAAGCGCCCCAGTCACCACTCCAATCAGCATTTTGTATGTATGATGTTACATCAGCTGGTGATTCTTTGGTCGCAGTAGAAACTTCTGCTGCACGAGCAGCTTTTATTGCAGCATTATATGTTTCCTTTGAAATTGAATACAAATAAAAGCCAGGAGCATTTGCTGCAGCTTTATTTGCTGCAATATTCTCGCCATCAGATGCGACCGCAGCACCACCATCATTCCAGTGGCCTACTAATCCTTGACCAACGCACTGAATAGAATATTTGCCTTCACTAAGAGTGAACTTAAGGCTTGCAGTGCTTCCGTTTCTGCCATCGCCGACAGATGTGTTCCAACCCGAAGACTGCTTAAAATAAGCACCGGTTGCAAAACTTTTTAGTTGGAAAGTGTTATCGCTACCCTCAAGGTTCCATACAAAGGAGGGATGCTCTTTGGGGTCTGCGATTGTTTTATAACAAGGACGATAATGATCGGCTTCTGCAGACATCACATAAGCAGAAGAGTTTGCATCCACTAAAATGTAGTAGTTGTCAGAAACTCCTGTAATTGAGGCGGCAGTCACCTGCGTCCAACCGGCATTGACGAGGTCTGTCGTCGTGTAGGCCTTCACTTGTGTCACTCCGATCATTGTCAGCAGTGCGCACAACAAAAGAAATAGTTTTCTTTTCATAGTTTAAAAAATTTAGTTAGTGTTATTAATAAGGTAAAACTTGTCTAAAATATAGGTCTTCAGGAAGTAGAATTTTCAACGGTTTGTCTTAATGTTCTATAATATTGTCAATGGATCGTCTCCAAAAATGTCCTGTAAAATTGTTCCTTTTTCGGCCTCTTTGGTCTCGAATCTCCCTAGTAATCAAGGGAGCGTCACCATTCTATCGGCCGTTAGAATGACACACAAAAAAGCCCCGTCGAAAAACGGGGCGATATTTAGCAAAAAATATTTACAAGGTAATGGAAGTGTACCGATAAAACGGTCCAACATCTGCTCACGTGTCTCAGCTTGCCAGCCAAACTTACGAATAAGCTCGCGCAGCAGAGACCAATCAGCCTTAGGCACGTTCAAAAAAACGCCGAAATTTTTCAGAAGCTGACGACACGGGAGCCGTCGGGGAGTACGTCAATATTCACACGGACGGTGTCGTCGGGGAGCAGTTCCTCAATCAACTCGGGCCACTCGATGAGGCAGAGCCTGCCGCTGTAGCAATACTCCTCGAAGCCCAGATCATAGGCCTCCTCCAAGCGCTTGATGCGGTAGAAATCAAAATGGTAGATGGGTTCGCGCCCCTGGTACTCGTTGACGATGGCGAAAGTGGGGGAGGTGACCTGATCCGTCACGCCGAGCGCCTCGCACAGCGCCTTGATGAACGTCGTCTTGCCGGCACCCATAGCGCCGTAGAAAGCAAAGACACGCGCAGAGCCCATCGCCTCGATGAACTGGCGCGCCGCTTCGGGAAGGGAGTCGGGAGAGGGAATGCTGATGTTCATCGCTTAATAGGGGCTGCGCGGCACGAAAAGCTGCACCACAGAGAGCGCCACGTACCACACAATGATGGCGGCGAAGCAACTGGCACCCAGGCAGAAGCAGGGGAGACAGCCCAGGAGGAAGATGTATTTCACCTTGTTGTCCGCCCAGGAGAGATTCTTGAACTTAAGGGCAAACAAAGGAATCTCCGCCACCAAAAGGAACGAAGCCGCCAGCATGAAAAGGAAGAGGAAGGCGGCGTTGAAGAGATAGCTGGTGAGGAAGGCGTGCTGCCCCACAACGAGGCTGCCCCAGAAGAGGGCATTGGCCGGAGTGGGCACGCCGATGAAAGAGGTGGTCTGGCGCGTGTCGAGGTTGAACTTGGCCAGACGCAGCGCCGAGAAAGCCGCCATGATGAACGCTGTGTAAGGCATCACGCCGCGCAAGGGCAGCATCCACTCGGGATACTCCACCTCGAAGAACAGCGAGAAGAGAATCATGGAAGGCGCCACGCCGAAGGTGACGACATCGGCCAGAGAGTCGAGCTCCTTGCCGATGGGGGAGGAGACGGAGAGCAGACGCGCCGTCATGCCGTCGAAGAAGTCGAAGACGGCGCCGAGGATGATGAAAGCGACGGCCCACACGTAGGAGGCGGGATGCTCGTAGGCATGAGCGGCACACACGGTGGCGATGCAGCCGCAGATAAGGTTGCAACAGGTGATGCTGTTGGGAATGTGCTTCTTCATAATGTGGCGATTACAGTCTCGTTGCCCGTGGTCTTCTGGCCGACCTCCACCTGCACCTTGGCATCCAAAGGCAGATAGACGTCCACGCGGCTGCCGAACTTGATGAAGCCCAGATGTTCGTCAACGACACACTCCTCGCCGGGCCTGAGGTAGGTGACGATGCGGCGCGCCATGGCGCCGGCCACCTGGCGCACCAGGATGTCCTTGCCCTCGGGGGTGGTGATGACGATGCTGCTGCGCTCGTTCTCGGTGCTGGCCTTGGGCAGCCAGGCTGCCTTGAAGCGACCGTCGTGGTGCACGACGCTCTTCACGGTGCCGTCGCAGGGCACCCAGTTGTTGTGCACGTTGAAGAGGCTCATGAAGATGCTCACCATGATGCGGGGCTCGTGGAAATACTCATCCTCCATCACCTTCTCCACGACCACCACCTTGCCGTCGCAGCAGGCCACGACGGTGCGCTCCGTGTCGTCCGCAAAACGGCGCACAGGACACTGGAAGAAGTTGAGCACCACAGCGTAAAGGACGATGCTGATGCCCAAAACAGTGTGGCAAAACAGCCTTGAGGGGCCGAAAGCGTAAATAGTGAGGAGGTTAAGCAACACGAGACCGATAGCGAGACCGACCAGCGTGGTGCGCCCTTCGTGGTGAATGCGTATTTTTTTGAGTTTTCTGAGCCTTTTACCCATGGATATTGTTACATTTCAGGACAAAGATATTAAAAAGTTGCTAATATAAGATAATGTAAAGGAAGATTTTTTGTCCATTCTTCGTTTTTTCACGTTTTTCGCTCCGGAGATTTGACACTTCGGGCTTTTTTTTATATCTTTGCACGGAGATTATGGTCGATTTCGTACATCTGCACGTGCACACCCAGTATTCGCTGCTGGACGGTCAGGCTTCCATCCCCCGTCTGGTGGATAAAGCCGTCGCCGACGGCATGAAGGGTATGGCCATCACGGATCATGGCAACATGTTCGGCGTGAAGGAGCTCTTCGACTATGTCAACGGGGTGAACAAAAAGCGCAAGGCGGAGGGGCAGGAACCCTTCAAGCCCATCTTCGGCTGCGAGATGTATGTGGCCCGAAGAGGCGATGCAGAGCATCTGAAGGAGGGCAAGATCGACCAGAGCGGATGGCACCTCATCGTGCTGGCCAAGAACGAGACGGGCTACCACAACCTGGTGAAGCTGGTGTCGCAGAGCTGGACGAAAGGTTACTACATGCGCCCCCGCACCGACCACAAGACGCTGGAGCAATACCGCGAAGGACTGATCGTCTGTTCGGCCTGTATCGGCGGCGAAGTGCCCAAGAAGATCATCGCCGGTGACCTGCAGGGCGCGGAGGAGGCCGTGAAGTGGTTCCACAGCATGTGGGGCGACGACTACTACATCGAGCTGCAGCGCCACGAGGTGAAGGATCCCCGGCAGGTGGCCAACAGGGAGACCTTCCAGATACAGCAGAAGGTGAACCCCGTGCTCATCGACCTGGCGCGCAAGCACGGCATCAAGATCATCTGCACCAACGACTCCCATTTCGTGGATCAGGAGAACGCCGAGGCCCACGACCACCTGCTCTGCCTTAACAGCGGCAAAGACCTCGACGACCCCAAACGCATGCGCTACTCCAAGCAGGAGTGGTTCAAGACACGGGGCGAGATGAACGAAGTGTTTGCCGACATCCCCGAGGCGCTGAGCAACACACTGGAGATCCTGGACAAGGTGGAAACCTACAATCTGGAGTCGAACCCCATCATGCCCTTCTTCCCCATCCCCGAGAGCTACGGCACGGAGGAGGAGTGGCGCAAGAAGTTCACGGAGGAAGACCTCTTCAAGGAGTTCACCTCCGATGAAAACGGCGAAAATCCCCTGCCGCGTGAAGAGGGCGAGAAGAAAATCGCCAAGCTGGGCGGCTACGACAAGCTCTACCGCATCAAGTTCGAAGCCGACTACCTGGGCAAGCTGGCCTACGAAGGCGCCGCACGCCTTTATCCGCAGCCGCTGTCCAAAGAGGTGGACGACCGCATACGCTTCGAGCTGCACATCATGAAGACGATGGGCTTCCCGGGCTACTTCCTCATCGTGCAGGACTTCATCAACTCGGCCCGCAACGAGCTGGGCGTGTGGGTGGGTCCCGGACGAGGCAGCGCCGCGGGCAGTGTGGTGGCCTACTGTCTGGGCATCACGAGGCTCGACCCGATGAAATACGACCTGCTGTTCGAGCGTTTCCTCAACCCCGACCGTATCTCCCTGCCCGATATCGACACCGACTTCGACGACGACGGGCGCGGCAAAGTGCTGAAATGGGTGATGGAGAAATATGGCAAAGACAACTGCGCCCACATCATCACCTACAGCACCATGGCCACGAAAAACAGCATCAAGGACGTGGCCCGCGTGGAGCGTCTGCCGCTGGATAAAGCCAACGGCCTGTGTAAGGCCATCCCCGACCGCCTGTCGCTCAACGGCAAAGACCTGAAGATGAATCTCGACAACGCCATCAAGTGCACCCCCGAGTTGCAGATGGCCGAGAACAGTCAGGACCCCCGTGAGAGGAACACCATCAAATACGCCCGTATGTTGGAGGGTCAGATCCGAGGCACGGGCATCCACGCCTGCGGCTTCATCATCTGCCGCGACCCCATCTACGAGCACGTGCCCGTATCCACCGCCGACGACCCGGACTTCCCTGGAGAGAAGACCGCCGTGACGCAATACGACGGGCACGTCATCGAGAGCACCGGACTGATCAAGATGGACTTCCTGGGCCTGAAGACGCTCTCGCAGATGAAGGAGGCCTGTCGCGTCATCAAGGAGTCGAGAGGCATCGACGTGGACATCAACACCATCCCCATCGACGACGAGCTCACCTTCCAACTCTATCAGGAAGGGCGCACGGTGGGCACGTTCCAGTTTGAATCAGCCGGTATGCAGAAATACCTCAAAGAGCTGCATCCCACCGTGTTCGAAGATCTCATCGCCATGAACGCCCTCTACCGTCCCGGCCCGATGGACTACATCCCCTCGTTCATCGCCCGTAAGAACGGACGCGAGAAGATTGCCTACGACCTGCCCGTGATGGAGAAATATCTCAAGGACACCTACGGCATCACCGTGTATCAGGAGCAGGTCATGCTGCTCTCCAGGCTGCTGGCCAACTTTACGCGAGGCGAGAGCGACGCCCTGCGTAAGGCGATGGGTAAGAAGAAGAAGGAGATCGTCGATGCCATGAAGCCCAAATTCATCGAGGGCGGCAAGAAAAACGGACACGACCCCAAGATACTGGAAAAGATATGGGCCGACTGGGAGAAATTTGCCTCCTACGCCTTCAACAAGTCGCACGCGGCGTGCTACTCGTGGGTGGCCTATCAGACGGCCTATCTCAAGGCGCACTATCCGCAGGAGTTCATGGCCGCCCTGCTCACCAGAGCCAAGGACGACATCAAGGAGGTGACGAAGTTGCTCGAAGAGTGCAACGCCATGCATATCAAGGTGATGGGCCCAGACGTGAACGAGTCGCGCGGCAACTTCGGCGTGGGCCGCGACGGGCAGATACGCTTCGGGCTGACCGCCATCAAGGGTCTGGGTGAAGCGGCCTCCGCAGCCATCGTCTCGGAGCGCGAGAAGAACGGCCCCTACAAAGACATCTTCGACTTCGTGCAGCGCGTGCCCATGTCGGCCGTGAAGCGCAGCGGTCTGGAGAGCCTGGCATTGAGCGGCGCATTCGACTGTTTCAGCGACCAGTTGCGCCGCGAGCAGTTCATGGGCGTCAACGCCAGCGGTGAGAAGTTCCTCGACACGCTGACGCGATTCGGCAACTGCTACCAGCAGAGCAAGATGGAGAGCGAATACTCCCTCTTCGGCAGTGAAATGATCGAAATCACCACGCCGCCCATTCCCCAGGCGGAGCCGTGGAGCAAGATAGAACTGCTCAACAAGGAGCGCGACCTGGTGGGCATCTACCTCAGCGCTCATCCCCTGGACGAATACGCCGTGGTGTTGCAGGACATCTGCAACCTCCACATGAACGCCATGGAGGACCTCACGCCCTACAACGGGCAGGAGGTGCAGTTCGGCGGCATCGTCACCGGGCTGCGACAGGGTGTCACCAAGCGCGGTGCGCCCTACGGCATCGCCACGATAGAGGACTACAGCGGCAGCGGTGAAGTGGCGCTCTTCGGGCAGGATTGGCCCAAATGGGGCGGATACATGGCCGTCGGCGCCATCCTGTTCATCACCGGGCGCGTGCAGGGCCGGCAATACGACGAGAGCAAGCTGGAGCTGCGCATCGGCAGCATAGAGATGCTCCACGACGTGGCCGACAAGATGGTGGATTCCCTCACCGTGCACATGCCCCTCGAAGCCCTGAGCGAGGATTTCGTGGCGGAGTTTGCCAACCTGAGCAAGCCTGCAGAAGGCGAGAAGGGCACGACATCGCTGCGCTTCACCATCACCGGAGGCTCGGGCACACGGCTGGAGATGGTGTCGACCGGAGAAAAGATCAAGGTGACGCGGCCGCTACTGCAGATGCTCAGGGAGGACGAACGCATAGACTACAGAATCAACGCATAAGAAACATATTTAACCCAATATACACACAACGATGACGATTAACAACGACAACTTCGGCGCTCTGGTCGCCACAGGCAAACCCGTAGTGATTGACTTCTGGGCCACATGGTGCGGTCCCTGCCAAAGGATGACGCCCCTCATTGAAGCTCTGGCTGAGGCCTACGACGGCAAGGCCATCGTGGGCAAGTGCAACGTGGACGAAGAGGACGAGCTGGCCATGCAGTTTGGCGTGCGCAGCATCCCCACCGTAGTCTTCCTGAAGGACGGTGAAGTGCGCGACATTCAGGTGGGTCTCTGCCCGCAGTCGGTGCTTGAGGAGAAGCTCAATAAACTGCTCTGATATCCCTCGCGTTATGGAAAACGAAGAAATGCTCTTTGCCGAAGAAGACCGCCAGACGGTGGACTTCATCCAAAAGTATCTGCCTCAGGAGGTCAAGGACAAATTCTCTGAGGACGACCTCTACTATTTCCTCGACGCCTTCGCGGAATACTGCGAGCAGGCCGGGCTGGCCGACAGCGACGAGGAGGAGAGCGAGATAGACATCGACGAGGCTGCTGCCTTCATGGTCAAGCTGGCCAAGAAGGAGAAAATGGGATCGTTCGACGCTGAGGACGTGCGTTGGATAGTGGACGGACAACTGGAATACTGGGACTCGCTCGATGGAGAATGACGAGCGCTTCATGAAGGTGGCGCTCGATGAGGCGCGGCGTGCGGAGTCGGAGGGCGAAGTGCCCATCGGCGCTGTCATCGTGAGTCGCGGACAAATCATAGCGCGCGGTCACAACCTCACGGAGCATCTGCACGACGTCACAGCGCACGCCGAGATGCAGGCCATCACGGCGGCAGCGGAGCATCTGGGCGGCAAATACCTGCAGGACTGCACGCTCTACGTCACCGTGGAGCCTTGCGTCATGTGTGCCGGTGCGTTGGGCTGGAGCCAGATATCACGCATCGTGTACGGAGCGCCCGACGAGAAGCGCGGATATCGCAGTTTCGCCCCCGGGGCGCTGCACCCCAGGACAGAGGTGGAGGAGGGCGTGATGTGCGAGGAGTGCACACGGCTGATGACCGAATTCTTTAAAAAGAAGCGCGCATAGCGCATACAGGCGATGGCACGGCACAACAACACCGGCAACAGCGGCGAAGACCTGGCGGCAGACTACCTTGTGGCCAAGGGATACTTCATCGTGGAGCGCAACTGGCGTAGCGGACACAAGGAGATCGACATTGTGGCCAGGCGCGAGGGCGTGGTGGTGTTTGTAGAGGTGAAGACGCGCAGCACCGAGTTCTTCGGACGCCCGGAAGACGCGATCACATCGAGGAAAATGCAGCTGCTCATCTCTGCAGCCGACACCTATCTGAGAGAAAACTGCATCGACGATGACGCCCGCTTCGACGTGATCTGCGTCACCAATGGCAGTGTGCGTCACTACGAAGGAGCCTTCCGCCCATGAAACGACTGCATTTCGACTGCTGCACCTCCACCAACGACATGCTCAAGAAGGAGCACGGCGACCTGCTTGCGGCTGTGGCTGAAGAGCAGACGGCGGGGCGCGGACAGAGGGGCAACAGCTGGTATTCGGAGGCGGGGCGCAATCTGCTCTTCAGCGTGCTGACGGAGCCTCAGGGCGTGCTGGCCTCCGAGGCCTTCATCCTTTCGCAGGCGATGGCGCTGGCTATTGCCCGGACGTTGGAGGAGCGTCTTCCGGAAAGAGAAGTGCGCATCAAGTGGCCCAACGATATCTATGTGGCGGGGCGCAAGGTGTGCGGCATACTGATAGAAAACGACTTGCAGGGCAAGCGTCTGGTACGCAGCATCATCGGCTGCGGCATCAATGTGAATCAGACACAGTTTCCCGACGGACTCGCCGCTCCGGCCACATCGCTGGCTCTGGAGACGGGAAAGGAAGAGGATAAGGAGCGGCTGCTGGACGAGGTGCTCTCCGCCTTCGAAGCCCTCTATCGCAGTCTGTGCGAAGGACGTTACGAAAACATTCGCAAGGACTATCACGAGCGCCTCTATCTGCGCGATTGGAAATGCTGTTTCGAGGATGCTGCGGGCGTGTTTGAAGGCTGCATTTCCCGCGTGGAGCACGACGGACATTTAATCATCAAGGACGCTGGGGGCGAGGATCGCCGCTATGCGTTCAAAGAAGTAAAAATAAAGCTATGAAATTCAAAAGAATTCTTCTCAAGCTTTCTGGCGAGAGTCTCGCAGGAGAGCAGAAGCAGGGCATCGACGTGACGCGTCTCAACGACTACGCCCTCCAAATCAAGGAGATTGCACAGATGGGTGTGCAGATCGGTATCGTCATCGGCGGCGGTAACATTTTCCGCGGTCTCACCGGTGCAGGTAAGGGCTTCGATCGCGTGAAAGGCGATCAGATGGGCATGTGTGCCACCGTCATCAACTCGCTGGCGTTGTCGTCAGCCCTCGGGGCAGTGGGGCAGAAGAACCGCGTGCTGACAGCCATCCGCATGGAGCCCATCGGCGAGTTCTACACCAAGTGGAAGGCCATTGAGGCAATGGAGCGCGGGGAAGTGGTCATCATGAGCGGCGGCACGGGTTCGCCCTATTTCACCACCGACACGGGTTCCTCACTGCGCGGCATCGAGATTGAGGCCGACGTGATGCTCAAAGGCACCCGCGTGGACGGCATCTATACGGCCGATCCGGAGAAGGACCCCACGGCGACGAAGTTCCACGACATCACTTACGAAGAGGTGATTGCGCGCGGCCTGAAGGTGATGGACATCACCGCAACGGCCATGTGCATGCAAAACAATCTGCCCATCTACGTGTTCAACATGGACGAGAAGGGCAACCTCAAGCGCGTGATGGACGGTGAGGAAATCGGCACGCTGGTGCACAACTGACGCAGCGCCCGTTTCCTCCGTTTTATCTACAGTCCTTCCTTAAACTCTGCATCGCAGGTGCCGCCCGTCAGCTCTTTGGAGAGGCAGCGGATGCCGCGTGCAGAGTTTTTCAGTTTGGTCACCTTTACGTAGCCGGCACTCATCTTGAAGACCAGGTCGGTCTTGATGCCCGCACAGCGATGTTCGTTTTCATCGGAGCATTTGCCGCCGTTGGCTTCGACGATGATGTTGGTGGGGCCGTCATTTTCGTTAATCTCGATGTCGTAGTTGGCCTGTAGGCCGCGTGAGCCGTCGCCGTTGGCAACGACGTTGAACGTGCCGCCGCTGATGGTGAGGGTGCTGTCGGTGTTGAGCGCCTTGGTGTCTTCGTTGTCCACAGACAGGTTGAAGGTGCCGCCGTGAATCTCCACCTCTTCGCCCACCTTGACGGCGTGGCCCACGGTTTGGGAGATGTTGAGCGTACCGAACGAAGTGCCCACATGCAGGTATTCTTTCACATGGATGCCGTTGGCGGTGTTGCCCTTGACGGTCAGTTCGCCGTTGCCGGTCAGTTGAATGTGGCCTCTGCAGTAGAAGCAACCCTTGTGGGTGCCGCCGGCAGCGTCTTCGAGAGAGTTCACAGATCCCTCCATGAGGCGCACGGCGACGCGTTTGCCGCATTCAATGTCGATGGCGGGACCCTGAGAGGAGACAAGCGAGAGGTTGTCGAGGATCATCGTGCATTTGTAGATGCCGTTGTAGATGAGGCCGCCGTTGTTGCTGGAGCCGGACAGGACGAAGACCAGCTCTTCCGTGTCGTTGGCATTGGTCAGGGTGACATATCCGTTGCTGATCACATACGAAACGTCGTCGCGTCCGAGGGGCAGATCGACAACGGCACCGCCGTTGGTGAACTTCACCTTGACGGTGTCCTTCACGATAAACGACTTTTCGGGCACCTGGGTGCTGATGGGGTCCGTCCATTCGTCGTAAGAGCATGAGACGAAAGCCGCTGTGCTCATCAGAAAGAGTGAGAGGATATAGAGATTCCGTTTCATGTCCGTGTCAATATTCAATGCTGTAACTGATGGATGTGGCATGGAAGCGTTCGCCGAATCCGCTGCCGTCGGTTTCCTTATTGAAGGTGAGCACGTAGGCCAGGGAGATGGCGTGGTGCTTGTTGATGTCGTATTGGCAACCGACGTGCGTGCGGATTCTGTAGAGCTCCATGCTGTTGGAGATGTCGTTGAAGAGTTCGCCCGAGACGTAAGGGTGCCAGGGCAGGCGCTTGCGGTCGAGCGACACCTTCAGGCGGCTGCGCAGTTGGTGGTTGCTGTAGGCGTCTGCCACCTTGCTTTCCGAGTAGTCGGGGATCCATTCGCCCTCGTCGGTGAGTTCCCACTGCCAGTTGTTGATGTCGGTGGCAGTGTAGGTGTCTGTTTTGCGGTATTTCACGCGCATGACGTCAACGGAGCCCACGCGGGCGAAACGGTAGCGCTCGCGAATGCCGATGCGCACCCATTTGGCAATCTTCACGCTGCTGATGATGTCGAACTTGAAGCGGAACTTCGGCGTGAAATAGGCGTTGGTCTCGTTGTATCCGGTTTGGCGTGTGGCGATGCCCTCATCGGTATCCACATCCCATCCGGCGTTTTTCCATGTCTTGTATTTCTTTGGGGTGTAGGCGTTGAGCAACTCGATGCCGGCGGCCAGTTTGAGATATTTGTGCACCTTGTAGGAGGCGTTGATGCCGACGCCCCAGCGGTCGAGGCAACTGCTGTTGTCCTGCGTGCGGAAGTGCGTTTCCAGTCCGAGAGACCAGCGTAGCGAGAGCGCCTTCTCCATGGAGAATTCTCCCCAAACGCCGAAGTCGTCCGAGGCCTGTGCGCTTGCAACGAGGGCGGATGCCAGTGCCAGCATGGAGAAAAATAGTCTTTTCATCGTATTACGACTGTCCCAATTTGTTGAAACGGACGGTGTTGGCAATGCTGCAGCCGCGGTCCATGTCTTCATCGTAGAAGATGCGGATAAGGACGCTGTCCTTGAGGAAATCTATCGTGCCCACCTCGATGGAAATGATCTTCAGGCCCGTGCGCTTCTCAAGGTCGGCCTTGAGCTCTTCGCGCTTTTCGGGCGCCACGAGGTTCACGTTGTCATAGCGGATATACTTGGAGCAGTGCTCGTTGAGCAGATTGCTGCGCTCGAAGATCCAGGCCAGCAGGATGAAGATGGCGTTGGCAAACAGCAGGGTGAGGACGCCCACGCCGTCCCAGTAGTCGGCCTTCGGATGGTAGTTGGCCGAAGAGAGGGCGTTGACCACGCTGGTGCTCACGAGCATGAAGAGATAGGTCATCTCGCGGATGGGGATGGCCTCGGTGCGGTAGCGGATGATGCCGAAGAGGGCAAACAGGCCCAGTGCGGCGCCCGTGCGCAGCGAATCGCCTCCCATGAAGCTCACGAGCATGAAGATGCTCATCGACATGATAATGAACACAAACATGTAGTCGCGACGCTTGCTTCGGGGGTAGTAGAAGTAGCGTGCGATGATGCTCACAACGGCCAGATTCAGACAGAAGCGAACAAAGATGCCGATAAACTGTTCGGGATCAATCAGCGTCAGGCCGATGGATTCGGCCATTTCGTAGTTGATGTTGTTGAGCTCGCTGGCGAGCCGGTTGATGAGTTCGGTCATTGTGCTTTGGATATTTTACGGTAGTTAATCATTTTCTCCTTAAAATTGTTCTGCTTGATGCGGCGATTGGTCATCACCGTGCCGATGCAGTATTTGGAAAAGCCGCAGGGCTTGATGCGCAGCCGGCGCAGCAGCGCGAGCACGGGGCTGAACACATTGCCGTCGCGCTTGAGCTCCACCACGACGAGATTGCCCACGTCGTTGTCTTCGTCCGTCTCGTAGTTGTGAAACTTCACGTCGAAGTCGATGGTCAGGCGCTCGGTCTTGCCGTAGTTGACGAGCGTGATTCGGTGGAACTGATTCTGCACCGTGGGGTGTATGTCGCTCGTCGGACGGTGGACCAGACCCATGAGGAAGTCGTTGGCCTCTCCCTCCATCGCCGTTTCCTGTGAGGCCACCAGAATGCGCTTCTTCTTCGTGCGTCCGTGGTTGTTCTTGGTCTTCACCTCGAGGAAGGTGTCGAGCGAGTCCATATAGGTGCGCACGCGGACTTTCTGCCTCGGGGCGCGCCCGTTGTGGTGCTCCATGAAGAAGTGGTGGTCGTCCGTGTCCCAGTAGGTGGTCTTGTAAGACGCAATCTTGCTGCCGGCGTTGAACTGGGCGTAGTATTGTCCCTGACAAAGCTCCAGGAGCTTTGCCAGCTTCTCTTTATTGGTCACGAATTTCGTGTCGGTGCGGTTCATCAGCCGTATCTCCTTCATCTCCGGAAGCGTGATGGGCTGCAACTGCTCCAGTTGTTGTGCTATCAGGGTATCGATGTCCACGTTGTCGTGCGGTTTGTGGGGACAAAGATAGCCCTTTTTCCGCAGAGAACCTTATTTATAGCCTTTTTTAACGCATAAGGAAAAACTTTTTGCTGAAATCGTCCCGCTTTATGCTAAAAATATCTATCTTTGTGTGCAGGAAAACTCTAAAAACGACCTATATGATAGACGTAAAAGCAACCTTGGCCGAAGCCGAGGAGAAAATGGAAGAGGCTGTGATGTTCCTCGAAGAATCTCTGGCACACATCCGTGCCGGCAAGGCTAATGTGAAAATCCTCGACGGCATCCGTGTGGATTCCTACGGCACGATGGTGCCTCTGAGCGGTGTCGCCAGCGTGACGACTCCCGATGCACGCACGATTGCCATCAAGCCTTGGGACAAGTCGATGTTCAAGGCCATCGAGAAGGCCATCATCGACTCCGAAGTCGGCATCACGCCCGACAACAACGGCGAAATCATCCGCCTGAACATCCCGCCTCTCACGGAGGAGCGTCGCCGCCAGCTCACGAAGCAGTGCAGCGGAGAAGTGGAAAAGGCCAAAGTCTCTGTGCGCAACGCCCGTCGCGACACCAACGACCGTCTCAAGAAGGGCATCAAGGACGGACTCTCCGAAGACCTTGAGAAGGACGCCGAGAACGATCTTCAGAAGATGCACGACAAGTACATCAAGCAGCTCGACGCTCTCATGGCGGCAAAGGAAAAGGAGATCATGACCGTTTGAGCGGCGTCGTCACCAAAATTTCTGGCAGCTGGACCACCGTCCGCACGGACGATGGCCGGCTTTTTTTGTGCAAGGTCAAAGGCTCGTTCCGCATTCGCGGCATCCGCACCACCAATCCCGTCGCTGTGGGCGACCGGGTTGACATTACGGTTTCGCCCGACGGGGAGACGGCTTTGATCACAGCGGTGCACGAGCGCCGCAACTACATCATCCGCAAGGCCTCCAATCTTTCGAAGCAGAGCCACATCCTCGCCTGCAACCTCGACCGGGTGCTGCTGGTGGTGACACTGCGTCATCCCGAGACCTCTACCGTCTTCATCGACCGTTTCCTGGCAACGGCGGAGGCTTATCGCGTGCCTGTCGTCGTGTGTTTCAATAAATGCGATCTGCTCTCAGAGGAGGAGCAGGAGGAGCTGCGCCGCTTGCGCGCCCTCTATGAGTCGTTGGGCTATGAGACCTGCGCCGTCTCCGCCCTCGATCCTTCGTCGCTCTCGCTCGGCTCGCTCGAAGGGCTCACCCTCTTGAGCGGCAACAGCGGTGTGGGCAAGACCACACTCCTGAATGCGCTCTGTCCGGAGCTCGAACTCAAGACGGCCGCCATCTCGGAGGCTCATCTCACGGGCATGCACACGACCACCTTTTCGGAGATGTATGCGCTCCCCGAGAGCGTCTGTCCCGCCGGCGGCGCCGTGATCGACACGCCCGGCATCAAGGGCTTCGGCACCTTCGACATCGAGCCCGAGGAAGTCAGTCACTACTTCCGCGAGATCTTCGCCGTCGGGCGCGAATGCCGCTTCGGTAACTGCCTCCACACCCGCGAGCCCGGCTGCCGGGTGATCGCAGCGGTGGAGGAGGGGCGCATCGCCCTCTCGCGCTACGAGAGCTATCTGTCTATGCTCGCCGACAAGGGCGAGTCGAAATACAGGGAGTGAAAAGCCTCACTCCCTGTCTCTCTTTTTTCTTTTATCCCACTTGGCTGCCGCCTTTCACGTCGCCGAGCGTTGTCGTGACGGAGAGGTTGCCGTCGTAGTTGACCGCCGAGAGAATCATGCCCTCCGAGGTCTCGCCCATCATCTGGCGTGGCGCCAGATTGGCGATGAAGAGCACGCGCTTGCCCACGAGGTCTTCGGGCTCATACCACCCGGCGATGCCCGAGAGGATGGTGCGGTCTTTGCCGCTGCCGTCATCCAGCGTGAACTTGAGCAGCTTCTTCGACTTCTTCACCTTCTCGCAGGTCTTCACCAGACCCACGCGGATGTCGAGCTTCTCGAAGTCCTCGAAGGGGATCACGGGCTTCACCTCGGGCGCCTTCCATTCGGCGGCCGCGTTGGCCTTGAGGGTCTCCTCCAGTTTGTTCGTCTGGAACTCGATGTCGCTGTCCTCCACCTTGGTGAAGAGCAGTTCGGGCTTGGGCAGCTGTGTGCCTTCGCTCATGAGGTCCATGCGGCCGATCTGCTCCCACGAGAAGTCGTTCATGGCGATCATCTCCCTCAGACGCTTGCTGCTGAAGGGCAGGAAGGGCTCGAAGGCGATGGCCAGATTGGCCGTGATCTGCAGCGAGATGTTGATGACGGTCTTCACGCGCTCGGGGTCGGTCTTGATGACCTTCCAGGGTTCGGAGTCGGCGAGATACTTGTTGCCGATGCGGGCCAGATTCATGGCCTCCTTCTGCGCCTCGCGGAACTTGAAGGCCTCCAAGAGCGACTCCAGTCGCTCCTTCACGCTGGTGAATTCGGCGATGGTCTCGCGGTCGAAGTCCGTGAGCGCTCCGCACGCGGGCACGCGTCCCTCATAATATTTCTGCGTCAGCTGCAGGGCGCGGTTGACGAAGTTGCCGTAGACGGCCACCAGCTCGTTGTTGCAGCGGGCCTGATAGTCGTGCCAGGTGAAGTCGTTGTCCTTCGTCTCGGGCGCATTGGCCGTGAGCACGTAGCGCAGTTCGTCCTGGCGTCCGGGCATCTCCTCGAGATACTCGTTGAGCCACACGGCGTAGTTTTTCGATGTGGATATCTTGTTGCCTTCGAGGTTGAGAAACTCGTTGGCGGGTACGTTGTCGGGCAGGATGTATTCGCCGTGTGCTTTGAGCATGGCGGGGAACACGATGCAGTGGAACACGATGTTGTCTTTGCCGATGAAGTGCACGAGGCGCGTCTCGGGGTCTTTCCACCATTTCTCCCAGGGCCCCAGTCCCGGATTCCTGTCGCATAGCTCCTTGGTGTTGGAGATGTAGCCGATGGGGGCGTCGAACCACACATAGAGCACTTTGCCCTCTGCGCCTTCCACAGGCACGGGGATGCCCCAGTCGAGGTCGCGCGTGACGGCACGGGGTTTCAGGCCGCCGTCGAGCCAGCTTTTGCATTGTCCGTAGACGTTGCTGCGCCACTCTTTGTGGTCTTGCAGGATCCACTTCTCGAGCCACTCCTGATCGCGGTCGAGGGGCAGATACCAGTGTTTCGTAGCGCGCTTGACGAGCGGATTGCCCGTCTCGGCGTTGCGGGGGTTGATGAGTTCTTCGGGCGAGAGCGTTGCGCCGCACTTCTCACACTGGTCGCCGTAGGCTTCGGGTGCGTGGCAGCGGGGGCATTCTCCCCTGATGTTGCGGTCGGTGAGGAAATGACCGGTCTGTTCGTCGTAGAACTGCTCCGTCACCTGCTCCACGAATTTGCCTTCGTCGTAGAGTTTGCGGAAGAAGTCGGAGGCCAGCTTGTGGTGGGTCTCCGAGGTGGTGCGGCTGTAGATGTCGAACGAGATGCCGAACTCCTCGAAGGAGCGGCGGATGAGCTCGTGGTAGCGATCGACCACCTGCTGCACGCTGATGCCTTCTTTGCGGGCTCTGATGGTGACGGGCACGCCGTGCTCGTCGGAGCCGCCGATGAAGAGCACTTCGCGCTTCTTCAGCCTGAGATAGCGGACATAGATGTCGGCAGGAACATAGACGCCGGCCAGATGGCCGATGTGTACGGGCCCGTTGGCGTAGGGCAATGCGGATGTGACGGTAGTTCTCTTGAATGTCATGTGTCTTGTCTCTTGTTTTCTTTTTTTCGTATGGAGCCCCGGCCTTGTTCGGAAGGTCGGGGCTCCGGTAGTAGCAAATGTTATTGCTTAATGGCTTACTTTACAATCTGACCGGCAGTGTTGAACTTCTTGCCATTCAGGTAAATAAAGATCTGGTTCTTCTCGAGGTACTTGCCGTCGGCCTTACCGAACTTCTCGATGCTCGTGGGAGCCACGATGCCGGTGACGGGGCTGGCGTCCTTAGCGTAGTACAGCTTGATGCTGTCGGCGATGAACCAGCTTGCGTCTTCCTGAGCGCGGCGGAAGAAGCCGAGAGAAGCGAAGGCATCAACGGGAACCTCGAAGGTCAGCTCTGTGCCGAAGGCGAAGTCGCCCTTAGCGTCCATCCAGTTGCGATACTGCTCCATGGTGTTGGGAGCGAAGTAGGTCGTGCTGTTGGAAACATACTCGTTGATGCCGCCTGCGCCTTCGGTGAGGTCTTCGGTCTGAGCCACAAACTTGGCGTTGGCCACTTCAGTCTTCAATGTGTCGTCGGCGTTTGCTAACTTAGCATAGAGGTAGGTGGCGTCGTCCAAGCGATAGTCTGCTTCGTTGTCCAGAACATTCTGCCAACTGCCGCGACGGTCCATAGCGAAGCCCTGGAGGGTGTAGTAACCGGCGGGCATGAACACGCTCTGGTAGGTGTCGAAGACGTTCTGATACATCTCGCCTGCGGTGAAGTTGATAGCCCAATCAGTGCCCCACCACTGGTCGCCGCTCTCGAAGGCCGGGTTCTTCAGCTGGTCGGTGAGTTCCTGGGGAGCCTCAGCGGTGGCGCTGGGATCTACAGTCAGATAGATGGTGCTGAGATACTGGGAGCACTCCTTGAAGAAGGCGTCGAACTGAGAGTAGGTGCTCACGTAGCCGCCTTCCTGACCGGCTGCTGCTGCATCAGCGAGGTTGTCATTCGTTACGACCTCGGTCTCGCCGTATTGCTCTTCCTCCCAATTCTTTTCATTCTCGAGATCCTCGGGAGTCAGACAGATGGCGTTGATCACAGCCATGTCGCTGTAAGCGGTATGCACGTTCTGAGCTTTGTTCTTGTACTCTGCCTTGGTCGGCGTGTCAGCGTCGAAGGCGGTAATCAAGTTGTTCAGGGTGGTCAGGTCGCCGCTGAGCTTGTTGTAAGCCTCCAGATACTTGTTCGTGCTGCCGATGATGTTTTCGAGGGCGTCATAAGCGCTCTTGTATTCCTCATATTCCTGCAGAACGGGGTTGTTGTAGAGGGCCTGAGCGTCAAGCGTGATGTTGGTGATGGAGTCGAGCACAATGCCGGCAATACCGGGAGCGTTGGCCACGTCGGGCACGAGGGCATTCATCTCGTCAATCTTACCACCCAGGAGGTCCTTCATGGCACTGGGATCGGTGCCGGCCAGCTCCAGAGTGAAGCCGCCCCACAGCGTCCAGGCGCCGTTGTTCAGAGGCTTAAGGGTCTTCAGACCGATGCGCAGCGTACCCACGCCGTCGCCCTCGTCGGGCACCTCACCGTAAACCACCATGGGATAGCGGCCGGCGGAGAAGGCGATGGAAGAGCCGTCCATACCGTCGGGAATCAGGTAGCTCTCGTTGTAAGCTCTATCAGAATTGTACTTACCGGCGCCGGTCAGAGTGGTAGAGCCGGAGATCAGAGCCTGAATCTCGGGATCGGGGTTCTGGTTGCCGGCCCAGATGGCTTCCTTGTCGGCATCGGTCTTGGCAGAGTTGCCGTCCCAGAAGTAGCAGTTCGTACCGTTCTTGGCAATCTCGCCGTCGAGATACTTCTGCTCATCATCGCTCCAAGTGAGGTCGTTCTCGATGGCGTCAGCGGCGATGTTCTGGATGGGGTTGGCGATGGTACCCATGTAAAGGGCAACGGGCACCTCGGTCTCAGCAGTCCAGTCACCGGCGGGGCGATGGAAGGCGTTGACGGTTACCTTATACAGACCTGCGGGCGCGCCCTCGACTACCTGGAAGATGTCGAACGTGCTGCCGTTGGCGGGAATGTAAGCCTCGGATACGGGCCAGCCGCTCAGACCGCTGCGGATGTTCCAGTTCACGGAGCCGGTCTGCTGGCGGGTCCAGCCGTAGCCTACGTTGGTGTCCTTGAAGTCGGCGTTCACGAGCAGGAAGGTGACATCCATGCCGTCCTTCACAGACTTCTTCTTCACGTCGTTCATCAGGCTGTTGACGAACTCGATTTCGCCGCCGATCTGCTCGTCGTTCAGAGTAGGATTGGCTTTGATGTAAGCATAGTTACCGTTGACGAAGGTGTAGCCGCTGGCGCTCTCACCGGGATTCATCGCAGCTCCGTAGGCGTAGCTGTTCAGAGCGTTGAGCGCGGTGTTGGGCTGATACTTGCCTTCCTGGCTGGTGATCTGGGTGTAGAGGGTTCTGGCCTTCTCAGCAACGACCGTATAGCCGCTCCAAGCCTCGATGCTGGCCTTCAGCGCGGTCTCAGCAGCAGTAAACTTGGCGTATTCAGCGTCCACGTCGTCGAAGGTGGTGACGCCGGGAGTGATGTCGGCTACGAAGTTGGAGAAGTCGGTGTAAGCCTGATCGTAGGCTTCACGCTTGTCGGTGCTGGCCAAAGCCTCGGGCTCATAGGGGTAGGTGATACCGGCGAGAATCTCGTCAGCGTATTCCTTCACGTTGCTGTAAGACATCAGCTGGATGTTATCCCAGATGACCCAAGCCTTGTTGGTGGTAGAACAGAAGCCGATCTCAACGTCCTTAGTCTCATCGAGATTGAAGCGCACGGGATCCAGAACGAACTTGCCGGCGGTGAAGCTGTTGGAAGCGTCGGTCATGCTGTTCTCAGAGGTGGTCTTCAGGATGATGTTCACCTTGGCAAACACGTCGTTGTAAGCATTACCCACGTAAACGTAAGGGATCTGATCACCAACAGTGAGGTCGTCGCGATAGAAACCCTGAGCGGACAGCTGGTAGCGACCTGCGGGCAGACCGGAAATCTTCTGGTTGCAGACGAAGCCCTGACGATAGGACTCTGCGCAGAAGTTGTTGTTGTCACCACCGGCATAGTTATGGTTGGTGCCGGAGGTCAAGGCGGTGAAGCCCCAAGCTGCGGTGCTTTGGTTGCGGCAGAAGTCGGGGTTCTTGATCATGAAGTTGAAGCTGACGTTGCTGCTCTGAGCCTTGTCGATCATGTAGGCCTTGGCCTCATCATAGGTCATGACGCGGAAGAGACAGGCGTTGGTCCGGGTCGGGCTGAACGCCAGCTCATAGCCCTTGCGGTAACCGGCCGTTTCGCTCTTGCAGAGGTAGCCGTGAGGCTCCTCAATCCATCCTTCGGGCTCTGTTTCTGTTGCTGCGGCATTGTAGTGCCAACTGCTTTTGCAGAAGAAGGCGAAGATGCCGCCACCCAGGTTCTCAACGGTCCAGATGCCGTCCACACTCTTGGTGGTGCCTGCGGTCTCGTCGTCCTTCACGGTAGCCAGACCGTTGTTGTCGGTGTAGAGGTTGGTACCGAGGTACTTGTTGGTCACGCTGACGAGCGTGTTCATGATGTTGTAGCCCTCACCGGTAGTGCCGGGTACAAACTGGAAGATGCCGGCGTCCGTGCTGATGGCACCCTGGGTGCCCCAGTAGTTCTGGCCGCCGAGGAACAGGTCGGTCTCTACATTCATGATGTAGTAGTCCACACCTTCCTCAATCACATCTACAGCCTTCACGCTCCACGATGTGAGCAGTGCGACTGCCAAAAGAAGTAATTTGTTCTTCATTTTGTTTGAGTTTTAGGTTAATAATAAGGTTAATTAAAAGATTGATTTGAAAAGTTTTTGGTTTCCGTTAATGATCTCTCTGTGTTTTCTGTTGTTGTTTGTTGTTTGTGTCGTCGTTTGTTGTCTGTCGGTTTCCTTACGCTCGCGTAACGCGTGTTTTATTAGGTTATGAGGCCTTTTTTGGGGCATATTTTTGCCTTTGTGGGCTATTTCACAACGCAAAGATAAAGATTTTTAAAATACAACAGCCATTTTTGCCCGTTTTTTTTCAAAAAAATTATGTTAAAATGCGAATTTTGCTCTTTTTGCTGCTCTTTTGCTGTACGTTTGCTGCTACAAATTATGAAGAGGGAAACGGTTGGTGTATAGTTAACCCAACTCGGTTAAGATGCTAAAAGGCGGTGATGGTCTTCTTGTGCTGCATGTTATCAGTTTGCGGTTTTCTTGTTTTTCTCTGAAAACTCGTGGCAATGTAAAATATTGCTCACATGAAGCAGTAAAATTCAAGGCAGAAAAAGAAGGAAATAGAGCGAGGTGATTATAGCCAGAGGGCTCGATGAAATCGGGCAGAATGCGCAAATTTGGCGCCTCTGGTAAGCCTCTGCAGCGGCTCTGCGCGGTAGAAGTGCAGGAGAAGCGCAGGCGCTGAACGGGAAAAGACTCCAGAAGACGATGTCAGGAAAAAGTGCCGGCAAAGGGGTGGGGCAAGAGAAGAATAAACGCCGAATATTTGGAAATGCGGAAAAAAAATCGTATCTTTGTGGCGAAAAACGAAACAATATATAGAGAAATGATAGACTTTTTCTCCCATACACCCGAGCAATTCGAAGATCCGCTCCTCGCAGGACGCTATGCGCTGGAGGGTTCGCTCGGCTCCACACACACCCTGCGCAGCATCGCCAAGACCGGCGAGGCGCCCTACATCCTGCTCCACACGAAGCCCGGCACAGTGGCGCCGGGCTATCACGCGCTGGAGCGATGGCAGACGGTGATGGACGACAGCGGCGCGCCCTGGAGCTACAGCGACTACCGCAGCGAGAAGGGCGACGTGAGGCTGATCGACTGCCAGACGGGCTCTGTGCGCGACGACTTCCAGATGGGCGGTCTCGTGATGTTGCGGCGCGAGGCGCTGCAGCAATACGTCGGGGAGGAGACGCATCTCTATCAGTTTGCCGCGCTCTACGACCTGCGCCTCTTCTGCTCGCGACAGCGTCTGCCGCTGCACATCCGCGAGTTCCTGTACCGCATGGACGAAACCGACCTGAGGGCCAGCGGCGTGAAGCAGTTTGACTACGTGGATCCCCGCAACCGCGCCGCACAGGTGGAGATGGAGCGGGCCTGCACCCGACATCTGCGCGCCATCAACGCCTATCTGCACGGCGACGAGGTGGATGTGGTGAAGCTCGACGAGGGCGAATTCCCCGTGGAAGCGACGGTGGTGATCCCCGTCCGCAACAGGGTGCGCACCATACGCGATGCCATCGAGAGCGTCTTGAAACAAAAGGCGCCCTTCAAATACAACCTGATGGTGGTGGACAACCACTCCGACGACGGAACCGCCGAAGCCATCGACGAATTCAGCGACGAGAGGCTCATCCACATCATCCCCGAGAGGGACGATCTGGGCATCGGCGGATGCTGGAACCGCGCCGTGCACGACGAGCGGGTGGGCCGCTTCGTGGTGCAGCTCGACAGCGACGACCTCTACAGCGGCGAGGACACGCTGGCGAGGATCGTGAAGCAGTTCTACGACGACAATGCTGCGATGGTGGTGGGCTCGTATCGCATCTGCAACTTCCAGCTGGAGACGCTGCCGCCCGGACTCATCGATCATCGCGAGTGGACGCAGCAGAACGGACGCAACAACGCGCTGCGTATCAACGGATTGGGCGCGCCGAGGGCCTTCTTCACGCCCGTCCTGCGCCAGATACAGATTCCCAACACCAGTTATGGCGAAGACTACGCTCTGGGCCTGATGATCTCGCGCCGCTACCGCATCGGGCGCATCTACGACGAGCTCTATCTCTGCCGCCGCTGGGAGGGCAACTCCGACGCCGATCTCTCGCAGGAGAAGCAGAACCTCAACAACCTCTACAAGGACAGCCTGCGCAGTCGCGAAATCGAAGCCCGACAGACCCTCAACCGCCTCTGGCAGCACGAAGTGAGCCCCGAAGAGGTGGAGGAGTTCTTCGGCAACGAGCTGAAACAGTGGCCTCTGGCCGCACAAAACTATAAGAACCTCGCCGAACAGGTGCAGACGCGCACGCTGAGCAGCGGCGAGACCGACATCACCGTGCAGTGGAACCCCTCGCGCATCGGCTCCACCGCCGCCAAAGTGGATAAAGACAGCATCGCCAAGAGGCCCTGCTTCCTCTGCGACCACAACAGGCCCGCAGAGCAGCACGCGCTGAAGATGGAGAAGCACTACCAGATACTGGTGAATCCCTTCCCCATACTGCCGCGCCACTTCACCATACCCGCGCGACGCCACACGCCCCAGAGCATCTGGTCGCACTTCAGCACGATGCGGCGTATGGCCTGGACGATGCCCGAAGACATCGTGTTCTACAACGGGCCCCAATGCGGCGCCTCATGTCCCGACCACATGCATCTGCAGGCCGGCAGCAGAGGCGTGATGCCGCTGGAGCGCGACTGGAAAATATGGGAGAACCACCTGCGCCGGCTCTACCCGCTGACGGGCGCCGGATCGGCACAGATGCAGGAGGCCGGCAACACGAGCGACCGCTGCGGCCTCTATCTGCTGGAGGGCTGGCTCTGTCCCGTCTTCGCCATACGCTCGCTCCCGACGGAGCCCGACTCGCTCCTGTGTCAGCGCATTTACAAAGCGCTCCCGATAGTCGAAGGCGAAGAGGAGCCCCGTCTCAACCTCATCACCTGGAGGCAGGAAGGCGGTGTGGGGCGCGAAGACGAAATCGTGACCCTCATCTTCCCCCGCAAGAAGCACCGGCCCGACTGCTATCCCGAGCCGATGGTGAGTCCCGGCGCGCTGGATATGGGCGGACTGATCATCACGCCGCGTGAAGAAGATTTTCGCGCTATGACGCCCGAGCTCGCCGCCTCCATTCTGCAAGAGGTGACGCTGAGCGAAGAGGAGCTCAAGCCCGTCATCGAGGCCGTCACCGACAAGGAGCCCGAAGAGCCGGCAGAGCGTGAGGAGAAAAAGGAGGAGGAGGCGAAAAAGAACGATTTCACCGACAACATCGTGAGCGTTGGCATCATGTCGGCGCCCTCGCTGCGCTTCCATATCAACGGCCAATATACCGCCAAAGGACAGACGGTGACGGGCGAGCAGACCGTCGTCTGCGAAGAGGGCAGCATACGGTGGAACGGCCAGCTCTACCGCAACCTGAAGTTTGCGCCCGTGAGCGACGACGCCACCTTCTCGCTCTCGGATGTGACCATCGGCGTGCAGTTCCATTGGGAGCGTCAGGAGACGCAGACCTTCCAGGGACGCCTGCGCCTCATCGTGGATGAGGAAAAGATCGTGGCCGTCAACGAGTTGCCCGTGGAGGACTATCTCGTGAGCGTCATCTCCAGCGAGATGAAAGCCACCTGTTCGCTGGAGTTCCTGAAGGCTGCGGCCGTCATCTCGCGCTCGTGGCTCTACGCCCAGATGGAGAAGCGCCGCAACCGCGAAGAGGGCGAGCGTTCGCCCTTCTTCTCGTTCATCAAGACGAAGCAGGAAATCATCCGCTGGCACGACCGCGAAGACCACACGCTCTTCGACGTCTGCGCCGACGACCACTGTCAGCGCTATCAGGGTGTGACGCGTGCGGCCAACCCCAGAGTGAAAGAGGCCGTAGAGGCCACGAAGGGGCAGGTGCTGAAGTACACCAACAGCGATGGAACCGTCGAAATCTGCGACGCACGCTTCTCCAAATGCTGCGGCGGACGCACGGAGGAATACCAATATTGCTGGGAGAACATACGCAAGCCCTATCTGCAGAGCGTGGAGGATCCCTGGTGCAACACCGACGACAGGGAAGTGCTCGCGCAGGTGCTCAACGACTACGACCTCGAGACGCAGAACTTCTACCGCTGGGAGGTGAAGCTGGAGCAGGAAGAGCTGCATGACATGCTCAAGGAGCATCTCAAGGTGGAGTTCGGCGACATCCTCGCCCTGGAGCCCGTGGAGCGCGGACCCGGCGGCCACATCTCGAAGCTGAAAATCGTGGGCTCGGAGCGCTCTCTTATAATAGGTAAGGAGCTCGAGATACGCAAAGCCCTCTCGCGCACGCACCTCTACTCCAGCGCCTTCGAAGCGACGGCCATCGATCTCTCCGGCAAGGAGAATGCGCCCGGAAAGGTGCCGGCAGCCTTCCTGCTCAAAGGTCGCGGATGGGGCCACGGCGTGGGTCTCTGCCAGATCGGCGCCGCCGTGATGGGCCATCAGGGCAAGAGCTATCGCGAAATACTCAACTTCTACTATCAGGGGGCCACACTCGAATGAAACAGGATATCATCATCGTAGAGCAGCTGGAGCGCAGCCTCGGGGAGGCCGTAGCCCGTGTGCAGCACGACCGCCTCTTCTGTCTGACCGACGAGACGACCCTGCGCCTCTGCTGGCCCAAGGTGCAGAAGATGAGCGCGATGCAGGGCGCGAAGGTCATCACCATCGGCGCCGGCGACGAACATAAAACATTGGAATCGCTGGCGCACGTGTGGACCGAACTCCAGAAAGGCGGCGCCACACGCCATTCGCTGCTCGTGAATCTGGGCGGCGGCATGGTGACGGATCTGGGCGGATTTGCCGCTTCGACCTTCAAAAGGGGATTGGCCTTCATCAACGTGCCGACGACGCTGCTCTCGCAGGTGGATGCCTCCGTGGGCGGCAAGACGGGCATCAACTTCGGCGGGCTGAAAAATGAGGTCGGCGTGTTCTCCGACGCGCGCAGCGTGCTCATTGCCACCGACTTCCTCGACACGCTCGACGACGAAAACATCCTCTCGGGTTACGCCGAGATGCTCAAGCACGGACTCCTGGACTCCGAGGAGCATTGGGCCGCGCTGATGCAGAATCCCTTCAGCGTGAGGGAGAGGCAGAGAGGCAGCGACCTCATCGCCCGCAGCATCGCCGTGAAGGAGCGCATCGTGACCGAAGACCCCACGGAGAAGGGGCTGCGCAAGGCCCTGAATCTGGGTCACACCGTAGGGCATGCGCTCGAGAGTCTGGCGCTGAGAAGAGGCAAGCCCGTGCTTCACGGCTACGCTGTGGCCTGGGGACTGATGGCCGAGCTGTGGCTCTCGGCCGTGAAGGAGCAGTTCCCTACGGAGAAGCTCCACCAGACCGTACGCTTCATCCGCGAACACTACGGCCGCATGAACATCACCTGCGACGACTACCCCGAGCTGCTCGAGCTGATGACGCACGACAAGAAAAACGAGGCCGACAGCATCAACTTCACCCTCTTGGGCGGCATTGGCGACATCCGCATCAACCGACAGGCAACAACATCTGAAATATACGAATCCTTAGACTTTTACAGAGAATCATGAAAAAGACTTTGTGCACCCTCATCGCGCTCTGCAGCCTCTGCGGCCTGCAGGCCAAGAAGATCGAACTGGGGAAGAACCCCGTGCTCCCCGAGTTTCACGCCGATCCCGAAGTGCTGTATTCACAGAAGACCGGGCGCTACTACATCTACTCCACCACCGACGGCGCCAGAGGTTGGGGTGGATACTACTTCACCGTGTTCTCCTCGAAAGACCTCAAGTGCTGGAAGCACGAAGGCATCATGCTCGACCTGGCGACGGATCAGGTGCCCTGGGCCGTGGGCAACGCCTGGGCCCCGTGCATCGAAGAGGTGAAGCAGGCCGACGGCCAATATAAATACTACTTCTACTACAGCGGGCACGACAAGCAGCGCGACCGCAAGAGCATCGGCGTGGCCGTAGCCGACAGTCCCACAGGGCCTTTTGTGGACCACGGAGAGCCCATCGTGACGGAATTGCCCCAAGGCCAGAGAGGTGGACAACAGATCGACGTGGACGTCTTCCGCGATCCCCAGAGCGGCAAATACTACCTCTATTGGGGCAACGGCTATATGGCCGGCGCCGAGCTTGAGAGCAGCATGACGAAGGTGAAGGACGAGACCGTGACGCTGATGACGCCCAAGGGCGGCACGCTGCAGGACTACGCCTACAGAGAAGCCCCCTACGTCTTCTACCGCAACGGGCTCTACTACTTCCTCTGGAGCGTGGACGACACGGGTTCGCCCAACTATCACGTGGCCTACGGCACCGCCAAGTCGCCCCTCGGCCCCATCGAAGTGGCCAAGGATCCCGTCATCCTGATTCAGGATCCCGAGAAGCAGATCTACGGCACGGCGCACAACAGCGTGCTTCAGATTCCCGGCAAGGACGAATGGTATATCGTCTATCACCGCATCAACAAGAACTACATGAAGCGCGACATGGGGCCGGGCTTCCACCGGGAGGTCTGCATCGACCGGATGTATTTCAACGAAGACGGAACAATAAAAAGAGTGAAGGTGCATTAAACGGCACCTTCACTTGTTTTATACGCGTTCTTTGACTTAGTGTAAGAAAGGAAATCAACGGCCTCTGCCTCCGCCGCCGAAACCGCCTCCTCCCGGAGCGCCGCCTCCGCCGCGACCTTCACGTCCGGCACGACCGGCTTCGGCGTTCGTCATCATCGGGCCTCTCGGACCCATTGCGGCACGCGCTTCGCTGTTGCCCAGGAGGTTGAGTTTGTAGATGAGGTGGAAGAGGAGATAGGAGTGGATCGTGTTGGTGTAGGTGTCGCTGCGCTGTGTGGCCGAAATGCTGCGCGAGATGTTGCTGCGCTCCTGCAGGATGTCGAACCACTGGATCGAAACAGCCAGGTCGTGGCCGTGAAGCCATTTGCGGAAGTTCTGCGAGAGTTGCGCGTTCCAGATGAGTTCCGTCGTGTTCATGGACTCGTCGTCGTAGCCGCGACGGTATTGCGGGCCGATGTCGGTGGAGAAGGTCATATCCCACGGGAGCGTGACGAGCAGATTGCCGCCGTAGTTGAAGTTCCAGGTGTCGAGATTGGCCTTCGGCTGAAGGTCGTTGCGGGCGTGCTGATAGTTGAAGCCGCCGTTGACGCCAACCTCCAAAGTGCCGATTTCACCGTAGTCCATACGGTAGTTCAGGCGCAGCGTCTCGCCGACGTTGGTGGTTTTCGTCGTGGCCTTCTGCAGAGGCACCTGTTCGAAGAGGGCAGTCATCTCTTCGATGTCGGTGACGGCGGTAGTGCCGATGTAGTCTGCCACGTTGACAGAGCTGCTGATGTAACCCACGGAGTTGCTGTGTGAGAGCACGGTGTGCGTGTTGATGTTGAACCGTTTCTGACTGCCTAACGCGGAGTTGAACATCAGGTTGGCGCCGATATTCCAGTTGCCGTCGATGTTCATCGGACGGGAATAGCGGTTGCCTGTTTTATCGTCGTATATGGTGGCGGTGGAGATGCTGCGATTCGTCATGGAGTAATTCATGAATGCCGACCAGCCCATCTGCTTCTCCGTCTTGTAGTCGTTGTAGAAGAGGTTGAAGTTGTTGGTCCAGCTGCTCTCGAGTCCGGCATTACCGGCGGTGACGTTCTGCTTGTTGCTGTTGTCGATTACCTCGATGAGATTCGTCATCGACGGCTGGGACATGTTGCCGTTGTAGCGGACGCGCATCTGCGATGTCTTGGAGATGCGCCAACGCATATCCAGACGGGGCGACCAGTTGAAGACCTGACGCGTGATGACGGTGTCGATCAGATTCTTCATGTAGTCGAGATGCGTCGTCTGAGGCTGGAAGGATATGCCGCCGTTGATGCGCAGTTCCTGCTCGTTTTGGAACTTCTTGTTGTAGCGCACCATGAGGTTGGCGTCGTGGTTGTACTCGTTGTAGGTGGCATACTGGGAGTTAATCCAGTCCTGCACGAGTATGACGGTGTCGATGCCGGGGATGCGGCCCAAGTAGAGATCCTCCGCCGTGAGACCCATATCTCGGATCATCTGGCGGGTTAGAGTAGAGTCCACACTGAAGACGCCTCGGTCGGAGTCGGAGAAACGATACTGGAACTGGTAGGAAGCCTGCAGGTTGAGTTCCTTCGTGATGGGTTCGGTGTAGGAGAGGCGTCCGCGCATGTTCCAGCTCTCCGAGGGATTGAGATTGTGCTGTTTGGTGTAGTTGTAAGCCTTGTTCTCCTCCTGATAGTAGTTGACGAGCGAGAGCGAACGCGACTCGGATGAGGTGTGGCTGTAGCCGCCGGCAGCGTTCAGTGTGATGTTGCGTCCGGGTTTGCCCAGACGGCGGTTGATCTGAAAGTCGCCGTTGCCGCTGTTGGTGACACTCTCGGAGGCAGTGGTACGGTGGTTGCTGTTGACGCGAATCTTGTCCGGATCGTCCCAAAAGAGATACTCGCGAAGCGGATCCTTCATGTAGTCGTAAGGATTCTTGTTGAAGGTCACGGACTCGGATTCGCCCTCGGAATCGCTGTCGCTGTGGGAGAAGCTCGGACGGAAGATGAGGTTCGTCATTGAGTCGGGCTTCCACTCCAGGCGGAAATCGGCGTTGAGGTTCCAGTTGATGGGATTGGAGGCGCTGAAAGAGTTGTTCCATCGGCTCGAGCCGCTGAGGAAGGTCTGAGAGTTGGTGGTGGAGGAGTTGTCGGTGTCGGTGCGGGAGAAGCGCACGTTGCCGCCCGTCTTGAGCAAGCCGGCCTCATTCTCCTTCTTGCCGTTCTCCCAGGCAAAGTTCACACCGGCCATTTGGCTGCTGACGATGCCGCCACCGCCACCGCCGCCGCGACCACCGCGTCCGCCCCAGCCGCCCATCGAGCGGTCGTTGACATTATTGGCGGAACCGATGACGGAGAAGTGGTAGTGATCCATGAAGCGGTTGACGGAGAGTTTGGCCGTATAACGGTCTTCCGTTCCGTATGCGCCGTCGGCATTGATGAGCCAACCCTCTTTCATGCCCTTCTTCACCGTGAGGTCGAGCACCGTCTCCTCGTCGCCGTCGTCGATGCCGGTGACGCGGCTGTAGTCCGACTTGCGCTCGTAGGACTTGATCTTCTCCACCATCTTCGTCGGCAGATTCTTCATGGCCATCTTGGTGTCGTTGGAGAAGAACTCCTTGCCGTCCACCATGATCTTTTTGACGGTCTTGCCGTTGATGGTGATGTTGCCGTTGTCATCCACCTCTGCGCCCGGGAGTTTCTTGACGAGATCCTCGAGCATGGAGCCTTCGGGCGTGCGGAACGCGCCCGCGTTATAGACAAAGGTATCTTCCTTCATCTCCACCTGTGCCAGCTGCGCCTCCACCACAGCCTCTTTCATGATCTTGGCGTTCTCCAGGAGCTGGATCTTGCCGAGGTCTTCGGTCTTGCGACGGGAAGAGAGCGTGAGGTCGCGATAGAGCGTCTGATAGCCCATATAGCTCACTTTGAGCAGATAACGGCCTGCTTTGACGGCGGGGAGCGTGAACACGCCGTTCATGTTGGCCGCGCCGCCAGTGACCTGTGAGGAATCTTTGGGAGAGAGCAGAAGCGCCGTCGCTCCGGGAAGTGTCTCTCCGGTGGAGGCCTCGGAAACTGTGCCCGTCACCGTCACTTTTTGGGCGCCGGCATATAGAGAGAAAAGAAAAAACAGAAGCAGTGAGAAATTTTTCATACCAGTCTTAGGACAACGGTGTATATGAAAGGTTTAAAAGGCGAAATGTGAAAAAAAGTTATAATGTGTCATCGGGCGAAAAAGTAATGAAAAGAAAAAAGCAGCCACCTGAATGACTGCCTTTTCTGTCGGGATGACAAGATTCGAACTTGCGACCACACGCCCCCCAGACGCGTACTCTAACCGGGCTGAGCTACATCCCGCTCTCAATTTGCGGGGGCAAAGGTATGAAATAATTCCGAAATACGAGCAAAGAATACAGAAAAAAATGCGTTTTCTGCAAAATTTTGCGTACTTTTGTGCCCGAATATAATATAATAAGGAAAAGAATACACATAAAATGTCTTCTCTGACGCTCCACAGACCCACCGCTCTGCCGACGGAATTTCATCTGCCGGCCAGCAAAAGCATATCCAACCGTGCACTCGTCATTTCGGCCCTGGCCGGAGGATGTGCGGAGAAAGACATAGAGAACATCTCCGACTGCGACGACAGTCAGGT
>CACZUX010000008.1 GCA_902784475.1 uncultured Bacteroidales bacterium | reverse complement strand
CCGTAGAACTCAACATACCACTGACATGATACGCTGTCTTGCCATCGACGACGAACCCCTGGCGCTGCAACAGATTGCGGCCTATATCGGCAAGGTGCCCTTCCTGGAATTAGCAGCCCGATGCCAGAGTGCGCTGGAGGCCCGTGAGTTTCTGGAGCACGATGCGGTGGACGCCATCTTTTGCGACATCAACATGCCCGACCTCAACGGGATGGACTTTGTGAAGTCGCTGCCCTCTGCGCCCCTCGTCGTCTTCACCACCGCCTATTCCGAATACGCCGTCGAGGGTTTCCGCGTCAATGCCGTCGACTACCTCTTGAAACCTTTCGGCCTTCAGGATTTCCAGCGCGCCGCCAACCGTCTGAAGGAGCGCCTCGCTGCGTCCTCAGCCCCGGAGGCCCTGCAGCCTGCCGACGGGGACGACAGCCTCTTCCTCAAGACCGACAGCCGTATGGTCAGGGTGCGCATCTCCGACATCCGCTACGTCGAGGGGATGAGTGAATATCTGAAGGTGTGGCTGAAGGATCAGCGCAAACCCGTTGTCACCCTGCTGTCGATGAAGAAGATGGAGGAGCGGTTGCCCGATAGCTTCATGCGCATCCACCGCTCCTACATTATCAATTTGGACACGGTCCGCGAGGCGGGTCACAACCGTGTGTTCCTGGACGACGGCACCGAGTTGCCTGTGGGCGCGCTCCACAGGGAGGACTTCCAGCGCTATTTGGATGCGAAGTCCCTGGCCAAGTGATGCGGGTTAATGGTTCAGGGTTCAGGGTTAATGGTTAAGGTTTCCTCTTATTTTAATTTTTAATTTTTCACTTTTAATTTTTCACTGATCGCTTCCTTCACTTCCAGCGCAATCTCGTCGTACGACTTCGCGGGATCCGGCTGGACGGGTTTCAGGAATTCCACTTCAATCTTGTGGGGCGAGACGAAACGCTTGGAGCGCGGCAGGGCTTCGTAGGCGCCGCGGATGCACACGGGGACGATGGGCACCTGCAGCTCGCGGGACAGGATGGCGAAGGTCTTCTTGAAGTCCGTCATCCGTCCGGTGCGGGTGCGTGAGCCCTCGGGGAAGATGATGAGGTTCTTGCCCCGCTTGAGCACTTCGGACATCTTGAGGATGGAGTCCCGCAGGTTGCTCCACTCCATGATGATGATGTTGTTGTGGCGGGCGAAATACTGGCGCAGGGCGCCCTGCACGTGCTCCTCCGTGGCGTAGAAGTAGCTCTCGCGCAGCGTCTTCATCGGCAGCCCCACGGAGAGCAGTGCGGCGTCCAGATAGCTCTGGTGGTTGGGGGCGATGATCATCGGGCCCTCCCGGGGTATGTTTTCCGTGCCCTTGAAGCTCAGGCGGTTGTAGGCCTTGAAGAAGAGCGCCGAGGATTTCATCAGCAGGGGCATCGCCAGATTGCCGTGCGGCAGCTCCAGGGCTGAGGCGTCGGCGTTGAGCAGCTCGTGCCAGTCCTCCACCTTCACCTCCATGCGTGTCTTACCCTCTGCCACGTGGCGTGCCAGCGCTTCGATGTTGCGGAAGCCCGGCATGTCGGCCACGCCGACGTTGGTGCCGAAGGTCTGCTGGATGAAGCCCTGCAGCGCCACCATGTCCAGCGAGTCGAAGGCCAGGTCGGTCTCGATGTGGTCGGTGGGCTTCAGCGTGAGGTGCTTCTCCTCTTCGATATAGTTTTTGATGATGCGGTATTCCTCGAAGTCGGGCTCCTTCACTGCGGCTTTCGGGGCCTCCTCTTTGGGTGCGGCGCTGCCGCCGGCGAGGATGTCTTTGAGCTTGAAGCGCTGCAGCTTCTCCAGTCGGGTGCGGGGCAGTTCGCCGCGATACACCATCAGGCTCATCAGTTTCTTGTAGTTCGTCACCGTGAGGTTGTAGGGCTCCAGCACTTCGCGCTTGAGCGTCTCCTCCACCTCTTCGTCGCTCAGAGCGGCGGCCCATGCTTCCTGGGGCACGATGATGGCGCGCAGCATGTCGCCGTCCTGCACGACGGCGGCTTCCTTCACGCGTTCGGCGTATTTCTCCAGCTTGTATTCGATCTCGTTGGGCTGCACGTTCTTGCCGTTGGAGAGCACGATGATCTCCTTGCTGCGTCCGGTCAGGTAGAGACGTCCGCAGTCGTCCAGATGGCCCAGGTCGCCGGTGTGCAGATAGCCGTCTTTGTCGATGACTTGGGCGGTTTCTTCGGGGCGGTTGTAGTAGCCCTGCATCACGTTGGGTCCTTTGGCGCACACCTCGCCGTTCACAATCTTGCAATCCATAGCGGGGATGGGCTTGCCCACGCAGTTGGGCACCAGGTCGCCCGGACGGGTGAAGGCGATCATGGGGGCCGCCTCCGTCATGCCGTAGCCTTCGAGCAGTTCCAGGCCCAGTGTCTGCAGCCCCATGGCGATCTCACGCTCCAGTGCGGCACCGCCGCTCACCATGTATTTCACGTGTCCGCCCATCTTCTCATGGACGGCTTTGAAGATGAAGCGCGAGAAGCGGATGCTGTTCACCCGGGCGCAGAGGGCGAAGAGCAAACGGCCCACGGTGCTGGCGTCGATCTTCTTCTTGATGCCGGCGTAGAGCGTCTGCCACAGACGGGGCACGCCGATCATGATGGCAATCTGTCCCCGCTGCATGGTGTCCATGATGTCGGGTCCCGACATTGAGGGGCAGATGGCCACGCCGCCGCCCACATAGAGCGGCATCACCACGGTGCCCACCAGCGGCAGCACATGGTGCAGGGGCAGCAGGATGAGCGTGCGGCGCTCGGCATTGAAGATGGGCACCTCTTCGGAGACGGCGCGTATGTTCACCAGTATATTGCGGAACGAGAGCATCACGCCTTTGGGCGATCCCGTCGTGCCGGAGGTGTAGATGATGAGGGCCGTGTCTTCCTCGTTGTATGCGATTTCGGCCTTTTCATCGCCCGCAGGTGCCGTCTCCAGCTCGTCAATGATGTGGATGTCCAGCGTCTGTCCGGCCTCTTTGACGGCGGCCTGCACCGTCTCCAGTTTCTGGCGGGAGACCCATGCGCTGACGGGCTTGCAGTCGTTGATGATGTAGCTCACGTCGCTGACGGTGGACGAGGCGTCCACGGGGACGGCGATGCCGCGGTTGGCCCACACCGAGTAGAAGGCGTAGATCCATCCCTCGCGGTTTTCCGAGAAGATGAGCGTCCGCTCGCCTGCGCCGTGTGCGGCGGCTTTGCTGAAGAGCGCGATGCGCTGCAGCAACTCTGTGAAGCTGACTTTCCTCTCCCCGCAGATGATGGCAATGCCGTTACGATCCTTAATCATGGTGTTCAATATTTAATCTTTTTACCTTAAATTATCAATTATCAATTGTCAATTATCAATTATCAATTGTCAATTCTCTGCAGCCTGATCACTCTGCTTGCAAACTGTCCGTTCATCCTCGCTTCGATGCCGGTCTCCATGAGGAAGCGTCCGGTGAAGGTCTTGCCTTCAAAACCGCTGTGGTGCTCCGTAGCGCCGAACTCGTTGAGGCGATAGGTGGCGTCGGGGTCGAGGCCGGCCATGTGCCAGCGCGGCGCATCCAGCCCGATGTAGTTCTCGAATTTGTAGCAGAAGAACACCGCTTCGCTCTTGTCCTCGCTGACGAACATCTCGCTGCAGAAGCCCTTGTTCTCGTAGGGCGAGAGCAGACGGTAGAGGTCGCCCAGCTGCACGACGGGGCGTATTTCCTTGTAGAAGGCGACGGCCTTCTTGGCGTAGTCGAGCTCCTTCTCGTTGAGGTCCGAGGGCTTCATCTCCATGCCCAGGCGTCCCGTCATCGCCACGTCGAAGCGGAACTTCAGGGGGATGACGCGCCCCGTCTGGTGGTTGGGCGAAGCGCTCACATGCTGCGCCATCGCCATCGTCGGGAAGAAGTGGCTGGTGCCCCACTGGATGAAGAGGCGCTGCTGGGCGTCGGTGTCGTCGCTCACCCAGAACTCGTCGAAGTAGGGTAGTGCGCCCCAATTCACCCTGCCGCCGCCGCTGGAGCAGAGCTGGATGACGAGGTCGGGATAGGCCTTGCGGATGCGCTCCAGGGCACTCCGCAGCCCCAGGTGGTAGTCCACGAAGAGGTGGCTCTGGCGGTCTGCCGTCAGATAGCTGCTGCCGAAGTTCTGCATCGACATGTTGCAGTCCCACTTGATGTAGTGCAGCGTGGGGTTTTCCTTCATCAGCCGGTCCACGATGCCCACCACGAAGTCCTGCACCTTGGGGTTGGAGAGGTCGAGCACCAGCTGTGTGCCGCCGCGTCCCTTGGAGAGCTCGCGTGCGGGATGGGCCACCACCCAGTCGGGGTGGGCCTCATAGAGTTCGCTCTCGCTGTTGGTCATCTCGGGCTCTATCCAGATGCCGAACTTCAGGCCTCGGTCTTCCGCCGCCTTCACCAGTGCGGGGATGCCCCGGGGCAGTTTCACGGTGTCGGTCACCCAGTCGCCCAGGGCTTTGTCGTCGCGTGTGCGGCGGTATTTCCGGCCAAACCATCCGTCGTCCACCACGAAGAGTTCTCCGCCCAGCGCGCTAATGCCGTCCATCATCTTCTCGCACACCTCCTGGTTGACGTCCATATAGACGCCTTCCCACGAGTTGAGCAGGATCTCCCGGAGCGCCGTGCCGTTGTGCAGCTGTCCGCTGCGTCCCCAGCGGTGGAAGGCGCGACTCACGCCGCCCTTACCCTCCTCGCTGTAGGTCAGCGCCAGGGTGGGGGTGGTGAAGCTCTCGCCGTTCTTCAGTGTGTAGGTCGTGTGCAGACCGTCGATGCCGGCCAGCAGGGTGTGGTGCTGTCTGCCGCGCGTCTCGATGCTCAGGCGGTAGTTGCCCGTCCAGCAGAGGGCTGCGCCGATGACGCGTCCGCTGTTCTCGCGGGGCTTGCCGTCGAGCGAGATCATCACCTCGGCGCGGTCGTTCATTCCCGTGCGCACGCCGTCGTAGTCCACGATGGTCTTGAGTCCGTCCCTGAGGGGCTCCTCCGTCATCTCTGCCTCGTGGCCCCAGTCGCCGTGGAAGTGGGTCAGCCAGGCGCCTTCCTGCCGGATCGGCATCACGCCGCTGGCATACTGCTCCATCCTCACGGCTTTCTTCTCCCCGTTGCGCAGCTCGGTCCAGGTCTCGATGACGTCGCTCCTGTCGTTACTCCTGTAGCAGAGGTCCACGAAGAAGTTGTATTTACGGTCCTTCAGGCTGACAATGGTCACGTCGCCCTCCCGGCGCCATCCCGTGGCGGCCAGCTCCGTCGTCATGTTGCCGTCGGCGTGGGTCACGCTGAGCGCCGTCTCCCCGAAGCTGTTGCGTCCGAAGGCGGGGTAGGCCTCGCCGCCCAGGGCTCCGGCGTCGTACACCTGACGGGCCTCTTCGGGCCGGAGGCGTGCGCCGTAGTAGGCGATGCGGGGCGTATGGCCCTCATCCACCGACAGTATCAGCGTGGTTTTGGGTGTGTTGACGAAGACGTTTTCCGCTTGCCCCGCCAGACTCAGGGTCAGGGCCAGTAGGGAGAGTGTCAGCTGTTTCATCGTGCTTTTGTTTTGTTTGATTACTGCTATTTCACCACCACCTTGCCGTCGATGATGTACGTGCCGCGTTGCAGGCGGGATGTATCCTCACCCACTCTTCTGCCGCTGAGGTCGTACACGGCGGCGGGCCGGCTCTCCTCCGTGCCTTTCATCTCATGCACGGCGGCGGGAACGGGGGCTGTGTAGTCTATCTTGCTCAAGTGGCTGCGGGGGGCCGCGCCGGCCTTGAAGCTGATGTTGAACACGAGCCGTGCCACCGCCGTTTTTCCCGAGGCGTCGATGTATTTCAGGGCTTCGCGCACGGTGCGCTTGGTGCCGTCGGGATTGGCGTTGGGAAACTGGCCGATGAGGGCGCTTTTCGTGGATTTGGTGAACTCGGCATAGGCGCTGCCGTTGCTCCCGTAGGCGATGGCGGTGCCGGCGGCGTCAAACCAGTGGCCGAAGTCGCCGTTGGTGGTCTTTCCCAGTGCCTGCAACACGCCGTTGGCTCTGACGGGGTAGTTCATGATGGTGCCCCGCTGCTGCCCGCTGCTGTAGGTCAGCACGTTGTTGAAGATGTCGTCGCCCGTCATCTGGAAGGCCGTGCAGAGGGCGTTGAGTCCGCTGCCGCCGAAGACGACCGAAGCGGCGTCGTAGCCGTTGACGGGGGGCAGGGTGATCTCGTAGGTGAGGGTGACGTCGGCAATCTCCCTGCCGTCAATCGCCGGCTCGAATTCCGGCTCCGCCTCGTCGGGGATGACGCTCAGGGCTGTGGTGCCTTCCAGGTCGAACTGATACGGCCACTGATCGTCGTTGGTGATCTTTTCGTCCCAGCGGTGCGGGAAATACATCGTCAGCGAGGGGGTGATGACGAGCATGAGGCGCGTCGTGCCCGAGGGCACCGTTGCCGTGATGTCTTCCGTCTTGACATCGATGCCCTGGCAGTGGACGATGCCGTCGTTGTAGTACTCCGTCGTGCCGTCGCTCTTGCAGAACACGTAGCCCGCACGGAATCCGCGTGCCGAAGGTTGGGCCACGGCGTTGTATTTCTTCACGCCGGCGGCAACGAGGCTGTTGGCCACACCGTTGTTGTACACTCCGGGGTCGCCGTCGGCCAGGGCACATCCGGGTTTGAGTCCCGTCAGCCGTGTGGTGACGGCGGTGCCGGCTGCCGGCACTGCCAGCTCCACGACGTTGAAGCCCGTACACTGCGGTACGCTGGAGTAGGACACCTGATATTTCTCCTCGCCGAGCCTGACGGCGTGGTAGTCAAACTTGCCGATGTAGGCGCTGCGGTAGTCCCGGGCGGCGGAGAAGTCGAAGGCGGCGCAGTGCATGGCGTAGTCGTGGTAGAGTTCGAAGAACTGCTCTGCCGTCAGCCCCTTCAGCGCCATGAGGGCCATGGGGAAGTCGTTCGCCGTGCCGTCCGTCTGTCCCGTCATGGGCTGGTTCCACACGCGGCCTACCATGGTCCTATCTTCGTAGCGGTCACAGAGGTAGTAGTGGAACCAATACGACTGGTAGCGCATCCATTCGTGCGAGAAGGCGTAGTTGGCGCAGTTGCCGAACAGCGGATAGCTCTGGCTGAACATCTCCGCGGGGAAGGCGTTGGCGGCCTGCCACTGGGCCGTCTGCTCCCAGATGCTCTGACCGTTGCCGCATCTCAGGTGGAAGCCCGTGTTCACCGTCGTCGATTCGCGGTGGCCGGAGGCCTCTGCGAAGCACATATAGTGGAAGGCGTGGCCGATTTCGTGCGCCACCGTGTGGCCGATGGGTTTACACGTGGAGGGGTTGATCCACAGGGCCGGCACCACGTAGTCGTAGCCGCCGCCGTAGGCCATCCACGTGGTGGTGTGGATGAGGCATATCATGCATTTGTAGCGCGACAGGGTGGTGGACTGCTCCGGGTTGACGAAGCCCAGCTCTTCCGTGTAGAGCCGGTAGAACTTCTCCGCCTGCTCCAGCATGTAGTCGATGTCGACATAGTAGAAATCCGTCGCCGCCAGCTGATCGGGTGCGGTGGTGCCGTATTCGCCGGACCAGAACACGACGAAGTTGTCGCTCTCGCGCGAACGGGCCACGCTGTACGACACGCCGTCATACGTGTATTCCCCGGTCGCCGGGGTGTAGCCGCTCTTCCACACGTCGGGCAGATACAGGCCTTTCTCGCCCGTTTCGGGGTTGTAGGCACGGATTTCGTTGTAGGCATGCGCTGCAGTCAGCGCGAACGCAGCCAGCAGCAGGGTCAGTATGCTTTTCTTCATCTTATATTTGTGTTTTCCGCATGCAAATATAAGATTTTTTTCTTGAACGGAGAAAAAAGAAGAGGAAAAGCCGCCCTATATGGCCTGAAAATGCATTTTCGCCGCCGGAATCAGGCTTTCAGCGCCCGCATGGCGTTGAGCACGGCCAGCACGGTGACCCCGACGTCGGCAAAGACGGCGAGCCACATGGTGGCCAGTCCGAAGAAGGCCATGACGAGCACCGCCACCTTCACGCCGATGGCGAAGGCGATGTTCTGTCGGGCGATGCCTATGGTGCGGCGCGCTATGCGTATGGCGGTGGCAATCTTCGAGGGCCGGTCGTCCATCAGCACCACGTCTGCAGCCTCTATGGCGGCGTCGCTGCCCAGGCCGCCCATGGCGATGCCCACATCGGCGCGGGCCAGCACCGGCGCGTCGTTGATGCCGTCGCCCACGAAGGCCAGTGCCCCCGCCCCGGGTGCCAGCGCCGCCATCCGTTCCACCTTCTCCGCCGGCAGCAGTTCGGCGTGGTATTCGTCAATCTGCAGTTGCGCAGCGACTCGTGCCGCCACCTCTTCGCGATCGCCCGTGAGCATCACCGTCTTCCCTACGCCGAGGGTCTTCAGCTGTCTGACGGCTTCGGCGCTGTCGGGCTTCGCCTGATCGCTGATGACGATGTGTCCGGCGTAGCTGCCGTCGATGGCCACATGGATGATGGTGCCCTCGTCGCCGTGCTCGCACTGGTGCCAGCGGGCGCCCACGGCGTCCATCATCTTCGTGTTGCCCACGCAGACCGTCTTGCCCTGCACCGTGGCGCGTATGCCCTTGCCGGGGAGTTCCTCCACGTCGCTCACCTTGCAACCGTCCGTCGCCTCGTCGGGGAAGGCGTCGCGCAGCGCGGCACCGATGGGGTGCGTCGTCGAGTGCTCCACGTGGGCGGCCAGATGCAGCAGCTGGAATTCGCTGCACATCTCCGGATGCACCGCCACCACCGCGAAGCGCCCTTCCGTCAGCGTCCCCGTCTTGTCAAACACCACGGTGTCCGTCTTCGAGAGGATGTCCAGATAGTTGGCGCCCTTCACCAGGATGCCTTTGCGCGAGGCGCCGCCCAATCCGCCGAAGAAGGTCAGCGGCACGCTGATGACCAGCGCACACGGACAGCTCACCACGAGGAACATCAGCGCCCTGTAGAGCCACTGTGGGAAGGCGGCCCAGGCGGCAGTCATTACTTCGCCCCCGAGTCCCGTCTCCCAGAGGGCTTCGGCCAGCGGCATGCCGACGGCGATGACCAGCGCCAGTCCCACCACGATGGGGGTGTAGATGCGGGCAAAGCGGGTGATGAAGGCCTCGCTCTGCGACTTGTGTTCGCCGGCTTCCTCCACCAGGCGTATGATCTTCGTCACGGTGCTCTCGCCGAAGCTCTTTGCGGTGCGCACCCTGATGAGGCCGTTCAGGTTGATGCAGCCCGAGATGATGTCGTCGCCCTCGCGCACCTCCAGCGGCACGCTCTCGCCCGTCAGCGCCATGGTGTTCAGACTCGAACGTCCGCTCTCCACCGTGCCGTCCAGAGGCACCTTTTCGCCCGGTTTCACCGCGATAACTTCACCCACGGGGACGTCCTGCGGATGCACGTCGCGCAGCCCGCCGGCCTCCTCCAGATGCGCCACGTCGGGGCGTATGTCCATCAGGTGCTCTATGCTCTTGCGGCTCCGGCCCTCGGCGTAGCCCTCGAAAAACTCACCCACCTGGAAGAACAGCATCACGAACACGGCTTCGGGAAACTCCGTCTCGGCGCCCGGGAAGAATCCGATGCACAGCGCCCCTATCGTGGCCACCGACATGAGGAAGTGCTCGTTGAAGGCTTCGCCGCGGGCCAGCCCCTCCGCCGCCTCCTTCAGCGTGCCTGCACCGATGAGCAGATAGGGGATGAGATACACCAGCAGCAGCTGCCATGTGGGCAGCGCCGCGGTCTTCTCCACCGCCACCGCGCCGATGAGCAGCACCACCGTGGCGATGATGGTCCACAGCTGCCCGCGGCCCTCGTGCTCCTCGTGGTGGTGTTCGTGGTGGTGTTCGTGGTGGTGTTCGTGACAGCAGCCGTGCTGATGCTCTTCGTGCCGCTCGTGGCAGCAACAGGCGTGATGATGATTGTGTGCCATTTTTTGCGTTTTTATCTGTTTTCGGCTGCAAAGTTACGGACTCTTTCCTGCAACCCGGTTGCAAAATGCAGAAATAAGCGATTCTCTCAACTCTAAACTCTCAACTCTAAACTGATTTTTTGTATTTTTGTGATGAAAAACAGCGTCATAACGCAATAATGCCATGAAAGAAATCCTTTTGTCCGCCGTCGCCCTGATGTGCAGTTGTATTGTCTTCGCGCAGGGGGAGGGGAGTGTCCCGGAGCAGTATCCCGGCTACCGCCTCTTCTTCCACGATGAATTCGACCGGAACGGACGGCCCAATCCCGAGTTTTGGACCTATGAGCACGGCTACGTGCGCAATCACGAGGCCCAATTCTACCGCGAGGAGAACGCCTGGTGCGAGGACGGATGTCTCGTCATCGAGGCCCGCAAGGACGATGCCGGCTACCCCTACACCTCGGCCAGCGTCATCTCCCGGGGCGACACCCTTGCGCTGCCGCCCACGGCGTGGACCTACGGGCGCTTTGAGGTGCGTGCCAAGATTCCCACGGCGATGGGTTGCTGGCCCGCCATCTGGACGGTGGGCATGGTGGCCGGATGGCCTCAGAGCGGCGAGATTGATGTGATGGAGTTCTACCACATCAAGGGCGAACCCTCCATCCTGGCCAATGTGGCGTGGGGCACGGAGCGGCGCTATGTGGCCAAGTGGCACAGCCGCCACTATCCGCTCTCCCGCTTCGAGGCGCAGACGCCGGCCTGGCGCGACTCTTTCCACGTGTGGCGCATGGATTGGAATCGGGAGTGGATACGCCTCTACCTGGACGGCGAGCTGCTCAACGAGACGGCCGTTGCCTCCACCGTGAGTCCCTTCGGCCGCGGCTGGCCTTATGAGGACCGCAGCCCCTTCGACGGCTTCCCGCAGCGCCTGCTGCTCAACCTGGCCCTCGGCGGCGACAACGGCGGCCCGCTGAACGCTACGCCCTTCCCCTGCCGCTACCTCATCGACTACGTCCGCGTGTGGCAGATGACAGGTGAGAATTGAGAATTCATGAAACTTCGTTCCATAGACATTGCTCCCGCTCGGCAGAGCTCAAACAAGCTTGGCTCTGCTCTCGCTTAATCGCAATGTTGACAATTGACAATTTAAACACACAACAATCATGACAAAAAAGATTCTTATGGGTGCCGCTGTGGCGCTCTTCATGCTGACTTCCTGCTCCGGCAACAGTGGTAACTTCGCATCGGCTCCGTCCTTCGACGACGTGCTTTCCTCCAGGAGAAGCGTCCGCAGCTACGATGCCACCAAGAAGATCTCCGAAGAGGAGGTGCGCGAGCTGCTCACCGCGACGCAGGAGGCACCCTCGTGGGCCAACCAGCAGCCGACGAAGTATTATGTGGCCATCAGCCCGGACAAGGTCGCTGCCGTGCAGGATCTCGTCGGGATGAACAAGGACCGCATCGCGGGCACTCCCGTGCTCATCGTCTCCACCTTCGAGCGTGGCAAGTCGGGCTTCTTCCAGGGCAACCAGACCAACGAGATCGGCGACGGCTGGGGCGCCTACGACAACGGTCTGAGCAACTGCTACCTCATCCTCAAGGCCCGCGCCATGGGCTTCGACACCCTCATCATGGGCATGCGCGACGCCTCTCAGCTGCGCCAGCTCTTCACCATCCCCGAGAGCGAGACGGTGATGGCCGTGATCGCTCTGGGCTACAGGGACGGCGAGCCGACACGCCCCAACCGCAGACCCCTCGACGAGATTGTGAGTTTCTATTAACTGAAGGCGGGGCTCTTTCGCAAGCCCTAGGCAAGCCTTTGGCAAACCCTTGGCATACCCTAAGCAAACCCTAGCAAGCACTAAGGGTTTGCCAAAGGCTTGCTTAGGGTATGCTTAGGGAGTCATTAGGCAGTGCCAGAGACCATCTTTGCCGCTTTTTTGAATGCAGATGAAAATATATGGTCAAAAACTTGCAAACCGCAGGGGCGGTGCCGTATCTTTGCGTCCGAAATAATAAATAAAGACTACTATGCCACGCAAGACTGACGGAATGTTATTCGAACTGCAGCCCCGCCCCACATCGGGAGAGGACGGGAAGCCGCTGCTTTATGCCCGCCCTGCCGCTCCCGACAAGCGGACGATGAAGGACGTGTCCACCTATTGCTCCTTCAAGGGACTTAACAGCGCACTCGTAGAGATTGCGTTCAGCACCTTTATTGACGTCTGCAGCGAATGGTTGGCGGACGGCTACAGGGTGGAGACGCCGCTGGGCATCTTCTCGCCGAAAATCAAGCTGGAGGGCGATTTCACCGATCCTGCGAAGGTGCAGGGTAAGGATGTCAGCTTCGCCGGCATCGAGCTCCTGCCCTCCAAACAGTTCATCAAGGCTGTCAGTAAAAACCAGCACGGCTTCCGTAAGAAGAGCACCCGGGTGGGCAATGCTCACATGCGTGATGAGGCGCTGATGGCAGAGGCGCTGCGCAGTGCAATGAAGAACGGCTTCACCACCATCCGTCAGTTCATGGTGACTTCCGGCTTGAAATATCATTCCGCTCAGCGCTATTTGGAGCATTTGTGCTATGCGGAATCCGCCAAGTTGCGGCGTATGCGTATCGGCGGTGCGGTGCACTATTTCTCGAAAGAGCAGACGGGGGAGGGAAAGTGAAGAGGTTTTGCAGCGCCCGCTGCAAAATGTTCGCACGCCCGCTGCAAGATCTTCGCACGTTCGCTGCAAAATGTTAGCACGCCCGGTGCAAACCCGAATATGCCGGCTCACTGTTCCCGTTGGCTAACTTGATTGTACTTGATGGCTCGGCTCGTTTGTACCGACGCCTTAATTAACCTCTTTTTTCGACTGCAAAGTGAAGGCCGAGAAGCATTGCGCTTCCCGGCTTTTTTGTTGTGTGGAAGAATGAGTGGATATTACTATAAATTATGGAAGAGAATAATGTCGGTTTTAAGATGTTTTTTGCCAATTTTGAGGTTTTTGAGTATTTTTTATGATTTTTTTTGTTTTTTTTTGTTGCGATAATGTGACCTTATAAAAAAAACATTTATCTTTGTCGTTGATTCTTGAAGTTTTGAACTTCGTGCACAGCAGACGTGTCTGCGCAGCGCCTGGTGAAAGACAGCTCACGCCGAGCAGAGAAGAGCAAAGCCTTTCGGGCTGTAGTTTGACGATGCGGGCAATGGGTGGGAAAGAGAATCACTACTTTATGTAAAAGGCGTTTACTTAACGCTTCATCGCTACACTCCAAACTTCGAACACTTGGAATCCCTGTGGCGGATGTGGCAACGAGTAGGATCTCACGCTTTTTTCATTTTGTAGGTGACCTTAATGAACCAATGAAAAACTGCTTTGCTGAGATCGCAAGGCTGATGATACAGAAATATGGATTTATCCATTCCCGAGTTCTCCGATAAGAACTACAAAATCGCCGGTTACATTGTAGGAACGGCAGTTACGCTGTCTGGTTTGTTTCTTATTTACGAAGTCTTGAGTACAGACCAGTTGAGCTTCTCTGCGGAGTGGAATATGTTTAAGTCTCCATTGGGAACCATATGTTATTTTCTTGGCTTGATTTGGGCTATTGCCTGGTGGGGGAAATTTACCCATTGGTCTGCAACTCCTGTGGTTGAAACCCGTGACAGTTCCGGGAATTTAATCAGCCGCAAGGAGAATATGGATATCATAGAGCAGATATTCGCGAAATTCTTCATGCCAATCCTTGGTCATTTCGTGATAGAACCGCTCATTTACGGAGCAATCATTTACTATCCTATCCAATGTGTCATCGCTATACTCGGCGTTATCTTCCCTTACATCGTTGCGCTCTTCGTTTTGGCGATTATAGCGCTTTCGTGGTTGTTTAGTTCTACCTTTTATTTTCGTTACCATTCAGCAGCGCTTGTTTGCATGGGTCTGTTGTTTACTGCGGCCTTTGCGCTGGGCGGTTATGCAATAGGCAGTGACAAGAATGGTGGGACTTTATTCATGCAATCCGAGCACCACGATGCTGCTGTTGGTGGTGGAGACGATCTGCAGGAGGTAGATATGAGTGAATTCAAAGATTCGAGTCCATCTCAGCAGGAAATTGACATGAGCGAGTTTGAATAAAGCACCGTTTTAATACTATCTGCATCTTGTGCCTGAACAAATTTGGTTAAATGGTTATTAGAAAATGATATATTTTTCACTCATAAGTACTGCTATATCAAGTATTTTCTATGGTGTAATAGCAACTTTCATTGTAATGGCCATACTATATGCTGTTCTAGCAGCTATATCAAGAAATATAGTACACTCAATACCTTTTTATATAACTGGCGTCATCTTGGCGTTGCTGCTTTCTATACAGTTTTCTCTTTTGATCGGTGCATTTCAAGCGAAGCATTCCGTAGGTTCTGTGAATATATATCTCAATCAGTTGGTAGAAGACTATGAAGGAATTGTCAGCGCACAGGACAGTCAAATTCTGTTTGATAAGGTTGTAGAGGAATTCCCGATTATAGGAACTTTCGTGGATTTAGCAGATTTTTCCGGTCATGAGATTTCTGAATTGCCTGATGTTGTATGTACAACGATGAATAATTACTTCAGCACTTTCATTTGGCATAGAGTGGGCTGGATAGTGGGATTTATAGTATTAGGTTGTTTGATACCTATGTTATACGATAAACGAGACAATAGTCAAAGAGGAACATCCAGAAAAAAAATAGCAAGACGCACGCATAATTATGATGATTTCTAAAACAATATAAAAATATCTAAGACATGGCTAACCATTTATTCATCGGACTAGGCGGTACTGGAGGTAAGGTGCTGCGTGAGTTAAGAAAAAGAGTTTATGAGGAATTTCGTTCCAACGAACCGAGCAACGGCATCTTTCTTGAATATGTTTACGTAGACTCATCACCTTCCGACCTGGAGGATCGCAGCGGATGGAAAGTGTTGGGCAAGAGTGTGCATCTGGGCACGGCACAGAAGGTGAACATCAACGGCATCGGTGCCTCTGTATTGGGTAATATAAACGTATATCCCGGTTTAAAGGGCTTCCTCAACCCAAGCGACCTGCAAATGATGCAAGAAGAAATGGGTGCGCTTATCTCGGCTGGTATCGGCGGGCAACGCCGTCGTTTAGGCAGAACGCTCATTGCCAATAACATCTGTGACAAGAACAATACTAACAATTTCGAAGCTATAGTACGAGGGGCAGTGGGGCGTCTGCAGCACGAGAGCAACGAGCAGGACGTGACGTTCCATATCTGCGCCGGATTAGCAGGCGGCACAGGTTCTGGCTCCATCATTGATGCCATAAGCCAAGTACGTACATGGTTCCCCTATCAGGCAGACACACATGCCTTCAAAATACTTCTCTACATCTATACTCCGGAGCGTACTTTGGTGTCGGCCAAGCATGATTCAGGATTCTATCAGGCAAACGGGTATGCCGCTCTCTTGGAACTAAATGCCATGAGCATCGGCAAATATCACCCCACGGACGTAAAAGGCGAAAAAGACATCCTCAGCGGAGGAGTACGTAGACTCTTGGAAAGTCAAGATGCCTTCGAGGCTGCATATGTCTACACCAATGTTAATGAACAGGGCAAGGTGTTGGATTTGGGCAACGGCTTGCCAGCTGCCGTTGCTGATTTCATCTTCCAAACAACAGTGGCAAGCGGTTTGGCAGGTTCTGCTGGACAACTGAGCCGCCTCATCGGCTGTGAGAATGACGGAGCGGCTCCGGAGAAAGACCAAGCAGGCAACAATGCCCACAGTCGCAAATTCCTGTCGTTTGGCATCACGCGAGTGGAGTTTCCGGAAACAGAAATTCGCGAATATATGACCTACACTTACGCCCTGCAGGCTGCCCGTCAGTTGACATTCAATATGTGGCAGGAGGGCATCGGCTATGGTGAACGCACAATAGACGAGGTGGGAATGGGTTTTGTGGATGAAATAAAAGATAAGAAAAACCGCGAGAGCCTGATGCTCAGCAACAATTATTTAACACTTGCCAAACCCATAGCCGAAACATCGGCCACTAAGCGGTGGAAACTGTTTGAAGACACATGGGAGACACGCACACAAGCTGATGCCGACGATGTGCAGAATGAAGTGGATAAAAAGAGTTGGTTGGGAGAATTCGGCAAGCGTTGCGACAACTTCTTCAATTCACAGTTTCGCCAGCACGGTGTTGTGGAGTTTTTCAAGATACAGCGTCAAGAGTTGCGAGGTTATGCTCGCACCATACGCCGTCATATAGAACGAAAGCTCTTTGACGAATGGGCCAGCGGTGCAGCGGAAGCAAAGAGTATTCTGGAGATTGAGAAATATACTCGCCTCCTTATTGCTGACTGCAACGACCGTGTTGGTGCTTTCGAAAAACAGCGTGCCCGCATGGAGGAAGAGCTGGAGAATATTAGCTCACAAATCAAAGATATTAACATTGAGTGGAACAATATCGGTTGGTTGCGCGATGCCATCACAAACGCCTCGTCTAAGGTGTTCAGTGCATACAAGACTGCCAAATGTGACTACTGCTCTACGGCTACTCGTGTGGAGGCGTATGCTTATGCCAAAGAGTTGCTGCAGAACATCATCATGGAGCTGAACAATATGCTGGACGGCATATTGGCATTCAAGGACGAACTCAATGCCATCAACGAGGAAGTGCTGCGCCAAGCCGACAGCAAGTGTCAAACCAACGAAGAGCAGAGCGACTCTGATGTCAAAAAATATGATGCAGAGCAAGTGAGGGGTATTGGCCGTCAATTTGTTAGCGATCGAGAGAGGATGTTTTCAAATGCCGCAGCTATACGTTCACGCATGGTGCAGAATTTGGGCGAGGACGGAGAACGCACATTTGCCAACTTGTTTGACAAGACGGACTATGAGACGGCAGTAAGCATAATGTTGGAAGTGTGCCAAGAAAACGCCATTCGCGCTATGCAGGATGCCGCCGATGCCGACCCGCTCAACAAGATGGTGGGTGTGAATATCATGGAGAAACTCAAGCAGGAACTTAATACGGATGATAAACTGGAGAAATTCGTTAAGTTCGTACAGTCCACATCCAAGAGTTATGTGCAATTTGATGCGGATGAGACGGGAATGGTGATACCTGGCAACACTGGTGCCATGATGTCGATGGTGCAGGTAGCACTGCCCAAGACAGATGAGAAAACCAACGACTTCAAGGAAAGGCTCATACAGGCTTTTGAGCAGAATGTACCGGGATTCAATAAGAAGGAAGATGTCTCCGTGAACTACAAGGACAATCAGATTGTGGTTATTTCTGCAAATTCCGGTTTCCCCTTGCGATTTCTTGCCAACGTTAAGGCGTGCAAGGAGAAGTACGACGCCCTCGTCACACCTCAAAATGTCAAGAGCAAATTGAATCGCATGGTGTTGCACACGGAGAGTTTCAAAGAAGAACTACCTGAATTGTTTGAAGAGGGAGCAGAAACACGCAAACAGAAAATGGTGAAGCCCTTGATATTAGCTTATGCCTTAGGTATCATCCAGGAACAGCAAGACTCTGTGACGGGAGCTAAGTTTGATGCTATACGCATACCCGATGAGACATTTGGCGATCAATGGAAACCGTTGGGCAAGGGGTTTGCAGAGTCATGGAATGCTTTGGCACAGGACTTTAAACTGTCGGAGGTGTTGAAAGCTCAAGTTCGGAAGGAATTGTCAGTGCAGGCACGCAGCAATGACCAGAAAGCTGCCTTGCGTCAGGCTGTAGGACAGGTGGTACAGACAATAATACTGCCTAGTCCGCTATGTGAAAACAATCAATTCAACCCCAACTATACAAAGTTCCGCAACTTGGCTACTGAACTCATTCAGGAGAATTTGCAGGATCTGTAATCTGTACAACATATTTAATTTATAAAGAAATGGCACTAATAAAAGGCGTATGCAAAAATTTCGGCGAGTGCGATCTTGCCGACAATAAGGAAATACAAGAGGTTGAGAAATCGAACTTCGTGTGTGAGGAATGTGGTAAACCGCTTCATGCCATAGACGGTGGCGGTCACAAAAGCGGTGGCGGCAAGGGGTCTAGTGGCAAAGTCATTGCGCTGATTGCAGGCGCGGTGGCAGCCGTGGGAGCTGTTGGTGGCGGTATATATGCTTTATTGTCGGGCGACGAGTCAGAAGGACCGGCTGCAACAATAACGCTGAATCATACATCCAAAACATTTTGCGTTGGCGAGAGCGACACGCTAACAGCAACTGTCGCGCCCGAGGGCACACTGGCAACGATTGCTATGAAAGCACAGAAAGACGGCGCAGTGATGGTGGAGGGCGAAATTGTGAAAGCCGTGAAGGAGGGAACCGGTAAAGTGCTCGTTATGGCATTCGTGGGTAAAGATACATTGAAGGCTCTCTGTGACTATACGGTAACAGCGGCACCTCAGTCAGAAGCTCCCAAACTGGCACTCAATCACAAAACAAAGACAATGAAGGTGAACGAGAGCGACACTCTCGTGGTTACTTTTACACCTGCAGGAAAACAACCGCAATATGTGTGGACGGTGAGCGATGACAAGTGTCTCGAAGTGAAGGATGGCATAGTAAAAGCCAAGCAGTCCGGAAAAGCGGAAGTGCGTGTGCAGGCCATTTTGGACAACACCGTGACTGCCGACACATGCACATACACCATTGAGGAGTCAAAGAAAAAGGTCAATGATGGTGGCAATACCGGAGCCGGGAACGGACGCGGTACGCTTGATCTCGGCTACGCCACCTATTCCGGCGACATACGTAATGGCAAGCCCGAAGGTGCGGGCCTCATGACCTACAAGAGCAGTCGGAAAGCCGGACGCGACTTCAGCACAGACGAGGCCGTGTATGCAGAAAAAGGTGATCGCGTGGACGGTGTGTGGACCAACGGCTTCCTAAGCACCGGCACACTGTACAAGAAAGATGGCAATGTCATAAAGATAAGGTACTGACGCGCGCGACATGAGCAGAAATGTGTGCCTTGCAATAACTTTGTTCGTGCTGGCCTGCACCATGCAGGCCGGCGCGGCCACGTTTGCCACCAAGCGACTGCAAGGCATGGCTGCCTATCTGCACCTTGCATCCCTTGACACTCTGCATGAGGGCATATGCGAGGCATACACCTACAGAGGGCGTCCACTGGTAGTACGTAAAAACAAGTGGGGCGAGATAGAGCACATAGGCCTGAAGCTCTTTACGCAGACACTGCGTGAGACTTATCCCCTGCCAATATACGATTTTCTGGAACGCTATCTGCTGGAGCGAAATGCCTGCCCGCTGGACACGGAGGAGGGCTTCAGAATGCAGCACGACCACGTAAATTTTCACGTGGGGCGCGAAGACGCAGCACTGCGACTGGACAGCACGGTGAACTTCACAGAGAATCACGTAGACCTGCGTGTGTATCAGGTGACATGGGAGAAGAATGGCAAGGTGGTACTTAAGATGTCGTTCGAGATGAACTGGCAACTGATGAGCGGCTGCAACAACGTGGAACTGGAGGAGCGCATCATGCAACTGTTGCCACGACAGGAAACGTCGGAATATGTGTCGCACCGCAAGGTGAACTTTCCTCCAGAGGGAGACAGATTTGTGAGGAGAGGTGATTTCTTTGTCGCACCGCCAATAAACAATCACCTCTACTACACGCGCACCGACAGTATATGGACTCCGGTCAGAGACATAACGCGCCCCACGGTGTCGGTGTCCAACATCATGCTGGATGCCAATGCCGATGAGGGTCTTCTGCTTCGCCTGAATGTGGATCGTTACGGTTATCGGCGCGACGCCATGAAGGTAAGCTACCGGCAGTTCATGCAGTTTTGCCTTGCAGAGGGCTGTACACCCTACTTCGGATTCAAGCAAAAGACGGACAGCACATACACCGGCACGTTGTTCCTGGTGAACCGGACAGGCGGATATCTCCATATGTTGAGTGCCGTGATACCGACACGGGTAATAGAAGACCCGGGGAGCGCGGCCATAGAGGGAGTGCTGTACACGTACATCTCGCTCTTCAATCTGTCCGACAAGATGATTAACCCGTCAAAATACAAGAGAAAGGAGGATATTAATGATTAGGAAATGCATCATGGCGGCTTGCTGCATGACGATGCTGCTGACAGCGGCACAGGCACAGAGTGTCGAGGAGCAGAAAAACACCATCGCCACCGTGAAGAGAAGCAGCGAATACGTCTATGCCGAGGCCACGTGCGAAACAGCCGATGAAGCATACAAGACAGCGATGGCAAACTTTCGCAAGAAGGCAGGCGGGCGCACCAGTCAGCCCACACGCATACAGCTGACACGCGGCAACATGACACGTGTGTTTCTGTATGCTCGACGTGGCGCACAGACACCCGCAAACGTAAAGCCTGCACCCACACGCGCTCAAGAGACGGCAAAAGAACCTGTGAGCACACAGGGCAACACGCCCCAGAGCAACAACGGCAGGGATGCTGCAATAGCAGAACTGTGCAGCATACAGACTCTGAGCGAACTGAAAACTGCGCTGAATCGTATGAAGGCCGAGAGCAAGGTGGCAAGTTATGCATCCTACAGCAAACTGGCCACGCCGGAGAACTTCATTCTGGTGATATACGACGCACAGGGTACGGTGAAGGCCGTTCTGAGCGAAGGGCGCGAACGCACAAATCTGAGAACAAAGGTAACGGACTCCATACGCAACTACAAGGGCATGGGAGCCGTGGGAGTGAAACTGAAATAAAAAAGCTACACACATGTATATGAAAAAGGGATTATTATCAGTGCTTATGATGGCTGTGTCCATGTGCACAATGGCAGAAGTGAAAATTGACACAGAGGAACGAGGCGGTTACAGCAACACCGCATTACTCAGCCTAATGGAGAAAAATGTAGACAAGGTTTTCAGCGAGATCAACAACGCCTCTGGGGAAGACCGCAACCTGAACACCGCAGGACTGCCGATGGATGACTTCGCCAAAAAGATGTTGGTGAGTATTTGGGCACAGACGCATTTCTATATTGACTATGACGATGGTTTCGTGACGGGTCAGGGATGGCCGCTAAAGAACAGCATGATGGTGATGGAAATACCAGTGATACGTGAAGTAGACGGAACATTCCAGGCCATAACTGTGGAACTCGACTTGAAGGGCACCGTCACAGACTTTCGCTTTACTCTTGAGAACAACAGTAAATCAATGATGTTAAGAGATGGTGAAAACGTTACCATGGTATTGGAAGAACAGATGATTATCCAAAAATTCATGGATCGCTTTGCGACAGCTTACTGTCAAAAGGATTTACCGGCACTGAAGCAGATATTCAGCGATGACGCTATCATCATCACCGGCAATGTGGTGACTTCGAGGGAATCGAGCATGCCAAGGATAACGTACAAGAAACAGAACAAGGAGGAGTATCTGAACAATCTGGCACGTGCCTTTGCACGCAACAAGTTCGTGGATGTCAAGTTCTTCGGCTTGGATAAGACCACCAAGGGATATGAAATTACAAGATCGAGGAAGAATCCCGATTTCTATGGTGTGCAGGCCTACCAGGAATGGAGGTCATCCAACTACAACGATGATGGATACGTGTTCCTGCTGTGGGACTTCACAGACAAGGAGCGCCCGGTGATACATGTGCGCACATGGCAGCCCAACAAGTTTGCCGGACAGGAGTTGCCCGAAGACGAGATATTTACCATTGACGACTTTGAAAACAGCATAGAAGAAATGTAATGATGAAGAATGGTGTGAAACTTCTGACGGCACTTATCCTGCTACTTTTGGGTGTCAGGGCGCATGCACAGTCCGCTTATCTGACCGTAACGGAGGAAGTGAAGAAAACCGCGGAGGCAGAATTGGGTGGAAAATGTTGTTTTGTGTTTCAGTCAAAGAATGCAGATCTGATCATCACCTCATCGGTGGCAAGCGATGGAGCAAGCCCCGTTCCGCGCAGCGAGGATGGCGTCTTTTGCTATGAACTCACGGTGCCAACCGACGGCAAGAGAGTGCTCACCATTACCAAGAAGGGAACAGCCTTGAGGGTCGAGGTGACAAAGACACCGCAAAAGAACCGGCGCTTATATTATGTCGTGGCCGAAGTAGAAAACCCCATCGCAATAGAAAAGCAGGCAGCCGGAGCAGGCGACATATACCCGAAGGAGCGAAAAGCATGTGTGCGCTTCATTACTCCAATCGAGGACCTGCACGTGGAGTTCAGTCCGAAACTTGGAGGCCGACTGACTAAAGAAAAGGCCTCGTCAGGAGCTAACCTTATCAAATTAGAGATAGATATAGACTCGCTCAACAAATACAAAAGTGCCGAGGAAGAGTTGAAGGTCAAGAAAGAAGAAATAGATAAAATCATAAAAGATAAGCGAGATGCCGACTTTAACTCTATTACTGATGCAGAATGGGACCAACAGGATAAAGTGAACAGTGAATATGCGATAGCAGAAAGTAACTGGATGGAAGCATCTTCGATACGTCTGTGGAGCGATGGCACCAACGTTTTGACACTGCCTGTGGAAGATGTAAAAAACATCTCACTCAAGTCACTCACATCATACGGCATCCTGCTGTTGAAAGAGAAGGTGTTTGCCTCGAAATACGACGAACTGATGCATCAGGCCAAGGAGTATATGGAAAGGCGTGACTACGAACTGGCAAGGGCACACTATAACAGTGCGGCAGAGGTGAAGGGCATTTCGGATGCAGACAAAATCACGGCCACCCGTAGTGCAGAGAAGATGGCACAGTTGGAAGGTTACAAGAAACTGTTGGACGATAAGACGGACGAATTTTATGTGATAACAAATGGGGGAGGCACAATAAACAAGAAGGCACTCTTTGCCATGATGGACAATCTCATTGAACTCAACAAATCAATGGGTAAAGAGACCGGTGACAGTTATTATTTGGAGGAAGCTACCCGATTGGCTGAGGAAAAGCAGAAGGTAGGACTTGTGTTTAAGGGCCGCTTTGTGATGAGTGAATATAAGGGTGGGGTGGTACAAGAGACTCCCATAACAAACGTGCGTATATATGGCTCACAAGATTTGAATAATGATGACATGGACAGCCCAAAGTACAGTAATAAGGGAGATTTAATCACTACAGTGACATCGTCTGACGGTAAGTTCTCATTCACTTATCAACCGGGTAAATATTGTACCTTTATTTTTGAAGTTGTAGGAAACGACCAAATCAGGGTAAATAAGCACGTCAGTGTGGTCGGACGTAAAGAGGATAGAAATGTCAAGATAAGATTCCCAAAAAAATAAATATTAATTCGTAAAAAGAAAAGAAAATGAAAAAAAATGTACTGTTGACCCTGTGCTTTGCAGCATTGGGAGTATTTTTTTCTCAAACGACGTGGGCAGCAAAACCCAAGAAAGAGTCTAAACCTTATGAGTGGAAAATGCCGGCATTGACCGGTAACGCAGACTTTGACCAGTATCTGTTGAAGTGTGATACCATCAATACGCGTATCAGCTCGTACTGCAATGACATTACTTTTTACCAAATGCGTCCTGTTGTAGTGACAGAGAACGGACAAGAGGGCGAACAGGAAATTGACCGTCAGTGGTGCATGATTGATCCTGAAACAAATACCTTGCGTTCGTCAAATGCTGCATTCAAGCAGAATCTGGATATTATACTTTCTTATCCTATGTTAGTTTTAGAAATGACCTCGCTGGCAACATATACGGCGTCTGCCACGACTGCGCTCCCCAATTTGGGAATGAAGTCTATTTCCTATGCAAAATACCTTAAGGCAGGCCCAAAGATGATTGCTGCGGGTGGTGCGGAGATGAAAAAAATATATAAGGCCGCACGTGCGCAAGCCAAGCAAATTAAAGACCTTAAGGCAGGCAAGGTGGATGATGATTATGCCCGCAATGCAGAAGTGGAAGCCAGCAGTGTAGATGCAGGCAGTGCATCAATGGCAACGCTTATATCTACTCAACCCGTATATCTCGCGAAGTCTTCCTTTGAACAGCAAATGGGTGAAGTTAAGAAACAAGACGCAACAATCTCTATTGATAACTATGATATACCCGAAGAGGTGGAGTAAATCGTAGTGTCCTACTTCATTCTCACAGCGCATCAACGGTGTGCTGTGAGAATGAAACTGGTTTGTTATATTTTTTTTGGGGGGGGCGTTAACCTTAAATCATGCCTGCGGTTCCTTCACCCGAAGATGTTGCACATCCCGCCGGCAATCATAATTTTATGCCCATGGTGCTTTAATCGAGCAGGGCGGAGACGAGGTCGCCGTGTGTTTTGGACATGGTGTGGACGATTCAACAATTATGCCACAAAAATACATCTTTTTTGCTTTCCTTCACTGATTCTATTGAAAAAAAGTTATATCTTGTGGCCGATTTTGAGATGTTTTACTGATAATGTCAAATGAAAAAACGATTAATATACCCTTTAAAACGGATATAAAATGACGAGAAGACATTTCATCACTGCTGCGCTGTGCTGCTTCGCATGGCTCGCACAAGCCAAGGAGACGGGAGAGAATATATTCATGCCCGAGGCGCCCGACTACAGCGACCCCGCCATGTGGATCACACTGGATCTTGATACCGCCGGCAACGGCGCCGATATCTTTTACGTCGTCTCCACATGGGAAGAAGACTGGCAGGGGAGTGACGGACGCACCAGCCACTGGGCCGACGTGTGGAACCCCATACACCGCACACGGATGGCCAGGGAGATACGGCGCGCCGCAGCCTATATGGCGCCCGGCAACAGGTTTTGTGCCCCGTATTACCGCCACACGACGATGGAGGCCTGGCTGACGCAAAACGAAGACACCATCAGCCGACGCCTGCGGCCCGCCATGCAGGACGTGTGCGAGGCCTTCGACCGCTTCTGCGCCGCACGCGACAAGGCGCGGCCGCTCGTCATAGCGGGATTCAGTCAGGGCGCACGCGCCGTGGTGACGTTGCTCAAACACATGAGCGACGAGACCTGTCGGCAGCTGGCGGCCGCCTACGTGCTGGGCTATAAGGTGACGGAAGCGGATATGGAGGAATGTCCCCGCATTCGTCCTGCCAAAGGGGAGAAAGACACCGGTGTCACCGTATGCTACAACACGGTGAAGGATGTGAAATATGTCAAACCCGTCATCGCGGCCTCCGCCGTATGCATCAACCCGGTGAACTGGCGCACCGACGCCACTCCGGCCGTGCTGCACGACAGCATCATCGTAACACTCTCACCGGAGCACCACGTGCTGGTGGTCAGCGGTTACAGCGCCTCGGAATACAAGCCCTACAGGAACCTGATCAACGTGGGCGACATACATAGTTGCGAGCCCTGGCTCTACAGCGAATGCCTCAGGCGCAACATTGCCGCGAGGGTGAGGGAGATGAGGACTCAAAAATAGACCACAGATCACACGGATTTACACGGATATTTTAGAGGTCTTTGTCCATGCGGTAGCAGGTGAAGGTCTCGCCCTCAATGCGCCGGTCGAGGTGCGGCACATAGCCCATGGACTCATAAAACGGTATCTTGTTGTCGCGGCTCTCGACGGCAACACGGGTGAACCCCAGCTCCCTGGCCCAGGCTTCAGCCTCACGGACAACCAGCGTGCCGATGCCCCGACGGCGGTATTCGGGCAATACGACGACACGCCCCAGCATCATGCACTCAGCATCTTCCGGATAAAGACGGCAGGTGGCTACCGGCAGATAGTCATCAACGGCAACGATATACAGGGTGTCCGGTGTGTCGTGCACGTCAAACTCCACGTCGAGCGGAATCCGGTGCTTCCTTGCCATCGCCTGGATGCGAACGTAGCAGGCTCCGGCCCGTGCGGCAGTCGTCGTCGCTCTGATGATCTCCATAGTTCAGGATGACTTCCTGCTAATCGAGCAGGGCAGAGACGAGGTCGCCGTGACGCTTCTCGTCGTTCTTGACGCTTTCAACCTCGGGGAAGTCGGCGATGAGGTGCTCGTAGCCCACCGCAGCATCATACTCGCCCTTGGCAATCAGGCGGTACAGCCGCGCCTTGCCCAAAAGCCGGTAAAGAATCGGCATAATGAAGGCCATCGTCTTCTGCGGCTTCAACACCTGTTTGGTGTAGGCATGAAAAACACTGGCGTGACGGCCTTCTTCCCGCGCAAGCTGCAGGAAAGCCTCACGCTCCCTCTCTGTCTTGACGACTTTGGCCAGCCGCTGATACATCAGCACGGCATTGGTCTCACCCTGCTGGCTGCGCAGCAGCTCCTTATATTGTTTCGGTGTCATAATAAGGCATTTGCGGGGCAAAGATACGTTTTTTAATTGAAAATTGAAAATTGAAAATTGAAAATTATGGTTTATTGTTTGAAGTTTTTTGTTGATGCATTAAATATTTTTTAAAAAATGAGAAATCGGGGTTCCTTGTGTTCAAAAAAACTTAAATCTCAAATCTCAAATCTCAAATCTCAATATTATTTAGTATCTTTGCATTGCGAAAGACACAAAAAACACGAACAATACCGCAATGAAAAACCTCTTCCTCGCCGCGCTGCTTTGCACGGCAACACTCTGTGCCAAGGCGCAGGATCCCTGGCAGAACCCCAACCTCAGTGCCAAAGAGCGCGCCGCAGACCTCTGCAGCCGTCTCACCCTCGAGGAGAAAGCGCAGCTGATGCTCGACGAATCGCCCGCCATCCCGCGTTTGGGCATCAAGAAGTTCTACTGGTGGAGCGAGGCGCTCCACGGCGCTGCCAACATGGGCAACGTCACCGTTTTCCCCGAACCCATCGGCATGGCAGCCTCCTTCGACCCGGACCTGCTCTACCGCGTGTTCGACGCCGCCAGCACCGAGATGCGCGCCCAATACCACAAGCGCATGGATAACGGCGGAGAGGACGAGAAATTCCACTCGCTGAGCGTGTGGACCCCCAACGTCAACATCTTCCGCGACCCGCGCTGGGGACGCGGACAGGAGACCTACGGCGAAGACCCCTATCTGACCGGCGTGATGGGCCAAATGGTGGTGAAAGGTCTGCAGGGTCCCGAAGACAGCAAATACCGCAAACTGTGGGCCTGCGCCAAGCACTACGCCGTGCACAGCGGACCGGAATACACGCGCCACACCGCCAACGTGACCAACGTGTCGCTGCGCGACCTGCACGAGACCTATCTGCCCGCCTTCAAAGACCTGGTGCAGAAGGCCAAGGTGAGAGAGGTGATGTGTGCCTACCAGCGCTGGGAGGACGAGCCTTGCTGCGGCAGCAACCGTCTGCTCCAGCAAATCCTGAGAGATGAATGGGGCTTCCAATACCTCGTGGTGAGCGACTGCGGCGCCGTGAGTGACTTCTGGCAGAACCACAAGACCTCCAGCGACAAGGTGCACGCCGCCCGTGTGGGCACGCTGGCCGGTACCGACGTGGAGTGCGGATGGGACTACGTGTATCGCTCCATTCCCGAAGCTGTGAAGAAAGGCTTCCTTACCGAAGAGGAGGTGGACAAGCACGTGAAGCGCCTGCTGGAAGGTCGTTTCGATTTGGGTGAGATGGACGATGCAAAACTCGTGTCGTGGTCGCAGATTCCCTATTCGGTGATGGACTGCAAGGAACACCGCCAGCTGGCTCTCGATATGGCGCGCGAAGCCATCGTCCTGCTGCAGAACAAGGACGGTGTGCTGCCTCTCAAAAAAGGGAAGGAGCGCATCGCCGTGATCGGCCCCAACGCCGACAGCGAGCCCATGCTTTGGGGCAACTACAACGGCGTGCCCAACCGCAGCGTGAGCATCCTGCAGGGCATCAGGAACAAGCAGAAGAAGGTGACCTATATGAAGGGCTGCGACCTGACGAGCGACCTCGTGAACGAATGTCTGATGGCATCGGACTGCGCCATCGGCGGACGCAAGGGCGTGCGCGGCACCTTCTGGAACAACCTCAAGATGGAAGGCAAGCCCGACGCCACCCAATACTACACCACACCCCTTGCCGTCACCACCGCCGGCATGCACCAGTTTGCTCCCGGCATCAAGCTGGAGGGCTTCTCGGCCAAATACGAGACGGTGTTCACGGCTCCTGCCGACGGCGAATACGTGGTGAAGGCGGAAGGCACCGGACACTTCGAGGTGTGGGTCAACGGAGAGCGCAAGAAGCGCGAACACACCTGGCGCACCGCCGACACCGAGACGAAGATCACGGCTGAGGCCGGCAAGCAATACAACATCGAGGTGCGCTACAGCCACGTAGCCACCTGGGGCAGTGACCTCAAGCTCAACATCGCCCGTCAGACGCCTATCGACTACGCCGCAGTGGCCGCGCAGCTCAAGGGCGTGGACAAGGTGATCTTTGTGGGCGGCATAGCCCCGACGCTGGAGGGCGAAGAGATGCCCGTAAACATCGACGGATTTAAGGGCGGTGACCGCACCAGCATCGAGTTGCCCAAGGTGCAGCGAGAGCTCTTGAAAGCCCTCAAGGCTGCCGGCAAGAAGGTCATCTTCGTCTGCTGCTCGGGTTCCGCCATCGCCCTGACGCCGGAGACGGAGTCGTGCGACGCCATCGTGCAGGCCTGGTATCCCGGAGAGGAAGGCGGCACGGCAGTGGCCGATGTGCTCTTCGGTGATGTGAACCCCAGCGGCAAGCTGCCTGTCACCTTCTACCGCTCCACCGGGCAGCTGCCCGACTACGAAGACTACAGCATGAAGGGGCGCACCTATCGTTACTTCTCGAATCCGCTCTTCGCCTTCGGCTACGGACAGAGCTACACGACCTTCGAAATCGGCGAGGCTTCGGTGAAGCAGCAGGGCGGGGAAGTGACTCTCACCGTGCCGGTGAAGAACGCCGGTAAGCGTGCCGGCACCGAGACGCTGCAGATCTATATCCGCGACACACAGGATGCCGAAGGCCCCCTGCGCTCGCTGCGCAGCTTCCGTCGCGTGGCGCTGAAAGCCGGCGAGCAAGCCGACGTCAGCCTGACGCTCACGCCGGAGAGTTTCGCCCTGTTCAATCCCGAGTGCAACGCGATGCAGGCCCGCAAGGGCGGCGTCTATGAGGTGAGCTACGGCAACAGCTCGCGTCCCGAAGACCTCAAGAGCGTCACGGTCACGTTACCGAATTGATAATTGATAATTGACAATTGATAATTATATAATGTATAATGCGTAATTATTAAGGCTATGAAGAATCAGTATTTATTGCCCTCGCTCATCTTGGCGCTGGGGTTGTGTGTGCTGGGCTGCTGCATCAGAAGCGGCGTGCAGAACTTCAAGAAGATGGATCGCAAGGTGACGGTGAAAGGCCTCTCGGAGCGTGAGGTGCCCGCTAACAAGGTGACCTGGCCCCTGATGTACAAGGAATTGGGCAACGACCCCTCGGCCATGTATGAGCTCATCGCCGAGAAAAACCGCAAGGTGGTGGCCTTCCTGAAAGCTGCCGGACTCAAGGATTCGGAAATCAGCGTGAATCCCCCCACCATACGCGACCGGCAGGCCGACAACTACAGTAATGAAATCATGAACTACCGCTACAAGGCCGAATGCGTCATCACCGTAAGTTCCACCGACGTGGACAAGGTGCGCGAACTGATGAACCGGCAGCAGGAGCTCATGAAGCAGGGCATCGCGCTGGTGACGGAGGAATACGGCGACACGCAGCGTGTGCGCTACGAATACACCGGGCTGACGGACATCAAGCCCGAAATGGTGCAGGAGGCCATGCAGAATGCCCGTCAGACGGCGGAGCAGTTCGCCAGCGACGCCAAAGCTGAAATCGGCGGCATCATCTCGGCGCAGCAGGGCCAGTTCAGTATTGACGACCGTGACCCCAACACGCCTTACATCAAGCGCGTGCGCGTTGTTAATACGGTAGAATATGCCATAAAGTAGCGGCACTCATGAAACGCCGCCGAGAAAAGAAGCGGAGCTCCGAATGCAGGGGCTCCGCTTTCTTTATGCCTGGACAACAGCAGATGTTTTAAAGCTGCTGCATGTCGTTGAGCTTCTTGTAGTAGCCGTTCATGGCCAGCAACTCCTCGTGGGTGCCGCGCTCCACAATCTGACCCTCTTGATGGTGGAGAGGCGGTGGGCAATGGCGATGGTGGTGCGCGACTTCATGAGGCGCTCCAGAGCCTCCTGCACCAGGCGCTCCGACTCGGTGTCGAGGGCCGAAGTGGCCTCGTCAAGGATGAGGATGGGGGGATTCTTCAGAATGGCGCGGGCGATGGATACACGTTGGCGCTGTCCGCCCGAGAGGCGTCCGCCGCGATCGCCGATCATCGTGTCGTAGCCGTGTTCCGACTCCATGATGAAGTCATGGGCATTGGCTATCTTGGCTGCTTCGATGACCTGCTCCATCGTGGCGCTCTCGACGCCGAAGGTGATGTTGTTGTAGAAGGTGTCGTTGAAGAGGATGGCCTCCTGGTTGACGTTGCCGATGAGCGAACGCAGGGAGGAGATGGTGACGTTCTTGATGTTCTCGCCGTCGATGAGCACTTCACCTTCCTTGATGTCGTGGTAGCGCGGAACAAGGTCCACCAATGTCGATTTGCCCGAACCCGACTGGCCCACAAGAGCGATGGTCTTGCCCTTCTCCACCGTGATGTTGATGTCGCGCAGGACGGGGCGGCCCTCGATGTAGGAGAAGGAGACGTGCTTGAACTCAACACCTTTGGTGAAGTCCTTAATCTCCTTGGCCCCCGGGAGCTCCTTGATGGGGTTCTCGGCCTTGAGGATGAAGTCGATACGGTCCATGGAAGCCAAGCCCAAAGGAATCTGGTAGGTGGCGCGCGAAAGCTCCTTGATGGGGTTGATGACCGAGTAGAGAATCACCATATAGAAGATGAAGGTGGAGGCATCGATGAGGTTGGAGCCCTGAAGAATCAGCAGACCGCCGAACCACAGCACGACGACGATGATGATGGTGCCCAGGAACTCCGACATGGGGTGGGCGGCGTTCTGGCGAATGACCATCTGGTTCATGCCGCGGCGGAACTCGTCGTTGACAAAGATGAAGCGGCGTGTCATCTTCTCTTCGGCGATGAAGGCTTTGATGATGCGCAGGCCGCCGAGCGTCTCGTCAAGTTGGGCGATGATGTCACCCCACTGGCCTTGGACGGTGCCGCTCTGAGCCTTCAGCTTGCGGGAGACGATGCCCATAATCCATGCGGCAAAAGGCGCCACAACGAGTACGAAGCAGGTGAGCTGCCACGACACGGTGAAGAGGGTGAAGAAGCACACAAGGATGGCGATGGGCTGGCGGATGAGCATGTCGATGCTGCTCGTGATGCTGTTCTCAACAACCTGAACGTCGGCGCTCATTCGGGCGATGATATCGCCTTTTTTCTCCTCGGTGAAGAAGCCCAAAGGCAGAGCCAATACCTTCTTGTAGACTTGGATGCGGATGTCGCGCACCACACCGGTGCGCAGCGGCACCATCACGGCGGAAGAAGCAAAGTAGCCCGCCGTCTTGATACCCGTCATAATAATGAGTGCCAACCCCATGATGACCAGTGTGAAAAAAGCGCCGTGGGTGGCAATCATCTCCTGACACCAGGCGTAGCCGTTGTTGATGATGTCATCCTTGTGGATGTGAGCCCAATTGATCTCACGGTATTGATAGACAGTCTGGTCTATCTTGAAAAGGATGTTGAGAATGGGGATGAGAACGACGAAAGAGAAGACATTCATCCACTGGGAGAAGAAGTTCAGCACAACGGACCATACCAGATATTTGCGGTACGGGCGCAAATAACGGGCCATGATGGAGAAGAACTGTTTGAGCATAATTCAAATTTGTTTGGGGGCAAAAGTAGAAAAAATATTCCACATGGCAAAAAAACTGGCAGGCCGGAGGCGCGAACTCAAAACTTTTTGCTATTTTTGTGCCCATGATACGCTCTTTTCTCCTCAACTTCCTGTGGGCTTACCTCATTATGGGGCTTTGCCGCGCAGTCTTCGTTGCGGAGAATTGGGGGCTACTGGCGCCGCAGCTGACGGAGGAGCCTTGGGGGCGTCTTTTCATAGGCGCCCTGCTCTTCGATACCTCTGCGCTGCTTTATCTCATTGCGCCCTATGCCCTCGCCGCACTGTTGCCGCTGCCAGCAGAGTGGAAGGCCCGCAAGGGCTATGGCCTCACCCTGCGTCTGCTCTTCATGCTGGCAATGGTGCTCATCGTGGTGAGCAACCTCGGCGATGCGCTCTACTTTCCCTATACGGGACGCCGCACGACAGGGACGGTGATGGGTGAGTTTGCCCATGAGAACAACCTCCTGGGTATTGTCACCGCCGAGATGTTGCGCCACTGGTATATCGTCATTGCCGGCGTTGTGATGCTTTGGGCCTCGTGGCGCTGCTACCGGAGCGTCTGTCCGTTCTCATGGGAGCGGAAGTCCCGCTGGCGTAGCACCGTTGCAGCCCTGCTGGCGCTCGTCTGCTATGTGCCGCTCTCCGTGGCCGGCATGCGCGGCGGATTCACCACAGCCGTGCGCCCAGTCACCATCAGCAACGCCTTCCGGTATGCCGCCTCGCCTCAGACGGCTGCCGTCGTGCTCAACACTCCCTTCTCGCTCATCCGCACTTGGAACAAAGCCGTCTTCCGCGACCCGGGCTACTACAGCGCCGAAGAGTTGGACCGCATTTATTCTCCCGTGCACCCCGCCAGCGGAGAGGAGATGCTCAGACGCAACGTCGTGGTGATGATCTGTGAGAGTCTGGGGCAGGAATACTTCGGACACTACAACGACTACGAGGGGCAGACGCCCTTCCTCGACTCGCTCTGCCGCGAGAGCCTTACCTTCCGTGAGAACTACGCCAACGGGCGCAAAAGCATCGACGGTATGCCCTCCGTGCTCTCGTCTATCCCGATGATGGGAGAGCCCTTCCTCCTGACCCCTTCGGCGATGAATCGCGTAGGCGGTTTGGCGCGTGAATTGGGCGGAGCGGGCTATGAGACGGGATTTTTCCACGGCGCACAAAACGGGTCGATGGGTTTTGAAGCTTTCGCCCGCAACAGCGGATTTCAGTGCTATTGGGGACGCACGGAGTTCGACGGGGATGAGCGCTTTGGAGGCGAACGGGAGTTCGACGACATGTGGGCCATTTGGGACGAGCCTTTCCTGCAGTTTATGGAGCGCATGCTGACGGAGCAGACGAATGAGCCCTTCATGGCAGCCGTCTTCACCGCATCGAGCCACCATCCCTACCGCATCCCCGA
>CACZUX010000007.1 GCA_902784475.1 uncultured Bacteroidales bacterium | reverse complement strand
AAGGTTGATTGCTCACTAAGCCACCACTTCCCGAACTTCCCAAAGTTCCCGAAAACAAATTTAAGCCACCTTCGTTTGAGGGTGGCTTTTTTCGGGCCACAAAATTTCGATGTCACATTTGTCACGAAACAAAAAAATGCCGTCCGATTGGGCGACAATTTTTTGTTAGTTGACAAGTAAACAAGTGGACGAGTAGACAAGTTGTTAGCGTTATCGTTATCGTCTTTCGTCTTTCGTTTTTCGTTAAGGTTAGGCGAATGCGTCAGGCAGCCACTTCTCTCATATTTCCCATACTGTTGGCAAGGAGTTAGCAAGCACAAATAGCTTGCCTGAGTTTGCCAACAGAATCTAACATCACAGATTGTGATTTAACGCTGCTGCACCAAGGCGTCGGAAATATTTTCGCGAATTAGGGGCATTAAGTCGGAAGATTTTTGTATATTTGTGGCGAAATTGGCGTAATATACTCCGTGAAAAAGACATTCTTTTAACAAATATCCGATATTATGCTTCCAGAAGAGAGGGCCCGGGTGAAGATAGACCAGATGTTCAAGGATGCTGGTTGGAAGGTGGTAGACAGAGATTTCTACACACCCACGCTGACGGCTGCGGCTATCCGCGAAGGTTTGTTGAAAGGCAATCGTGAGGCAGACTATTTCCTGTTTATCAACGGTATGGCTGTCGGCGTTCTTGAAGCCAAGCGCAAAGAGGTGGATGTCACGAGCGATATCGTCTGTGATCAGGCGGAGATGTATGCTCGCGGCGTGCCCGATTGCTACAAGGCGTATTCCCGTCCGCTGCCCATCATCTACCAGTCAAACGGCGAGGAGACTTTCTTCCGCGATTTCCGTGACGAGGATGGTGACTTGATAGAGCTGAACCGCATCGCTAGCCAGATTGTTTCGGGAAATACCAAGTATTGATTTCGTCACTTTTTGTGGGGAAACGAGTCAAAATAAATCTACAACGACATGAAGAAAATCATCCCGTCAATCCTCCTCGCATTCGTAGCCATCACCGCCGACGCGCAGTTTCTCTTCCGCATCAGCGGCAACGGACTGAAGGAACCGTCGTATATGCTTGGTACGATACATTATCTGCCAGGTTCACTGCTCGACAATAGTATTGAATATATGGAAGCTGAGGCGCAATGCCAACAGATGTACGTGGAACACAAGATTACGTATAAAAGAATAGCCGCAGCCCAGCAGAAGCAGGAACAACCAACGGTGACATACCAGGACGGAAAGAACATCTTCGATCTAATCGACGCACAAAGTGTTACTATCCTAAAAGAAAAGTTGAAGGAGGTTATGAACATCGACCTTGACGACCCGACTTGGAAGGATTACTTGAACTGGACACCTGCTGTATACTATAACCTTCTTGTCTCACGGCTGAGAAGCCAGACCAGACCGCACGGGCCAATGATGGACGGCGTCCTAGAGGCGAAGGCTCAGAAACGTGGTTGGGAAATAGGGGAACTTGATGACGAAACTTTCAATTTAGATAGTCTCAATGAGCATCAAGACGAACAGCCACCTACCATCGATGTACAAGCAGACTCGCTTATGTCTTTTCTAAAAGGTTATGAGCAGAAGAGGCAGATACTGACCGAAGGATATGAGACGCTGACGAAATACTGGATACTGGGCGACTTTGAAGGATTCGCCAGTACCCAGCTGACTTCAGTTCATAAGCACATGGCAATGTTTGAAAAACGCAACGCAAAGTGGCTCCTACGTATGCAAGCTGCAATGAACGAGAAACCGACCATGTTTGTCTTTGGCGCAGGTCACCTGATAGGGGAACACGGCGTGATTCAGATGCTCCGCACTGCCGGTTATGAGATAGAACAGATTACAATCAAAACATTATAGCACCATGAACAGAACTTTGAAACTGCTGATGGCAGCAGCATTCCTTTCACTGCCAATCATATCGAACGCACAGACGGAGAATCCGCGTGGCATCTACAAGATGATGACGCTCACAGGTATGCAAGGAGAAATCAGGGCTCCGTTCGACCAGTACAAAATCTGCACCGACAGCGTGACACTGATGCTCAACGTACAAGGAAATGCTTTCCAGATTCAAGACACTGACCATAAGGTGTTCAATTACACTGGCGATCAGCCTAAGGACGAGAACGATAAGAGCACCCTCATCTACGACAGTAACGCCGAACACTTTACCCTTAAATGGTGGCACGCGGGCAGAGGACACATATATTTCCCCGACAACAACTGGTGCATCGAGAAATATGAAGCCAACCAATACTCCGATACTGGCCGCAAGGCTTTCGACGCACTGACAGACGCACCTGTTGCTGAAAAAATGAACCCGCTACTTGGTGCATGGCGCATACTCGGTGATGTGGACGAACTGCGCGACATCAAGAAGGTTTTGCCCAAAATGCTCGAGAACTATGAGAGCAGTAAGTACTACAACACTTTCTATATTTTCAGTCCCGAAACATTTGCGTTGGTGGTTCGACTTCAGGGAGGTGTGGTGAATGCTGTGGAGTATGAAGATAAGAAGACCTTCAAGCTGAACAACAATACAAAGCATGTGAAGTGGCTCGCAAAAGACCGCATCGCCATAGAGGAGAAAATCGATTATCGCACTGACTGGAAGATTTTGGAGCGGGTTACCGATGGACAGAATATGCTGAACCGCATCGCCAGCCAGATTGTTTCGGGAAATACCAAGTATTGATTTCGTCACTTTTTGTGGGGAAACGAGTCAAAATAAATCTACAACGACATGAAGAAAATCATCCTATTCCTTATCCTCGCCCTCGCCGTCCTCACGGCGACGGCGCAATGACGAAAGAATGACGGAACGGGAGACATGGCAATGGCAGGAGCCTGGCAGCGCATGGAGGGGCGTCGGGGTGTATCATATCACGCTGACGGTGCCGTCGCGTGAGCCGCTGCTCGGAGCGTTGGTGATTTCGGATGACGATCCGTCGAAAGCACATATAGAGCGGACGGCCTTGGGCAATGCCGTTGTGGATGAATTGTATGTGATGTGCAGGCATTATCCGGCAATCCGTATTCTCCAATTCTGCCTGATGCCCGATCATCTGCATGCCATTATCCATGTGAGGCAAGTGATGGATACGAGCATTCGCGCCGTCATCCGAGGATATTGGCAGGGAGTGAAGAAACACGGCAGGGCATATACTTTGTCAGTTGCTTCAGAATTAAATTCGGAACCAACGAACGAAGGGGCCAAGCGTCAAGAAGCAACGAACGAGGGGGCCTATCCTTTCCCTGTTTTCACCGAGCGTCCATTCATTCGCCCCTTGTCGCGACGCGGCCAGTTGCATACGATGATTCGGTATGTGCAGATGAACCCGCAACGTCTGGCGACGAAGCGCCTGAAGCCGGGCTTCTTCCGCGTGCAGAAAGATATCTCTGTCGGCAATCGGAGCTATGACGGCGTGGGCAATGTGGGGCTGCTGATGCAGGAGTCCTATTGCCCTGTGCATGTGCGCCGTGCGATGGTGGAAAAAGCCAAAGGCGGCGACGACAAGGAGCTGCGCGACTATAAGAATGCCTGCGTGTTGAAGGCACGCCAAGGGGCGGTGATGGTGTCGCCCTTCATCTCACCCGATGAGAAAGAAGTGATGCAAGTGCTTTTGAAAGAAAAGTCTCCGTTCATTCTGCTTACGGACAACGGCTTTCGCGACTATTACAAACCGGCAGACGCCCTCTTTGACGCCTGCGCCGCCGGGCGATTGCTGATACTCAGCCCCTGGTCGTACGACAGCGGCAAGCGACATATCAGCCGTGCGGATTGTGTCGCCCTCAATGCTATGGCAGAAGAAATATGCAATAGTCTGACGGGAGAATAAAGTACCGCCATGCTTGAAACCAGAAAAGGCTCTTGCATGGCGGTACCGCTTTTCGTGAGCACCTTGGCACACTTCGCAAGCGTTTTTGCAGACCTTAGTGGAGTTGTTATCGCAAAAATACATTTTTTTCACCGAAAAATGCAAATTATTGATTCTTTTTTTGGGGGTGGCTCGACTTTTGGGACACCTGACGCCTATCTTTGCACCCGATTTCAAAATCAAAAGAAATAAATAAGTAAATATTCACCCTCTAATACCATTGAGGAGCCACCAGCCTCGCACCTCCCAGAAAAACCAGATCAACTAAACTACAGGACTCCGAAAACGACGCCGCTGAGAAAGCGTTCGCCACTTCCGGAGACGGGCCCCTCTGCGCCCGGAGAATTTCAAAAACGATTATACATCCTATAAATACAACACACAAAATGGATCAAGAAGCATCCTCAAAACAACCTTACATCATCAACTTCAACTTCGACGGTGCCGTCATCGAAAGCATGAACTTCGAGAGGCTCGGTAAAAACACAACGCGCACACGGGAGAAAGAGCCTGCAGAGCATGTCGCATGCGAGGCGCTCCACACAAAGGTCGCCAACAAATATTGGACACGGCTGCAAATCAGCGGCTTCGTGGATGATGAGCAGCAGTTGACGCCCGAGACAACACGCAAGCAGGCCATGCTGATAGCAGAGGCTTTCGCCGAGAAGATAGGCATCAAGTCGAAATGGAAGACGTTTCAGCAGCAGTGGAACATCAACAATCTGGCGCAGGAGAAATGGGAACTGTTGGAGGACGGAATGATAATACCACGTCAGGACGAAATCGTACGGATATTCACGAACTGATTTAAGGCGCTGATTTTCAGCGTTCGCTTCCCCTATATAGGGGGCTATATAGCCCCAGTATAGGGGATTTTTGTTTTTTTATCGCCATACCTTTGCAGCGCTTTCCGAGATGAGCAGCCGAATAAGTGAGCGGGCCATCCACAAGACAAGCGGAAGCAGAGAAAGATATGGATGCAAAGATCCTTAAAGTAGTGAAAAGCGGAGAGATGATCTCCGTGCCCAGTGAGAAAGCCGAAGGCGGCAAGTTGAACAAGCGCACACTCGTGTTGCAGGAGCTCGGCGGCAAGTATGAGAATCAGTATGTGGTGAGCACCTTCGGCGCCCTGGCCGCCGTGCGATGCGAGGAAGGATGCCTCGTGGCCGCCACGCTGCGCTTCCAGACGCACGAACACAACGGAGCGGAGTATCAGGACATCGTGGCAACGGAAATCGTGGCAATGTAGTCATTGACCATTGACCATTGACCATTGAACATCCGCCCGAGATGAGCGCAATGACAAGCTTGCTTGATCATTGCCGAGACGAGTAGGATGTCTGTGGAACGAAGTTACACGAACATTGAACATTAACAATCTGAGTTGAAGCGGAGGAAGTCTTCACGTGAAGATGGCCATCGGATTTCTGAAACTTCTCTCGCAAACAACTCAAATTATGTCTAGCAAAAAAACAAACAAGACCATTACCATCAGCGCAATGGTGGCCATCAATGATGGCGAAGAGAAGAGCATGAATTTCGTACAGGTGATGCCCGACTACCCGCAGCCCGGCATGGTGACGCCCTTCTGCGGAAGAGGCACGGCACAGATGCTCTCCGACGGACACTTCGTGTTTACACGCAAACCCCGCAAGCACAACACACCCGTGCTGAAACTGCCGCACGGCAGCCTCTCTTGGGGCAACGACGGATACGACCGCTTCACCTTCGTGCTGCCGGCACTGCGGCGCCAGGACTTCGCAAGGCTGCTGCAGGAAGAAGCAGAAATCGCCATCAACTTCATGCTGGGAATGATCTGACGGTAACATGGTCAATCTGATATACATCGACGGCAGCGGGCACAAGGCGGCCCGCGCCGTCACCACACGTGAGGAATACTTCGCGCTGCGCAACAGCGAGACGAACGTCGCCCGCTTCCATGCGGCACGCGGCGGCAGCAAAGAGGACAAGATGAAGCTGCTGCAGTTTAACTACAACGACCTCATCCCCGACGGCAAGCTCAAAGACTGCCATCACGCAGCCTCCACCTTTGCCCACGACATCGACTGCGGCAAGGAGGACGAATGCAAAGCCATCGCCGGACGCATACTCTCGAAGAAAGAAGAGATAGGGCTGCTCGAACTGAGCGTGTCGGCCAACTGGGGTCTGCACGCCGTGTGCCGACGCCAGCCGGGCAAGACCATCCTCGAAAACCAGGTGCGCATCGCCACCGTCACCGAGACCGAGATGGATACCTCGACGCACGACGAGCAGCGCGTGATGTTCACCGGTCCGGCCGACGGAGCAACGCTGCTCTATCTGGACGAAGCCATCTTCGAGGAAACGCTGACGGTGGAAGAGAGTGCGGAGGAATATCTGCGCCTCAAAGAGCGCGAAATGCGCGGCGAGGAAGAAGTGCCCCAGGGAGCCAAGAAGGCGAACAAACACTATCGGCCGTGGGAGGGCGAAGCGGATGAGGTAAGAAGTAAGAAGGAAGAAGTAAGAAGTGAGATCGAAGAAAATTGTCAATTGTCAATTCTCAATTCTCAATTAGAATACAACGGCCTTCCTTACGCCGACATCGTGCGCAAGTATTGGGAGCTGTTCAACGGCGGGAAAGAGCCCTCAGACGGCGACCGCAACGTGCTGACCTTCGAACTGGCCGTGACGCTCCGGAGCATCTGCGACTACTCGCTCGAAAAGCTGATGCAGGTGGTGCCCAACTACTGGAAGCCTACCCCCAACCCCTCCCTCAATGGAGGGGAGCAGAATTGCTCTCCCGAAGAAGAGGCAGAGTGGCGCAAGACCCTCGAAAACGCCCTCAAGGAGCCGCGGAAAGGCATGCCGTATCGGCTGAAACAGGTGCTCTCGGCCCTGAAGACGCAAGGCGGCGTGAAGGCCTGCGGCGGCACGCTGACGGCGCCTCCCGCGATGCCTAAGAAACTGCCGCCCCTGGTGAGGCTGCTGACGAAGAATGTGCCCGACTTCTACAAGCCCGCTGTGGCCAGCGCCGTGTTCCCCGCACTGGGCGCCCATCTCCACGGCGTGAAGTTCCGCTACTGGGACAACGTGGACCACGAGGCCACCTTCATGAACGTCCTCATCGGTCGCCAGAGCATCGGCAAGGGCAGCATCAAGAAGCCCGTGGAGTACATCATGGCCGACATCAAGCAGCGCGACCAGCCCAACCGCCAGCGCGAGGCCGAGTGGAAGCAGAAGAACCCCGGCGCCAAGCAGAAGAAGGACCCGCGTCCGACGGACATCTGCATCCAGATGCTCATCGACAACCTGACGGACGCCGTCTTCAACCAGCGCGTCATCGACGCCCACAACAACGGGCAGCGCTTCATCTACACCATCGTGGACGAGATAGAGGCGCTCAAGAAGGTGACCTCGAAGGGCACGACGGACGAAGTGGGTCTGCTCATCCGCAAGGCCTTCGACAACTCCGACGCCGGACAGGAGCGCGTGGGCGCCGACAGCGTCTCGGGCATCGCGCCGCTCCGCTGGAACTTCAACGCCTCGACCACGCCGCCCAACGCGCGCCGCTTCTTCTACAAGATGGTCAACGACGGCACGGTGAGCCGACTGGATCTCTCCACCATCATACGCGCCGACGACGAGGAAGACAGCGCCCCCGTGCTGGGCATCTACGACCACACGTTCGCACAGGAGCTGAAGCCCTACATCGAGCGTCTGGAGGCCGCCAACGGACTGATAGAGTGCGCGCAGGCCAAACGGCTGGCGCTCGCCATCAAGCAGGAGAACAGCGAGGCGGCACAGCTCTACGAGAGCGAAGCCTACAGGGTGCTCTCGTATCGCGCCAACGTGATTGCCTGGCTCAAGGGCATGGTGCTCTATGTGGCGCACGGCGGCAAGTGGAGCAAGGAGATTGAGGACTTCGTGCGCTGGACGGAGCAATACAACCTCTGGTGCAAGATGCTCTACTTCGGCCAGCAGCTGGAGAAGGAACTGCGCGAGGAGGTGGAGATTCAGCGGCAGTCCGGTCCCCGCAACCTGTTGGAACTGCTGCCCGACGAGTTCACCAAGGAGCAATACCGGCTGGTGCGCCAGCAGCAGGGCAAAGCGGGCGGTGGAGACGGCACGCTGCGCAGTTGGCAAAGCCGTGGATATATCGCCTACGATGAAGTCTCTGGTCGATATGTGAAGTCTAAGGAATACAAGCAGAAGTATGGTGCACGTACATAAAGTGTTGCAGTGTTGCAGTGTTGCAGTTCTCAAAATAATTGATAATTGACAATTATGATACAGATAGACAACACCGGGGAGTGCTTCGTGGAGCTCTGGCTTCTGCTGGAGCGCACGAGGCGGCTCCACCTCTTGCAACGCAAGCGCTACTGCATCCGCAATATCCTCAAAACATGGCTGGACCATCGCGCTAAAGACGACTTCATCTTCGAGGTGTGTCTTCGCGCGGAGACGGTAGGGTGGAACGAGTTGCCCCCGCCGCAACTGGAGCCACGTCCGCATCGCGAACTCTTGCGCGCCCTGACCTCCGTCACCCTCGACATCGGCATGCGCAAAGTGGACCTCCACGCCCTCGACAGGGCCTACAGTATCGCCTTCCCGGACTCGATGCCGATAAACGTCAGGAAAAGACGACGTGAAATTAAAAATGAAAAATGAAAAGTGAAAAATTAAAAACGATAACCGATAACCGATAAGCGAAAGAAAAGGCCGCTGGCGCGAAAGCGCTGGCGGTTTTTTTGCGCGCTAGTTAGAGAATTTTTGCGCGCTAACTAGAGAATTATCAATTAAAATTCGTACCTTTGCAGCCGTAAACAGGTTGACTGTACGACAGACACCACAAACAAAGATAATGGAACAGACAAAGAAAAACTTCCACCGGCACTTCCCGACATCGGGACACAACATCTACTGGATCATCATAGCATACATCATCATAGGGTGGTGGTACCCCGTCGTGGGACTGCTCGCCCTCATCTGCATGATAGGGCCCGTGGTGACCAGCATACGGAAAGGACGATGGTGGTGCGGACACGTATGCCCCAGAGGCAATATGTACGACCGGCTGCTCTCAAAATATTCACCGCACAAGCCGATACCGGCCTTCGTACGCACATTCGGCTTCCGGCTGTTCATGGTGTGCTTCATCTTCGGCATGTTCGGCGCACAGCTGACGCTGACAGTGCCCTGGAGCGAGGGCGGATGGGCCATGTGGAGCGCCATAGGACGCGTGTTCTGGACCATCATCGTGATGACCACCGTGGTCGGCGTCGTGCTGAACTTCATCTATGCACCGAGAACCTGGTGCTCGTTCTGTCCGATGGGGACCATCTCCCGCTGGGTGGCGCCGAAGAAAGCTCCGCTGCCCAAAGCCTTCACTAACATCCACGTGACGGAGGCCTGCCAGATGAAGTGCAAGAGCTGCGCCCGCGTATGCCCGATGCAGCTGACGCCCTACGTCAGTCGGGGAGAGGAGACAGGCTATCTGGATCCCGACTGCCTGAAATGCGGCAAATGCGTGCAGGCCTGTCCGACGAAGATTATGACATTGAAACACTGATACAAGAAAAATGTTGAAAAGATATTTTGCCCTTGTCCTAGCGCTGCTGATTGTGGCCGGCGCTGCTGCCCAGAAGATAGACGAGAGCCTGCTGAGGCTGCTGCCCAAAACACACGCCAGAGCGGAAGTGGCCGCTGCGGCATCCGAGACCGTCGACACCGCCGCCGTCAAGAGAGAGATCAACGTGAGCTTCAACGCCGACGGCAGTGTGAGGCGCTTCAGCGCCATCGCCACACTGAAAGAAGGTGCCGCATGTCCCGACGCCCGGCTGCAACAACTCGGCATCAAAGTCAGGGACAAAATCGGGCGCATGCTCATCCTCAGCGTGCCCGCAGAGAGTCTGAAGGCCCTCGACGCCATCGACGAAGTGGAGAGCGTCAGCGCCGACAGGATGAACGACCTCGACAACAACAACGCACGGGCGAAGAACCAGGTGGAGGAGGTGGCGACATGGGAAAAAGCCGCCGCACACCATCTTCCGCAGGCCTACACGGGTAAGGGCGTGCTGGTGGGCGTCGTTGACTGCGGCATAGACTTCAGACACGCCGCTTTCCGCAACGCCGACGGCTCGACGCGCATCCAATATGTGATAGACTACAGGGGCGACGCCCCGATAGAATACACCGACAAAGAGGATATCGAGTGGCTGGACTGCGACGTCGACAATGAGTCGCACGGCAGTCATGTGGCCGCTACGGCGGCAGGCAGTCTGGTGGAAGGCGTCAACAAGCAGGGTATGGCGCCCGAAGCGGATCTGATGCTCTGCGAGTTGGGCAATAAAACCTACGATGCCAACATCATCAAGGCCGTGAAGATGATGTTCGACTACGCCCGAGGGCAGGGGATGCCCTGCGTCGTCAACGTCAGCATCGGACGTCCGACGGGATTCCACGACGGCGCCATATCGGTAATCGTCAAGGGATTGCGCGAGTACTACAAGACGGACGAGGACCGCAAGGGGCATATCTGCGTCATGGCGGCGGGCAACAGCGCAGGAAAGAAAGCGGCCCTCATGGTCACGCTGCCTGCAGCTGGCAGCGACGGATACAACCTCCGGACCGTGCTGGGCGAGACGACGACGTACACTCACAACGAGATGCCCGTCAGCGGCTACGTCAACCCGGAGAACTACTTCTACGTTACCGACGGCAGCGAGATAGAGGTGGACGTCAAGGTCGTCAACGTGAAGACGGGCGAGGTCTTTACGCTGCAGGAGAAGCCGCTGCACGACGCTTTCGAAACCATCACCACGATTGAAGAGGAGAAAGGCACGAACGTGGACAACGGTAAATACTATGTCCAACACTGGCTCTCCGGCATATACTGGTTTGAAGAGCCGGACCTCAAGCTGGCCTATTTCGTCAAAGGCGGCGAGGGCAAGACGCTCAGGGCGATGGAGCGCCGCAACGACAAAACGGCGGGCTTCCACTCCGAGAACCTGACGGGATTCACCGACGGCGTGGACGACGGCGCCTGCAGCGTGCATATCTGCGCCGACGAAGTGATCGGCGTGGGCAGCTACGTCTCATCGCCGGGTTGGACGTCGATAGACGGCAAGTGGTATTACTACACGAATCCCTCGATGCAGGTGGACGGTGGCATTGCATACACCTCGTCCTTCTGCAGGGAAGACGACAGAGCGGTGACGCACCCCGACGTCGTTGCTCCCGGGTCGGCCATCCTCTCGGCCTACAACTCCAACGACGAGACGTATTTCGACTACGGACAGGAAATCAGGTCCAATAAGAGATCCTATATCAGCGACATGGTACAGCTCTTCGAACGCTACAACTTTTACGGCGTGATGAACGGCACCTCGATGGCCTCGCCCAACGTGACGGGCATCATCGCCCTCTGGCTGCAGGCCAAGCCGGATCTCACGTACAACGACGTGCGCGCCCTCATTAAGGAGACGAGCTGCAACGACCAGTACACCACCAATCCCGAACTGATACCCACGCACGACTTGCGGCAGGCTGGCGCCGGTAAGATAGACGCTTTGGCAGGACTCGAGAAGCTCACGGGTGCCACAGGCATCGACGTCGTTGCTGCCGACGAAAAGCGCACGGCCACACCGGCCACGATGACCGGCCTCGACGCTCCCGTTTACAACGTCCTCGGACAGCGTGTCAGCCCCAGGACCAAAGGCCTCGTGATCTACAAAGGAAGAAAATACGTCAACAATTGACCATAGAAAGAAAGAGAGATGAAAAGAATCCTGACTCTGGCCCTGACGGCAATGATGGCCGTAGCTGCCAACGCACTCGTCTTTACGGACGCACAGAGGGAAGCCCTCTTCCTCAGCGACAAGATGGCGCACGAACTCGACCTCACCAACGACCAGTATGAGGCCGTCTTCGAAATCAACCTCGACTACTACATGAGCGTCAACGTTGCGGCAGACCTCTTCGGCCCCTGGTGGAACAGACGCAACGCCGACATGAAGCTGGTGCTGAGCAAATGGCAGTATGAGAAGTTTATGCAGCTGGAGTATTTCTACAAACCGCTGCTGTGGCAAAGCGACGCATGGGTGTTCGTCATCTACACCCACTACGCGCGCACCGTGTTCTTCTTCGCCTGGCCTCCCGGCTACTACACCTACAGAGGCGGATACAACCGTCTGGATGTCAACATCTACGTGGACCGCATCCACGACAAGCCCGACGGCCCGCATCATCATCACGGACCGGAGCCCTACGATCCCCATCATCCCGGCGGACCGGACCACAAGCCCGATCACCATCCCGATCATCCCGACAAGCCCGAGCATCGCCCCGACAATAAGCCGGATAAGCCCGATGTGCCCGAGCATCATCCGGACAATAAGCCCGACAAGCCCGATGCGCCCGAGCATCGCCCCGACAATAAGCCGGATAAGCCCGATGTGCCCGAACATCGACCCGACCGACCCGAGCATCCCGACAGGCCCACCACTTTGCCGGATCGTCCAGAAAGACCCGAAAGGCCCGCCACACTCCCTGAGCGCCCCGCAAGAACCGAGCGCCCCAATTTCCCCGGCGGCAGAATGCCGAGAGGAAGAAGGAGGTGAGAAGTAAGAAGGCTGAAAATTCAATGGGCAGATTAAATTCATTGTGTTAAGTCAATAATTTTATAAAAAAAGCGCTCACGTTCCTGTTTTTTTTGTATATTTGTCACGCCATCAATAACTTTAGCAACCTTAAACGACACATTTGCGCCATGAAATCATCATTAAGAGTCTCTCTCATGCTGTTCAGCCTGTTGGCAGCAACGGCGTTGAACGCTGCGGAGCCGGACGGGGTGGCGGACACGGATTCCGCTGCCATCGACTCGGACGGAAAGCAGTCTGAGTGGGTCAACATGAGATGTGAAGATCCGGCTTCGGTGATGAAAAGCGTGTGGACAGAAATCAACTTCCGCCGCTGTCTTGAAGACTACCGCACGGTTAGCGTCAGTGTGGCCGACTCGCTGGAATCCGTCAAAAAACCGGACGAGACTGTCAAAGCCTACAGTAAGGTGCTGCACACCCTGTCCGCAATGATTAACTACCAGAGACTTCACGTCGAAGACTACTCGCCGCGACTGACCATATACTTCTACACCTCAGTGGCCCTCTTCCTGATGATGCTGCTGTGTTGGCTGGTGAACAGTTTCGTCATTAAACCGCTTACCCTAAAGTTTAAGAAGCCATGAACGAGCAAGAAGTGAGACACATACGCGACCTCGTCAATGCCTATTCGCGCACGGTCAACCATAAGCGTTTTCTCGACTATGGCAACGACATAGAGATCAAGGAAAACATCGAGTTGTGCATCCACGAATGCCGTGGGGACACCCAGCTCGATCGGCGCGACGTGGTGAAGCACGAAGAGCCCTATACCGGCACACCGCTGAAAGCGCTCACCGTCACAAATCTGTCGCAAGTGGACCGATGGATGTTTGAGGTGGGGCCCTTGGCCAAAGGACAGTTTCAGGATGCAGAGGGTCATCGCACCGTGCCCGGCTCGGAACATGCAGAGGTCTGTCACACCTGTAAAGGAGCGGGAAAGCTCAACTGCCCCACGTGCACCGGAAAGGGCAGCAAGACGGGCTGGCACGTCTGCCCATCATGCGAGGGCAGGGGCGTCCGCGAATGCTCCATGTGCGGTGGCAGCGGCGCCAAAAGATGCTCTGCCTGCAACGGCAGCGGCAGTCGCAGGGTCAAGAAAACCAGGAAGAAGCAGGTGGCGCGCCAATACTACAGTACGGGGCAGACCGTCACACGCTATGAATATGTGGACGAAACCTATTGGGATAACGAGAGCTGCCCCACTTGCAGCGGACGCGGCGAAATCCGCGGCGGCTGTCCGAAATGCGGCGGTTCCGGTAGACTGACATGCATCAAATGCCGAGGCAACAAAGAGGTGCCGTGCGAGACCTGCGGCCAGACCGGAAAGGTGGTGTGCGGGCCCTGTCAGGGATATAAGAGGCTGCTCCACAGCATTCGCGTCACACAGAAACTGGAACACCTTTCAGACGGGCAGATATATGCAGACGACGAGTGGTGGGATCAAGTGGAGAAATTCCCGTGGCGTGAAGAATGTCACACGGAGACCGTCTTCGAAACGCTGGACGATAAGCTCGGCAGTGACCTCTACCCGGAGCGCAGCAACTACAGCGCATCGCTTGACGAAATCCTCTGCGAACACAACAGGATCGCATCGGATAACTGCCGCATACGTTTCCAACGTGCCGGTGTCACCCGTTTCAACCTCAGCCGCCTGACCTACGATTATAACGGGAAATCCTATATGGGATACATCACCGGCAACGTCTTTCATCCCGTCACTTCGCCCATTATCGAATATGCCGCCGATCTCATCAAAGAGGCGAAGAGCAGCCTCAGGCACAGCTCGGCCGTCGAAGCCCGGCGTAAGCTCGAAGAGGCGCAGTCGCTTGGTGTGGAAGGCACCGGACGCATCATACGCGACCTGATGGAGAAGGTCAACGACCATATCAACGTCATTGCTCAGTTGGGACAGAATATCATGTTCTGGCTCGTGGCGCTGTTTGCCACCCCGTATGTGCTGCAATTCTATGACGGCGTCAACCCCGTCTTGCCCTACGCCTCCTTTGTCAATCGTCCCGACTGGTTTGCCTACGACTATCTCCCCGTGGCGCAGGTGTTGGTGTACCTCTTTTTCTTCTCAGTAATGAAGGCCATTCTGCTGGAAGACGACTACTCCAAGTTGGACCTCAAGCACACGTATCTCTATTTTGCCCTGGGCATAGTGAAGACTCTGACAGGCGCCGTGTTGCTCTTTGTGCTGCTTGCCGCCGTCAACTATCTCGGCCTGGTCATTTTTTCCGCCATCGGTATGTGGCTTCTGTGGTGGGCCATCAAGATAGCCTTTATTGTCGCTGTAACGATTATTTATTTTATTTGCAAACTTTTCTGACTCACACTCGCGATATCTGCTTTACGCCTTTGACGGCGGAGAGCTTCTTCATGAGAGAAGAGAGGCGGTCCGTGTCGTCCACCATGATCGTGACATTGCCCTCGAAGAGGCCGTCGTGGGAGTCGATGTTGATGGAGCGCAGCGTCAGCTTGTCCTCCTTGGAGATGATGCTCGTGACGTTGTTGATGATGCCGATGTCGTCGTGGCCCACAATGCGTAGCGTGATGGGGTAGGAACCTTCGCCCTTGCCGCTCCAGCAGGCCTGCACGATGCGGTAGGGATAGCGGCGGCGCAGCTCGGGCGCGTTGGGGCAGTCGGTGCGGTGGATCTTGATGCCGCCGATGCCCACGAAGCCGAAGACGCTGTCGCCGTAGACGGGCTGGCAGCAGCGCGCCAGATGATAGTCCACACCCGTGAGGCGGCTGCCGATGACCAGCACGTCGTCGCCCCGGCGCTCCTCCTGCTGACGCTCGGGATGGAGCACGAAATGCGAGGCACTCTCGGCCGGAGCGTTCTCATGGGTGTCGCCCTGAAGGAGTGAAGAATAGACGTCGATGACGTGACCCATGTCGATGGCGCCGCGCGCAATCTGCAGATAGAAGTCGCTGGCCTCCTTGAAGCCCAGCTTGCGCACGAGCTGGTGCATGGCGTTCTCCTCGATGTCGAGCTTGCGATTCTTGAGGCGGCGCTCCAGCGTCTCCTTGCCCAGAAGGCGCTCCTTGGCGTCGGTCTCCTTGAGGGCCAGGCGTATCTTCGACTTGGCGTGGGAGGTCTTGACGATGGCGAGCCACGAGGGGCGCGGATGCTGTGAAGAGGAGGTGAGAATCTCCACCTGGTCGCCGCTCTTGAGGGGCTGGCGCAACGTGGCGGCGCGTCCGTTGATGCGCGCTCCCGTGCACGTGTTACCCACCTTGGAATGAATGTGATAGGCGAAGTCGAGCACAGTGGCGCCCTTGGGGAACTTGAAGATGTCGCCCTTGGGCGTGAAGGCGAAGACCTCGTCCTCGTAGAGCTCCATGCGGAACTGGTCCACCGCCTCGGCGCCGTCGCTGGCCTCCAGCATGGAGCGGATGCCCGTGAGCCATTCGTCGAGGCCCGTCTCGCTCTTGATGCCCTTGTAGCGCCAATGGGCCGCAACGCCGCGTTCGGCCACCTCGTCCATGCGCTCCGTGCGGATCTGCACCTCGACCCACTTCTGCTCGGGGCCCACCACGGTGATGTGGAGACTCTCGTAGCCGTTGCTCTTGGGCACGCTGAGCCAGTCGCGCAGACGCTTGGGGTTGGGCTGATACATCGAGGTGACGATGGCGAAGGTCTGCCAGCACTGCATCTTCTCCTTCTCGGGCGGGGAGTCCAGGATGATGCGGATGGCGAAGAGGTCGTAGACGCCCTCGAAGGGGCACTTCTGCTTTTTCATCTTCTGCCAGATGGAGTGGATGGACTTCGTGCGGCCCTTGATGTGGAAACTCAGGCCGGCCTCCCTGAGGCGCTCGTCGATGGGGCCGATGAAGCGGCCGATGTAGGCGTCGCGACTGGCCTTCGTCTCGGATAGTTTCTCGCGGATGTGGTAATAGGCCTCGGGCTCGGTGTACTTGAGCGAGAGGTCCTCCAGCTCGGACTTGAGCTGATAAAGGCCCAGCTTGTGGGCCAGAGGAGCGTAGAGAAACATGCTCTCGCGGCTGACCTCGCGACGCAGCGCATCGTCGCCCGCATCGCGGATGCCGCGCATGAGGCTCACGCGGTCGGCTATCATGATGAGAATCACGCGCATGTCCTCCGCAAAGGAGAGAAGGAGGTTGCGGAAGTTTTCCGTCTCGACAACGGGCGTCTTGCGGTAGAGCTGCTGGATGCGCTCCAGGCCGTGCATGATGCGGGCCACGGATTCGCCGAAGTCCGCCGCCACTGTCGCGTCACCATCAACGGCGGCGGGGCGCAGCATGATGGCCACCAGGCCGTCGCGCCGGAGGCCTATCTCGTCGGCGGCCAGCAGCGCCGTGTCGAGGCTACGCAGGATGGGATGGAGCCCGAAGGCGTCCCGTTGGATCCGACCCTCGGCATGAGCCAGCCTGAGGCGCTCGCGCATCTTTGCCACATCATCGTCGTGGAGCGCAATCCCTGCATGCAGCAGATTGCGGTAGCCCGCGACGAGCTGCCGGCGCTCCGCTGGGGTTAAGGGTTCAGGGTTCATGGCTCACTTTTAATTTTTAATTATTCATTTTTCATTAATCAAGTGAACATCGCGCTGCGGGAACGGGATTTCGATGTTGTTGGCGTTGAGGGCGTTGTAGATGGCCTCCTTAAGGCGGCCGGTCAAGCCGTATTTCTCCTCGACAAGCATCCAAATGAGCACCTTGAGGTCCACGCTGCTGTCGCCGAAGTCGTTGAAGCGCACGCAGATCGGACGGTCGGGATCCGTTATGGGCACATCGGCGCTGTTGCGCTCCCGGCAGATGGGGGTGAGCGCCTCGGTGAGGATGCGGCGCACGGCCTCCACGTCGGTGCCGTAGGCCACGCCGACGGGAATGCAGATCTGCTCGTAGTTGTGGTTGCGCGTCAGGTTCTTGAAGTTCTTGCTGAAGAGCGCCTTGTTGAGGAAGGCGATGACGCAGCCGTCGGCCGTGATGACCTGAGTGCTCTGATAGGTGATGCTCTCCACCTTGCCCGAGATGCCGTCGCACTCGATGTAGTCGCCCACACGCAGGCGGCCCGTCATCAGCGAGAGACCGTAGAAGAAGTTCTCGATGAGATCCTGCATGGCGAAACCGAGACCCGTAGCCAGGCCGGCGGTGACGATGGAGATGCCGCTCTTGGGCACATTGAGCAGGACGAGCACCGTGATGGCGTAGAGGCCCCAGATGACGATGGCGATGATGTTGCGCGAGAGGGTGAAGTTGTACACCCCTTCAGACGGGGACACCTTCTTGCGATAGGCGATGTAGAAGCTGCGCAGGGCGTAGTTGAGATAGCTGAAGATGAACCACAGGGCCACCACCACGCAGAGCTTGAAGAGCGACACCCGGATGAGGTCGGGCTGGTTGATGAAATCCTTGAAGAAAATCTTCACGCAAAGGCTCGTCATGGCGAAGATCTCCGACGCCCAGTAGATGCTGATGAGCACGGAATAGACGGCCAGGATGGGCACTAAGGTGCGGTTGATGAAGTCATAGAACCAGGTGGAGGTGATGTATTTGCCCGAAGCAATGCGCTTGAGCATGCGGCGGTGGTCTTCGACATCGACATCGGAGCCCTTGGCACTCTCGATGCGCTTCACGCGGCCGAGCAGTTTGTTCTCCTCATACATCTCCATGAGGTCGTAGAGGCAGGTGATGGTGGTGATGGCCGCCAGCTGGAAGGTCCACCACACGATGATCTGGATGGCCATGAGGCTGTAGCCCGACCACGAGACGAGGGCAGAGACGCCCATCACGACGGAGGTGATGTGGGTGTAGGCCGTGTCGAGCAGAGGCAGCTCGCGACGATGGCGCCCCGAGAGCCACAGCTGCCACAGCGTGAAGACCACCAGGACGGGCGGCAGGACGAGGTTGATGGCGGCGTCGGGAATCAGCACGATGCGGAACATGATGACCAGGAAGGCCAGCATGAGCAACGGCGTGTAGACGAGCGCAGCGTCAATCATCTGACGGCCCTTCAGGCGGATGTAGAGCGAGAGGAGCACCGCCTCAAGCAGCCAGGCGAAGTTCATCACCAGGCCCGTGCCCATCTGGATGTAGTTGCGGTTGACGAAGTGGCGCACCACCATGACGTAAATGGCGAAGATGGCCGTGCCGACCACCCAGGTGAGCATCGTGCGGCGCGAAGGCCAGTTACGGCCGCGCCAGCGCTTGGGCAGACACCACTGAATCAGGGCGAAGGCGATGATGAGGGCAATGGAGAGGTAGAGCGCCACAAAGACGCTGATGAAGAGCACCGATTTGCCGCGCCACTCGGAGTAGTCGTTCTCCTGCTCGTGCTCGGCAAAGGGTTTGTACTTGGTGCTGGCGGCGCTGCGGGCCTTGCGGAGCTGACGGGGCAGGGTAGAGAGCACGGTGATGTAGTTGTCGGTGCCCATCTTGAAGATGTAGTCCTGAAGCACCTTGTAGCGCTTCTGGGCAAAGGAGTTGAGTTGGTCCACCTTGTCCTGCACGCTGTGGTAGTAGACGCTCTCGGCCTCAAGGGCCTCAAGGAAGTGCTGCACGTTGTTGCGCATGCTGTCGGCATACTCCAGACAGGCGGCGCGGTCCTCCAACTGCTGGCCCGTGAGATAGAGCGGCTCGTCGGGTCCGTCGTCCTTGCTTCCCTGCATCATCGGCGTGACCTCCATGGCGGCAACGGCGCCCGTATCCTGGCCGACGAAGGTGGAAGCCAGCGAGTCGATGGCGTTGAGCAGAATACTGTCGCTCTGGCTGAGCAGATCCTCATCGTTCTTGGCCACAGGCGGCATGCTGCGCAGCGAAGTGATGAGGGCGTCGTAGCGGTCGAGCTCGCTGTGGAGCCATTCGATGATGCGGTCGTAAGGCAGCGTGTTGCCGCTCTTGTCGCTCAGGCTCCAGTAGAGATTGACGGCCTGCTGGCAGGCATAAGCCTGGTCGAAAGTGTTGTCGTAAGACTGGGAGTAGAGCATCAGGCCGATCTGCTCGCACTGGTTCATATAGGAAACCAGCTGCTGATGCTGGGCTGCGCCCTGCTGCTCGTACATCTGCAGGAACTGCTGCTGCTTCTCGTAGTCGGAGGCCAGCTCGGCACGCAGGACGCCCAGTGTGCGCGCCAAGTCTTTTTCTTTCAGCACGGCGTGGGCCGGCAGCAGCGCCACAAGCACGAGAATCAGAACGGAAAGGAGTTTCTTCATAGGATGCGAAGTGTGTAATTGTTGTTTTTCGCCGCAAAGTTACGAAATAATTCATAAATTGCGAAACCTAAAGTAAAAGTATGACGCAATAAATTGTCTTTCGGAGAAAAATTTCGTACCTTTGCAGGCATGAATGAGGTACGTTTGGAGCGCGTGACGCCCAATGTGTTCGCCGAAAGAGGTGATCTTGTGAGCGATGTGTGGCAGCAGGAGCTCACGCTGGAGCGCGGCAAGACCTATCTGGTGGAGGCCGCCAGCGGCACGGGCAAAAGCAGCCTGTGCTCCTTCCTCTACGGCTATCGCAACGACTACTCGGGGCGCATCCTCTTCGACGGCGAAGACATCAGTCGCTACGGCAGGGCCCAATGGGTGAACATCCGTCAGAGGCACATGAGCCAGCTCTTCCAGGAACTGCGTCTGTTCCCCGAAATGACGGCGATGGAAAACGTGCTCATCAAAAACCAGCTGACCGGCTGCCAGACCCTCGAGACGATTGAGGGCTGGTTTGAGCGTCTGGGCATCGCCGCCTGTCGCGACAAGAGGCTCTCCCACATGTCGTTCGGACAGCAGCAGAGGGTGGGGCTCGTGAGGGCGCTGTGTCAGCCTTTCGACGTGCTTCTGGCCGACGAGCCCGTGAGCCATCTTGACGAGGAAAACAGCCGCACGATGGGCGAAATCATGATGGAAGAAGCTCGCAGGCAGGGCGCCGCCGTCATCGTGACGTCCATCGGGAAACATATCGAAATGAATTACGATAAGATATTGAAACTCTAACATATAACATATAAGCGCTAAATGAAAACAAGAGATAAGGAAAAAGAGCACTTGAAGTCATTGGGCAAGAAAGTGGCCTACAGTCAGGACTACGATCCGGGCGTGCTGGAGACCTTCGAAAACCTGCATCCGGAGAACGATTACTGGGTGAGGCTCAACGCCGGAGAATTCACCACGCTGTGTCCCATCACCGGGCAGCCCGACTACGCCGAGATACGCATCTCGTACATCCCCGGAGAGCGCATGGTGGAGTCGAAGAGTCTGAAGCTCTACCTCTTCTCTTTCCGCAACCACGGCGATTTCCATGAGGACTGCGTGAACACCATCATGAAGGACCTCGTCGAACTGATGAACCCCAAATACATCGAAGTGACGGGATTCTTCACGCCGCGCGGCGGCATCTCCATTCACCCTTACGCCAACTGGGGAAGGCCCGACACCAAATGGGCCAAGCTCGCCGAAGAACGTCTCTTTAGTTACGAGCGATGAAGGCGATGATCTTTGCCGCAGGGCTCGGCACCAGACTCAAGCCCCTCACGGACCGTATGCCCAAGGCGCTGGTGGAAGTGGCCGGAAAGCCGCTGCTCCAGTACCAGTTAGAAAAGCTGCGTAAAGCAGGAGCGACGGACATCGTCGTTAACGTGCACCATTTTGCCGACATGATAGAAGAATGGGTGGCGGCGCATCCGACGGAAGGCCTCAACATCCGCTTCAGCGACGAGCGTCAGCAGCTGCTCGAGACCGGAGGCGGCATACGCAAAGCCCGCCCCCTGCTGGGCGAAGGCCGCATCCTCGTGCACAACTGCGACATTCTCTCCAACGCCGACCTCAAAGCCTTTTGGGCCAAGGGTGAAGGCGCTGCGGCCACGCTGATGGTGTCGGAGCGGGAGACAACGCGCTATCTGCTCTTCGACGACGACATGAACCTCAGGGGATGGACCAACGTGAAGACCGGCGAGGTGAAGGGCATCGGGCGCGAAAGACGTCTGCCCGAGGGCCCTCTGCACAAACTGGCCTTCAGCGGCATACACCAAATTGGTTCGGAGGCTTTTCCGCTGATGGACGAATTCCCCGAGAAGTTTGGCATCATCGACTTCTATCTGCGTCTGGCCGGCGAGATGAAGGTGAAGGGCGTGAAGGAGGAAGGGCTGCGACTGATGGACGTGGGCAAGCTGGAGACGCTCTCGGAGGCGGAGCGGTTTATCCGCGAGCTGGAAGCAGGCGCGTGATGCCCCGTTCGCGGTGGCAGAGCTGAACGGCAACGCCGAATTTTTCGTTGAGATGACGGGCCAGATGCTCCGCACAGTAGACGCTGCGGTGCTGTCCGCCCGTGCAGCCGAAAGAGAACATCAGATCCTCAAAGCCGCGCTCGATGTAGCGCGCCAGATGCACGTCGGCCAAAGCGTAAACGTGGTCGAGGAAGGTGAGAATCTCACCGTTGTCCTCGAGGAAACGGATCACGGGTTCGTCCAAGCCGGTGAGGGATTTGTACTCGTCGTAGCGGCCGGGATTGTGGGTGCCGCGACAGTCGAACACGTAGCCGCCGCCGTTGCCGCTGGTATCTTCGGGGATGCCTTTCTTAAAGGAAAAACTGTAAACACGTATCATGCAGGTAGGGATAAGGGCATTGGGGGAGAATCTGCCGCAGGTTTTCGAGTGCGGCGGGAATGGAGTCCAGGAAATGCTGCTTGCGCTCGTAGCGTCCGCGGAAGCCGTAAGCGCCCAACACCTGAAGCTGGCGGAAGAGCACGAAGAGCGGCAGACGGCGCATGAAGGAGTCCGTCACCTCGTCGCGGGAGAGCGATGTGAGCGGCGCAAGCTCGTCGAGATAGGCCCCGATGCAGCGCCGGCGCACCTCGTCTGGGAAGAGCGAAGAGGCTTGCCAGAGGAAGCTCACCACGTCGTAGGGGAGAGGTCCTTTGCGGCCGCCCTGATAGTCGATGAGATGCAGGCCGCCCCCGTCGTCGAGCATGATGTTGCGCGCCTGGAAGTCGCGATAGAGAAACGCCGTGACGGACGAGAGCGCATCCTCCGCAGACAGCAGATCGGAGGCGAAAGCCTGGAAGTCGGCCTCAAGAAGATATTCGTCGAACTCCACCGAAGAGGTCTTCAGGAAGCAGTATTTGAAATAGTTGAGATCAAAGAGAATGCCTGTGCGATCGAGCTCCGGCGCGGGATAGCAGACGGAGAAATCCAGGCCGTGTGCGCCCTCCACCTGAACGTGGGGCAAGAGGCGCAGCGTGCGCTCCATGAGTTGCTGCTCGGCCTCGCTGTAGTGCCCGCCTTTCTGACGTCCTTCCTTCAACGCGTCGAAGAGGCTGCGAGAGCCGACACTCTCCTGGAGATAAGCCGTATGGTCGGGCGACACAGCCAGCACACGGGGTACGGGCAGTCCGCACCGGGCGAAGTGGCGCGAGAGGGCGAGAAAGCTGTCGTTCTCGCGAACGGCGGTGCCCCGACAGGCAATTGTGCAACGGCCGTCGGCTTCAAAGAAACGATAATAGGCCCGATTGCTGCCGCTGCCCTGAATGGGCTCCGTGCGGGCGGGAGTGTGTCCGAACAAATCCTTATACAGACTCAGGAGTGTCTCCATACTTGTTTGACTTTACGGTAAACAGCCAAAATGTTGAGCACGCTGACCAGGATAAGCAATGCGATGCCGAAAGAGAGCATGAGCCAGAGCGAACCCTCTTGCATGGTGGGGAACATGCGCCAGAGATGTTCCAGATAGAGGCCGCGCACAAAGAGTGTGGCTCCGAGTGCGCAGAGGAACACCAGAAGGTTGACGCCCAGTGTGAGACACTGATAAGGCAGCGCCACACGGCCCACACTATAGCCGATGAGCAGCAGCGACTGAAGTTTCTCCTGATTCTTCTGCACCAAAAGGAAGATGCTGAGCATCAGTACGTAGAAGCTCAAGGCGGAAATGAGCAGTCCGACGGCCAGTACAATGGCTACAACGAGCTTGAGGAAATACATCGTTTTGCCCGCCTGTAGCTTGTCCTCGTCGATGTCGTAGCCCTTCTGCTTCATAAAGCTCACGAGGCGCTCGTCGGCGGGATTCACCACTTGAAGAATCAGGCGCGAAGGCTGTTGCGCTCCGGCGGAAGGTGCATAGACGGTGTTGCTCCACTCGAGGAAAGAACTGGGCACGAGAATGGTGTTTAGGCGTGAAGAGAAGCCCGTGAGGCGGGCCGGTAGGATGTCGTGACGGCCTTCGCCGATGAGCTCGACATCCACATCGAGCATCCCGAGAAGCCCTTCGCCGATCTTGGGCAGACGGTGGCTTTGGGCAAAACCGAAATTATAGACGGCCAGATAGGATTTTGGCAGAACGATGGGGACGGGTTCGCCTTCATGCCACTGCCACACGCGGGCATCGACATCGACAAAGCGGTCTGGCACGCTCTCGAAAAACATGTCGGAAGAAAAGCGGACGTCCTGCATGCCCACACGGCATTTCACGCGATAGCGCGAAGCGGAGAAGGTGCCCAGGTTTTTGACGAAGGGCTGGCGGGAAAGTTCTTCCTGCTCTGCAGCCGTGAACTCCAGCGAGGCGGACGAGAAAGCGCCCACGCGTTTGGACACCATCAGGTAGTCCGGAGGCAGAGGGCCGTCGTCGCCGGCAAAGGCGGGTGCAAGATCCTGGTAGAACTGCACCGAGAGAAGCACGATCATCATGCCCAGCAGATTGGCCAAGGCGAAACCTGCCAGTTGTCCCGGCGAGAGGTGGCGGCGAAGAAGTTTCCAGAGCAGATGCATTTATTCCACAATAAGTTTGAATTCGTCCACCAGACTTTGAAGGGTGCTGTTCTGGCTCATGTAATTTTGAAAAATATCTTTCTTGGAGAGGCTTTGCTGCACCGTTTCATAGGGTGTCACATTGATGTCCATCCTGAGATTGGGCAAAAGCAGGCTGCGACGCAGGTAGCGCATGAGGCGGGAAGAGAGTTGGAGAAGGTATGTCTTCACCTGCTCATTGGAAACGATGACAGAAAAGGATGCCTGACCGGTAACCTCAGGCGTCATGCGGAGCATGCGCATTGACATGGCCTTGTCTTCCAGTTGCAGCATGTTGGCAAACTCCCTCCATGCGCGAAGCAACTCCTGGTCGTCGAGCGCTGCAGTTGCGGGAGCGGAATCCGGCTGTTCGGGCATCTCCGTTGTCTGAACGGCAGGCGTAGCCGTCTGGGGAGCGGTGCTTATCCTCAGGCTTGGACCGAGCGAGGAGAGGCGCACGCGGGGAGCGGGAGCGGGCTGTGCGGGTGCTGCCGCAACGGTGTGCGGTGTTTTATTCTGCTCTTGGGGCATAGCAGCGGCAGAAGTCTGCTTTCTCGCGGCAGCCACCGGCTGCGTGAAGAAGGGGGCTAACTTGGTGGGCCGAAGCCCACCTGCAGGGGCGTCGGGATCAATCTGGGCGCACTCGATGAGCGTAATCTCCAGAGAGAGACGCTTGTTGCGCGACGTGCGGTACTGGTTGTCGCAGTCGTTGCACAGACGCAGCGCCCTGTAGAGCATCCTCACGTCGCAGCGGGCAGCCTGCTCCTGATAGCGGGCACGCAAGGCCTCCGATGTGTCCAAAAGAGGCAGGGTGGAAGCATCGCGCGCCACCAGAAGATTGCGCAGATGGGAGGCGAGGCCGTTCATAAAGTTACCGCCCTCGTAACCTTCGTTAATGATGTTGTTGAGAAGAACGAGGCAGGGCTGCACCTCCTTGTTGATGAAGTGATCCACCATCTCGAAATAGCTGTCGGTGGAGAGCACACCGAGCGCATCGCTCACAGCCTCCAGCGTCAGATTGTTGCCGCAGCAGGACACCATCTGATCATAGATGGAGAGCGCGTCGCGCATGCCGCCGTCGGCCTTCTGGGCGATGAGGTGAAGGGCTTCGTCTTCGGCCGTGATGCCTTCCTTTTGGCTGATGTATTTCAGGTGGTCCACAGTGCCCTGCAACGTCATTCGGGCAAAGTCGTACACCTGACAGCGGCTCAGAATGGTGGGCAATATCTTGTGCTTCTCGGTGGTGGCCAGGATGAAGATGACATACGAAGGCGGCTCCTCCAGCGTCTTGAGGAATGCGTTGAAGGCTGAAGCCGAAAGCATGTGCACCTCGTCGATAATGAACACCTTGTAGCGACCCACCTGAGGCGGAATCTGAACCTGGCGGCAAAGCTCGCGTATGTCGTCGACGGAGTTGTTGGAGGCGGCATCCAGCTCGTGGATGCTCATGCTGCGTCCCTCGGCGAAAGCCTTGCAGCTTTCACACTCGCCGCAGGGATCGCCGTTGGCGTCGGGCGAGAGGCAGTTGACGGTTTTTGCAAAGATGCGGGCACAGGTGGTCTTGCCCACACCGCGCGGTCCGCAAAAAAGATAGGCGTGCGCCAGTTTTCCCGAACGGACGGCGTTCTTAAGCGTGGCGGTCAGCGTGCGCTGCCCGACGACCGAGTCGAACGTCAACGGACGGTACTTTAGGGCCGAAACAATATATTCTTCCATAATCGGATTCTGATTTTCGTACGCAAAAGTACAAAAAAAATTAAAGTTTTACAAAAAACAACATACGCTTAAATGATAACTCTCATTTTTTTTCGTACATTTGTGCCTGATATGAAGAAAGAAATACGCAAAATCAGCGGCATTTGGGATTTTATCGGACGATATAAGTATTATTTTGTCGTCAGCATCGTCGTGCTGGTTGTGGGCTTTTTGGACGAAAACAGCGTGCTCCACCGCCATCAGCGTAACCTGGTCATTCAGGACCTGAAACAGGAGATAGAGAACTATCGGAAGCGCTACGAGAAAGACACACGCGATCTGAACGGTCTCTCCGACGCCAAATCGCTGGAGAAATTTGCCCGTGAGAAGTATTTCATGCACCACGATGACGAGGACCTCTTCGTGGTGGTTAATCCCTAAAGAGACAGCAGGATATGACTAAATCCTTTTCACTGTGGATGATGCTCGCGCTGACACTGGTGCTCGCAGGTTGTCGTCCGCACTATAAAGTGATCGGCGAGAACGGTATCGACGCGCTGGAGGGCCGCAAACTGTATCTCAAACGCTATGCCAACGAGGAGTTGGTCAATATGGACAGCACCACCGTGCAACACGGACACTTCGAATTCTCGGGCACGCTCGACAGCACACTCTTCGCTCATCTCTTTGTGGAGAACGAAAGCCTGATGCCCATCGTCCTGGAAGAAGGCGAAGTGCATCTGAACTTCACCAACGAGGAACAGAGTCTCGGCGGCACGCCGCTCAACGATTCTCTGTATTCTTTCGTTAAACAGAAAGGTGTGGTGGACGAGTTGATGCACAACATCCCCCACAAGGAGTCTGCTCTCATCATGGCCGGTTACGACCACGACGAAATCGTGCGCCTGCTCAATGCCGAAGCGCTTCAGATACAGCAGATCTCTGAACGCCTGATTTCGCGCTTCATCAAGTCGAACTACAACAACGTGCTCGGTCCCGGCATCTTCATGATTATGACCTCAGCCTACGAGTTCCCCATCATGACGCCGGAGATAGAAGCCATCGTACTCGGTGCACCGGAGAAGTTCCTTCAGGACGACTACGTGAGCGCCTATGTCCGTATGGCCAGGGAAAATACGGAGAAAATGAACGCCCAACGCCATGATTGAGAAACACCTGACGCTGGACGACGTTGCACCGCAGATATTTTACGGCGCCGGAAACAGCAACATACGTCTGCTGAAGTCTCTGTATCCGAAACTGCGAATCGTAGGCAGAGACGATGTGCTGCACATTATGGGCGACGAGGTGGAAATGTCGGCCTTTGAGGACAATCTGCAGCGTCTGATTCGTCACACACTGACCTACAACCGGCTGACGGAAGAGGACATCGTGAAGATTACACGAGGAGAGAAGGCGGGCGAGAATACCCCCAAAGGAGCCATTCTCTACAGCGTCGGCGGTAAACCCATCAGTCCCAGAAGCGAGAATCAGAAACAGATTGTAACTTCGTTTCAGTACCACGACCTGACCTTCGTCACCGGCCCCGCCGGCAGCGGTAAGACCTACCTCTCTATCGCGCTGGCCGTGAAAGCTTATAAGGAAAAGAGCATCCGTCGCATCATCCTCTCGCGTCCGGCAGTGGAAGCGGGCGAGAAGCTCGGTTTCTTGCCCGGCGACATGAGGGAGAAAATCGATCCCTACCTACAGCCGCTCTACGATGCGCTGGAGGACATGATTCCCGCACAGAAGCTGCGCGAAATGATGGAGCAGAATATCGTGCAGATTGCGCCTCTGGCCTTCATGCGCGGCCGCACGCTCAACGACGCCGTCGTCATCCTGGACGAAGCGCAAAACACCACCTCCGCTCAGTTGCGCATGTTTCTTACCCGTATGGGCCAGAACTGCCGCATGATTGTCACGGGCGATCCCTCTCAGGTGGATCTGCCGAAAGGCGTGCGGAGCGGTCTGGTGGAAGCTCTGGATATCCTGGGGCAGGTCGAAGGCGTCGGCTTTGTGAGAATGAACAAGAGCGACATCGTTCGCCATAAACTCGTAACAAAAATTGTTGAAGCATATGAAAGCACTGACAAAAACTAATCTCTCTCTGCCCGGTCAGAAGAGCGTTTATCACGGCAAAGTTCGTGACGTGTACAACATCAACGACGACCTCATGGTGATGGTTGCCACCGACCGTATCTCCGCCTTCGATGTCATCCTGCCTAAGGGCATTCCTTTCAAGGGTCAGGTGCTCAATCAGATTGCCGCCTCGTTCCTGGACGCCACCGCCGACATCGTGCCCAACTGGAAGCTGGCTACGCCCGATCCCATGGTCACAGTGGGCCTCAAGGCCGAAGGCTTCCGTGTGGAGATGATCATTCGCGGCTATCTCACCGGCAGCGCCTGGAGAGAATACAAGAATGGATGTCGCGAGCTCTGCGGCGTGAAACTGCCTGAGGGCATGCGCGAGAATGAGCGTTTCCCCGAGCCCATCATCACGCCGACGACGAAGGCTGACGAAGGTCACGACGAGAACATCTCGAAGGAAGAAATCATCCGTCAGGGTCTCGTTTCCCGCGAAGACTACGAGGTGATGGAGCGCTACACGCGCGCACTCTTCCAGCGCGGCAGCGAGATTGCCGAAAAGAAGGGACTCATCCTTGTGGACACAAAATACGAATTCGGCAAGCGCGACGGCAAGGTGATTCTCATCGACGAGATTCACACGCCCGACTCTTCGCGCTATTTCTATAAGGAAGGCTACGAGGAGAAGTTCCAAAAGGGTGAGGCACAGCGTCAGCTCTCAAAGGAGTTTGTCCGCCAGTGGCTCATCGAGCACAACTTCATGAATCAGCCCGGACAGGTGATGCCCGAGATCACGGACGAATATGCCGAGAGTGTCAGCGAGCGCTATATCGAGCTCTACGAGCACATCACTGGACAGAAGTTCGTGCCTGCCGAAGAAGCCGGCGACATCGAAGCCCGCATTCAGAAGAACGTCAGCGAATGGCTCTCGACCCGCTGACCAACAAAGCGATGTTTGACCGCATCGCACCCACTTACGACCGCCTGAACCACCTCCTTTCCCTCGGCATTGACCGGGGGTGGAGGCGTAAGGCCGTCCGTCGTCTTTTGCCTTTCAGGCCCCGCAGAGTGTTGGATGCCTGCTGCGGTACGGGCGATTTCTCCATCCTTTTGCGCGACACGCTTCAGGCGAAGGTGACGGGTTGCGATCTCTCGGAGGGTATGATGCAAATCGCCCGTGAGAAGGCGCCGGATCTCTGTTTCGAGCAGCAGGATTGCCTGCATCTCACTTACGGGGATGCATCGTTCGATGTCGTGGCCTGTGCCTACGGCGTCAGAAATTTTGAATCTCTGGAAGACGGGCTGCGCGAGTTCTTTCGCGTGCTGGAGCCGGGAGGACATCTGCTGATTCTCGAGCTCTCGGTGCCGCGCCGCTGGCCTATGACCTGGGGCTTCTGGATTTATTCTCGCGTCATCATGCGGCTGGTCGGGCGTCTGGTTTCACGCGACCGTTCGGCCTATGAATATCTGCCCGAATCGATGGCGGCATTTCCGCAGGCGGAAGAGGTGAAAGCGCTTCTGCAGAAAGTCGGCTTCCGACGTGTGTCGTTTCACCGCTATATCTTCGGCCTCTCCACCTGTTTTCTGGCAGAGAAGTAGGAGAGAAGCGGGTTATTTCTTTTTCCACGACTTGATGACAAACTCGGGGCAAACCCTGAGGTAGATGCCGAAGTCGAAATTGAGTTCGCTGCGACTGCCTTCCGGGTGTTTGTACCAACTCTGGTAGAGATCAAGGGTGGCGCCGAGCGTGTAGGCTTTGGCCCAAGTATTGTCCCAGGAGACTTTGGCATAGACGGTGTGCATGCCGTCCATCGCGGTGTTGTCCTGGAGTGAGACGGTGCTGAAGAAGGGGCTGCCGTAGAGATTGGCAAACTGTTTGGGCGCTCCGAAATAGCCGGCCTTGACGGCCATCTGGTCCCACAGACGCACGTCGCCGCCTGCATGCAGCGCCATTCCGCTCTGGAAGGGCCACAGATGTCCTGCCTGCTGATAGCTGCCGAGCACATTCAGCTCCGCACCCCAGATGCTGCCTCTCACGGCGGCGCCGACGGAGGCGTTGCACAGAGTCTGCACGCCGAGATTGAGCGACTTGTCGTCCTGCTCTCCGCCCCGATGCTGGATGAGCAGCTGCACGGGCAACGACCATTTCAGTCCTTTCTGTTTACTGTTGTCGCCGAAGAGCACACGCCACACACTGCCCACGGTGAAGGCTTCCTGATGACGCTCCAGCTTGAAGATGTAGCTTTGCCAGTTGAGCCACGTGTCCATCTGTATGTGGCGTGAGTCCCACTTGACCTGCACGCCCATCTCGGGGTCCTGCGAGAGATTGGTCTCGCTGTTCCACATGGGCTCGATGAGCCGGTGGTTCTGTCCGCCGTAGAGGTCGCCCAGGATGATGTTGACGCCTTTGAGCTGCGCCTGCAGCCTGATCCAGGGCAGCAGGTGAAATCCGCTCTGATACTGGTCGCCCTTCCACATCCCGATGTCGTGATAGGCGTAGTTGGGATATTTGTTGGCGCCGTTGAAGCAGAGGGCGTGCACGCCCAGCTCGATGTGTATCTCGTCGATCGGGTTGTAGGTCAGACGGGGTGAAAGCAGCGCTCCGGGCAGCGTGTAGCCGTCGGTCATCTTGCTGCTGTATTCGTTGTCGTGGAAGAAGCCCGTGACGTCCACGCGGACCTTCAGCACCCGGGTGTCGGCCGTGTCGATGCGGTGCTCGTCGATAAAGAGCCTGTCCCAGGCATTTTGCGCCGCCGCAGATATCTGACCCAGAAGCAGGGCCGCTGTTGTCAGGAGAGTTTTCTTACCAACCATAGTGCAATGAATGAGAAGAGTATGTTGGGAATCCAGGCAGCCAGCATGGGGTTCATGCCCGCGCCCGTTGAGAAGCTGGAGGAGATGGTCTGCAACAGGATGTATCCGGCCGAGAGTCCGATGCCCAGTCCGAGGCCCATACCCATACCGCCTTTTTTCTTCTTGGCCGAGAGGGCGAAACCGATCAGGGCGAGGATAAAGGCCGAGAAGGGCGCTGCGAAGCGTTTCTGATATTCCACTTCGAAGCCGGCCAGACCCGACGAACCTCTCATCTTCTGGCGGTTGATGTATTCGCGC
>CACZUX010000006.1 GCA_902784475.1 uncultured Bacteroidales bacterium | reverse complement strand
CGCTCGTGCTCCTGCTCAAACTTGGTGATGGCTTTGGAGATCTTGTTGACGGCACTGACCTGGTTCAGCGGCAAGCGCACGATGCGCGACTGCTCGGCCAGAGCCTGCAGAATGGTCTGTCGAATCCACCATACAGCGTAAGAGATGAATTTAAAGCCTCGCGTTTCGTCGAATTTCTCCGCAGCCTTAATCAGGCCCACATTGCCCTCGTTAATCAAGTCGGGCAACGACAGACCTTGGTTCTGATACTGCTTAGCCACACTGACAACAAAGCGAAGGTTGCTCTTGACCAATTGGTCCTGAGCTTCGCGGTCACCGCGACGGATGCGCTGCGAGAGCTCCACTTCTTCCTCCACGGTGAGCAACTGCTCGCGGCCGATCATTTGCAGATAGCGATCCAGGGAAGCGGAGTCACGTGAGGTGATACTTTTGGTAATTTTAAGCTGTCTCATGCTATATATATAGGAATCTCAATCTAAAATTTTCAAATTTGCGCGGCAAATGTATAACATTTTTCCGAACCTACCAAATTTTATTTGAAAAATACATAAAAAAAAGAAGGTTGTCTCACGACAACCAATCTTTTACTAACCTTAAATCTAATACCATGAAAAACACGGTGCAAAGGTACGGCTTTTTTTCAAATAAGCAAGCATTATGCCGCTTTTTGTTGAAAATCCCCGCATTTTCTTGATTTATGTCAAGACAAAACGGTATTTTTGACCGTTTTTTCAGAATTCTATGCCGACTTTACCGACAACGGAGAGACTTTGTGCCGGAATGTAGCTGTTGAGCAGACTGCCGTACTTGTAGTTGCCGTTTGTGGCGTTGTAAACGTCCACTGAGAGTGTCAGCCAGCGGTTATTTTTGTTAGGTTGGTACTTGATACGCCAGTCGGCGCCCAGATTCAGCATCACCTGCGGCCCGTTTTCGTAGAATGAAGCTTCGCTCGCCCTGTCGCCGTACACGGCTTCAATCAGATAGGTGATACGCTTGCCCTCTTCAGGCATCACACTGGTGATTGTATTTTCAAGCTGCCTAAGCTCGGCTCTTTCTTCCGGAGACAAAGGCCTCACCAAAGTGGCTGCATCCATATGGTAGAATTGAAAGTAAATCAGAGCGACGGCCATGCGAACATTTTCGTCGGGGAAATTATCCGCCACGTATTGAATGCTCTTGAAGGCATCGACCAAGTCTGTCTGGTTCATACTGAGCATGTTTTTCGGAACTAGTGAGGACAGTCGGTTCTGTATCAGCGGCGTGGCAGTTTCGAAATGCATGTTGCCCCTCAGCCACAGCTCTCCGCCGCGCTTAGCATTCACCACACGTACGCCAGCAGTTAGATTAAGCAGAAATTCCGGTATGTTACCGATGCGCATGTTTTCCGTTGAGCCGTAGTGCTCCAGGCGGAAAGCATGCTGGTAGGTGGCATTCAGATTAACGTAAGTGCCGAGGGCGCCGTTGCGGTCGGTGCGTTTCCACTCGCCTACGAATTCCAAACCGCCGACATCCACGTGGTCTGCATTATAGAACGGGCTTCCTCCGTTGGCGAATGTCTCGGTAGGAGAATAGACCACCTGATGGAGTGACATGTTGTAGAAAGCGTTGAGCTCCATGCGCAGCCCGAGATCTTTTCTGTCCCAGGCGCCGCTCAGGGAGAATGCGTTCATCGTCTGTGACTGCATGTTTTTTCCGCCGGAGAAGAAAACCAGGTTGGAGGCGCGATAAATATAAGGTGCGTCCACGTACGCGCGCGAGTAGCTCAAGCGCGTACTCCAGTTCTTTGACGGCATATAGACCAATGCAGCGCGGGGCGAAAAGGTGTTGGTTTTTTCGTCGTCGAAGCGTTGTTTGTGGTCAAAGCGCAAACCGCCGTTCAGGACCAGTTTGTTCGGGATGAAGTAGTGCTTGATTTGTGCAATGCCCGAAACTGTGAAGTCGCGTCCTTTTTCTATAATATGATTTTCCGAGTATTGAATCTTGTCAAAGTCGTAGCCCAACTGGAAGCGTGAGTCTGTGAGAATCACGTGTTCGTACTGTCCGCCTACGAGTATCGATCCGTGTTGCCCGGTCTCCTGTCCGTAGCCCCATGAGGCATTGGCGCCGCCGCCGAAGGTCATGGCCTTGTTGGATATGGTCTGCCATACACCGCGCGTTTTCACATCTTCCATAGATAGGATGGTATATGGTTCCAATCTCAGCGTTTTGAGCATCAGATAGGCCACACCGAAGGGGACGGAGTCGCCCATGACGTTGTAGATTTGCCGCTGTTCGTAGTGGGCGTAGGCGTTGGCTCCGAGCGTGACACGGCCGAAGTTGTGGCTGTAGTCGAGATCCACGTTAACGTTCAGGTGGGACAGGCCGGGATGTTCTCCGTCGTTACTGTTGTAGTCGTCATAGGTGTATGGCTCGTCGAAGCTGATGAGCATGTAGCGGGGCACGGGCTTGGAGTGATTGGCAGTCACGGCCAGATTCACGTCCCCCCAACGGGCCTTCATGCCGAGGTCAAAGGCCGGCAATCCGTTGAAACCGCCCAGGTAGTTGGTCTTGCCGTTTACGTCAATTCGCTCACCACGTGAGCTGGTGACGGCGGCCCAAAAGGCAAACTCCTTATGTAAATCACCCTGACCATACATGAATGATGCACCGAACTGGCCAAACATGCCGCCCGACACCTTCAGGCTGCTGCCCGACAAATTCGCACCGTCTTTCGTGAAGATGTTGACTACGGCCGAAAGGGCCATGTTGCCGTAAAGTGATGAGGCCGGTCCGCGCAACACCTCAATGTGGCTGATCTTGTCCACATTGATGTTGTAGTCCATCGGCTCGGAGTTGTTGACGGCAGAGTTGAGGCGGTGTCCGTCCTGCATGACGAGAATGTTCTCCTGAGAGTTGCCGTAGAGGCCGCGCATGGCCACATTGGACTCCATGTTTTCGATACGCACCATGCCTGGCACAAAAAGACAGAGCAGTTCCCTCACGGTGCGACATCCCGAGATGCGGATCATCTCTTCCGTGATGACGGTCACGGGCACGGGGGCTTCTTCCAGCGACTCCTGCTGTTTGGAGGCCGTGCGGATGGTGTTGCTGCCTGTCTTCAGGCGTTCCAGCATGTCCTGGAAGCGTGGATCTGCGCCGTATTCCCTGTAATAAGGGTCTTGTGCGAGCAGCTTTTTGGCCCATTGTTCGGACTCCAGAAATTTATCCTGGTAGAAGGCAGAGAGTGCCAGCAGACGATAAGCCGTCACCAGCTCCTGTCCTTTCAGCGACCCCAGCGAGCTCTTGACGATGGAGTCCGACTCGGTGAAGCGTCCCTTCTCGAAATAATCGAAAGCACTTTCGCTCACGGTGTTTTGTGCACACAGCACCGCGGCGTTCATGCAGAGCAGGCATATGATGGTCTTCAGGCGCATGGTCACTTCAGTCGAATGGGAATACTTATGGTGAATGTGGTGCCCTGATGGGGCGCAGAGGTGAAGCTGAGCTTTCCGTGGTGGCGGTTCTGCACGATGTCCTGCGTGATGGGCATACCCAGTCCCGTGCCCTTGCCGATAGGCTTGGTAGTGAAGAAGGCCTCATAGAGTCCCTTCTGCACCTCTTCCGTCATGCCCATGCCGTTGTCCTCAATGCTGATGACGAGGGTGTCTCCCTCGCAATGTGCCTCCACGTTGATGGCGGGCGAGTAGCCCTCCTCGTTGAGTGCCGTGCGCTCCTCCACGGTGTAGCAGGCGTTGTTCATCAGATTGAGCACGGCGCGCGAGAGATCTTGCGGAATCACCATCATCTTGGGCATGTTTTCCTGATAGTGTTCCGTGATGCTGATGTTGAAGTCCTTGTTGTGGGCCCTCATGGCATGATACGACAGCCACACGTATTCGTGCACCAGCGTCGCGATGTCCGTAGGCAGGAATTCACCCTCTTTGCCGCGACTCTGTAACAGGATGCCCCGGATGATGCTGATGGCGCGCTCTCCGTGCTCCTCGATTTTCTGCATGTTGTCCTTGAGGTCTGCCGCGATTTCCTGCATTTCTTCGGCGTCTTCCTCCTGCAGCTTCTCGGCGGAATCCTCTATCAGATCCACAAGGTCGTTGAGCAGTTTGCCCGACATCTTGGAGAAGTTGATGACGAAATTCAGCGGGTTCTGTATCTCATGTGCGATACCGGCCGCGAGCATTCCCAGCGACGCCATCTTCTGCTGCTGATGCAATTGCTCTTTAAGTTTTTCGATTTCGGTCATAGCGTAATAGTGAATTCCGTGAACTTATATTTCTCGGACGTCACGGTGATGTTGCCGCCGTGGTCCTGAATGATTTGCTGTGCCAGATAGAGGCCGATGCCCGAAGCTTCTGCCGTGGGCTTGGTGGTGAAGAAGGGGTCGAACACCTTGCCGATGACCGTCTCCTCGATGCCGATGCCGTTGTCCCACACGCGGATTGAGGCTTTGCCCTCGGGTGTGCGCTCCAAGATGAGGGCCAGACGCGGCTGATAGGGCGCCGTTTCCTTCTTGCCCGCACCCGGGTTTTCGCCCAACTCGATGCGCCGGCGTATGGCGTAGGCGGCATTGCCCAAAAGCGCCGTGAGCGTTTGCGAGATCTGCTCGGCGTTCACATTGGCCATGACGGGTTCTTCGGGCCGTTTCCAATCACACTGGACGTGCCCCTTCTCTATATCCTCTTTATAATAGTTGAGCAGCATGTCCACATCCTGCTGACAGATGACGCAGAGGTCCGTCTCCTGGCGGTCCTTGCTGCGTTCTTTGAGCACTTCCTCCATCGCCTTAAGGATACGGGTGGTGGAGAGGCCGTGCTGCTCGATCTTCTCCAGGTTCTGGTCCATCATGTCCATGATGTCCGTGGCGTCGTCGTAGTTGTCGGCCGACATGGCCACGCGCTCGGCTTCGATGTCGTCGCGCAGGTCCTTAATAAGTCCGCGTGTGAGGTGTGAGAAGTTGCCCACGTAGTTCATCGGGTTGAGGATGCGGTCGATGAGGCCCTTGGTCAGTTTGCCCACAGTGACTTCGCGCTCCTGCCGGATGAGGGCGTTCTGCGCCTCGCGCAAATCACGCGTACGCTCCGAGACAATCTGCTCCAGTTTGATCTGCCGTTTCACCATCACTTTCACGCGCCAACGGTAGAGCAGGTAGATGATCACCATCGTCAGGATGATGTAGATGGCGATGGCAGTCTTGCTCTCTTCGAACGGAGGCGGCAGCGACACGGCTTTCCAATTGCTCTCGACGATGTTGCCGAAGGGATCGAGGGCCCTCACCTGAATGAAGTATTCGCCGTAGGACATGCTGCGGAAGTTCAGCGTCTGGTCTTCGCCCCAAGGGCTCCAGTTGTCGTAGAGATGGAGGCGGTAGCTATAGAGCGTGCGTCCGATGAAATCGGTGTGGTTGGTAGCCACCGTGACGTCGAAGTTGCGGTCGTATTTCGTGCAGGTGCGGATGTAGACCTTCGGAGCTTCGGGCTGCGTCTTGGCCGCTTCGTCCAGATCGAGGCGTATCAGTCCGAACGTGCCGCCCAACCAGGCCACATTGCCGTTCACGGTGATGTTCTGTATGTTCGTGCTGTCGAGTGCGTGAAGCCATTCCCTCTGCAGGGGCGACAGCTTGTTGTCCAGCACCCTCAGACCCAGGTCGCTGGGACGGCACTTCCAGCGGCGTCCGCTCTCGTCGGTGTAGTCCAACAGTCGCGACAGGCCTTTGTTCTCACCTTTGACAAACGGCGTGCGCCCGCCCTTCGACCAATAGGTGTCGCGATAGGTGTCGGTGGCCCACAGGCTGTCTTTTTCGCCCTCGGTGAAGCGGTAAACATAGGGGATGTCGTCCGTTTTTTCCGCGTTTCGACCGTCGAAGTAGCCCTTGAACACGCCGTCCACCGTGCCGAAGAGGAAACTCTCTTCGTCGAGGACGTAGAGCGAAAGAGCGTAGCGGCCGGGGTAGAGCGGCTTCACCTTGTCATCGTAGATGAATACGCCGTTGGCCGTAGCGATCAGCATCTTGCCGTCGGGCGTGGGCGCCAGTTGGCGACAGGCCTGGTTGATGAGTTCCATGCGGCGGAAGCGCTCGTTCTCTCTCACAAACAGGCCCTGCAGCGTGCCGGCAAAGAGGCGGTCCCGGTTCACGAGCACGGTGTTCACCTGTCCCCGGAGGCCGTCCTGATCGGAGAATTGCGTATAGACCTTCGAGACGGAGATGTTGAAGAGTCCGTTCTCCGTTGTGCCCCACACGGTGCCGTGTTCGTCGTAGCAGAGTGAGCCCACGCTGTTGGAGCAGAGCCCCGTCTCCTCGTTGAGTCTCCAGATTTCCTCTTTTTCCTTATTCAGAGCGATGACGCCTTCTGTTGTGGTGGCCATCAGGATGGTGCCGTCGGGCAGAATCAGGCGTTTGTTCACTTCCAGATTGCCCCAGCGTTCCGGCACGATTCTCACTTCGCGCTGTTCGTGTGTAGATACCAGATGTTCGCCATCCTCGTCCACGTGATACACGCAGCCCAACGTTGTCACCAGGCCGATGCCGTGCTGGTCTTCAAACAGTCGGGAGGCTTCGCCGAAGCGGTCTTCCTCCGTCAGGTCGGTTGCAACGAAGTGCAGTCCGACGCGTCCGTCGCTGTCAAACTCCACCCAGCCCAGATGGTTCAGTCCGGCCGCCCAAATGCGACCGTTCTTGTCCATGAACAGACAGGTGAAGCGGCTCGTGCCCGGAGAGTGGATCGTGGTCCACGTGACGCCGTCCCACACCACGAGGCCTTCGAAGTTGGCCACATAGATGCGGCCCTCGCTGTCGGCCAGAATCTCGTTGCTCACATTGTGGGCGCCGAATTCGCTGGCGGGGATGTTGTGGAAGAAGGGCAATGCGAGACCGTCGCCCGAGTCCATGGCCCGGAGCTTTAGGGGGAGTGCCGTCAGTGTCAGGCACATCGCCGTCAGGAGTATATGGAGCTTCATGCCTTTCATTTCAGTTTCACATAATCCACCTTGGCGCCGACGAAGGTGTTCCATTCGCTTTCATTCAGTCCGCTGCTGATGCGGTTGCGTGTGGCCTGAGCCAGCTTGTCCACAGCGAATTCCCACATGATGAGTTTGCCGTTGACCAGTCCGCAAACGACGCGGCTGCCGATAGGTGCCAGCGACAGGGGCCAGCTGTCCATCCTGTGTCTGGTGGACTCCACGGGCTTCCCGGCCCGGATGCGGTCCACGTCCCAGATGTGCAGCTCCTTGTCGCGGCCCGTCGAGAGCATGAGGTGCTGCTCGGGCATGAAGGTGAAGTCGGTGATGGCCGACGAGTGTCCGAGCAGGCGCGTGAAAATCTTGCCGCCGTCCTGGAGTACGTAGATGCGGCCCGACTGACAGCCCACATAAGCCATATTCGAAGTCTCGTCGTAATGCGCCGCCGTGATGGGTTCTTTGATGGGGGAGGGCACTTCGCTGTTGCGCTTCGTGCTGTAGGGGGTGCGGCCGATGGTGCCGTTGTCGTAGAAGAAAAACACTTCTTTCTTCGTGGGCATCGTCGTCAGCAGTCGTTTTTCGGGGAACGGACGCACGGTGATCACCGAGCGCGTTTTAATGTCGAAGATGACCACCTGGTGGCGCGCTCCCGCCAGCAGACGCCCTTCGGGCAGATCCTGCAGGTGGAAATATTCACCTTCGGGCAGGGGATAGTCTTCCATCTGCTGCTGCTTCCCCGTGGCGCTGATGTGCAGCAGATGTCCGTCATAGCTCAGGGTCCAGACGGCATTCGGCTCCTGCACCATGCTGCGCAGGTCGTAGCGCTTGTCGAAGAAGATCGTCTCCACTTTGCCGCCCCTCCAGCGCAACACTTCGCCGTAGCCCGTGCAGACGATGCAGCTCTTGCCGTCCACGCTCTTGTCCACGTCGTAGATGGCGCTGTGGTGGGGCGACCACGCCTCCATCTTGTCGTCGTAGCCCAGGGCCTGGAAGACTTCCGGCTGATAGACGTTGTTGCCGTAGTTGCTCAGGAAATACCACGCCGTGTAGGCCAGTTTGCGCGCCAGACTGTCGTTGCCGCTTTCGCGCGCCAGAAGCGAACGGCTGCCCAAGAGTCGGGCCAGATCGCGATAGCGCAGCGTGTCCGTGGCGCGCTTCGAACGCAGGGCGGCCTCTTCCTGCAGCAGCGCCTTCGAGCGCTCCCTCTTGGCCTCTTCCGAAGCCGCTTCGGCCTCGCGTCGTGCCGTGTTGGCCTGAGCCTCAGCCGCACGTGCCGCCCGGCTCTCCTTTTGGGCCTCCGTACGCAGTTCTTCGGCCAGAGTGCGCTGCTTCTCGGCGCTGTCACGCTGCGCATCCGAGATCAGTCGCTGGTCGCGTGCAATTTCGGCCATCTGTTCCGAGACGCGACGGTCCACGGCGGCGTCTTCTTCGCCCTGTTTGAGGCGGGCGTTCTCCCGCTCCAGCTCCTTCACGTGTTCCTCGTCGAGACGCGTCTCGCGCATGGTGCCCAGAGTGTAGGCGCCAAGGAGCGCAAGCGCTGCGACAAGGATGCCGCAGAGGCCGTGGAGGAAGGGTCGGTTCGGGCGCAGGAACATATTTGTTTTCAGTTTATTCGTTGTCGTTCTTTCTTCGGATCACAAGCACGGTGACGTCGTCGCTCTGAGGCGCCTCGCCGGCGAAGTTGTGCACCTGGCTGCGGATGCCCTCCACGATGCCGGCGGCCGAGGCCGTCGCGTAGTTGGGCAGGAGCGCCTCCAGACGGGCTTCGCCGAGCTGCTCGTGCACCTCGTTCTCGGCCTCCGTCACGCCGTCGGTGAACATCACCAGCGTGTCGCCCTTTTCCAGCGTCAGTTCGCCGCTCTTATAGGGCAGGCCCTCGAAGGCGCCCAGAGCCATGTTGCCGGCCGTCGGCACCGTCTCCACCGTGCCGTCGGCATGCAGCACGTAGGGGGGATTGTGGCCGGCGTTGGTGTAGTCGATGCGGCCCGTCTCCAGGTCGAGAATGCCGTAGAACACGGTGACGAACATGCTCTCCAGACTCTCCGTGGCGAGCATGTCGTTGGACTGCGCCATCACTTCGGCGCTCGAGAGACTGTGGACGCCGGTGGCCTTGATGAGCGTGCGGCTCACGGCCATGAAGATGGCGGCGGGAACGCCTTTGCCCGAGACGTCGGCGATGGTGAAGCCCAGATGGGTGTCGTCGATGCGGAAGAAGTCGTAGAAGTCGCCGCCCACGTCTTTGGCCGCTTCCATCGAGGCGTGCAGGTCAATCGTGCCGGCCAGAGGCATCTTCTCCAGACGGAAGGTGCGGGGCAGGATGGCGTGCTGTATCTCGCGGGCCACGGAGAGGTCGGACTGCAGGTCGTGCAGCTCGCCGCGCTCCTTTTCGGCCTCCTTCACGTAGGCAATCTGCTCCACCGCCTTGTCGATGGTGCGCTGCAGGTCGTCCAGGTCGATGGGCTTCGTGGCGAAGTCGAAAGCGCCCGAATTCATCGCCTGACGTATGTTGTCCATGTCGCCGTAGGCCGACACCATGATGCACTTGAGCCCGGGTCTGCGCATCTCGTTGATGCGGGCCAGCAGGGTCAGTCCGTCCATCTCGGGCATGTTGATGTCCGAGAGGATGATGTCGATGTCGGGGTGCTCCAGCATCATGCGCAGGGCTTCCAGGCCGTTGTGGGCGAAGAAGAATTCGTATTCCCCCTTGCGGATCTTGCGGCGGAAGTACTGCGTCAGCAGCAGCTCCATATCCACCTCGTCATCGACGGAAAGTATTTTTATGGGATAATCCATTTTATATCTGTCAACTATCAACTATCAACTGTCAACTAAATCAGCAGCATGCCGTTTTCGGCGCACTCCTTGCGCATCTCGTCGGGCCAGATGGACGACTGCGTCTCGCCGATGTGGGCCTTGTGGAGCAGCACCATGCACAGACGGCTCTGGCCGATGCCGCCGCCGATGGTCAGAGGCAGCGAACCTTCGAGCAGACGGCGGTGGAAGTAGAGGCTCTTGCGCTCGTTCTTGCCCTGCAGGGCGAGCTGGTGCTCCAGCGCGTCCTTGTCCACACGGATGCCCATCGACGAGAGCTCGATGCTGCGCCCCAGAACGGGATACCAGATGAGTAGGTCGCCGTTGAGACCGCGATAGCCCTCCTCGTTCTCCGTGCTCCAGTCATCGTAGTCCGGAGCGCGCTGGTCGTGGGGCTTGCCGTTGGAGAGGTTGCCGCCGATGCCCATGATGAACACCGTGCCGTATTTCTCGCAGATGGCGTCCTCGCGCTCCTTCTCCGTCAGGTCGGGGTAGAGCTGCAGGAGTTCCTGAGAATGAATGAAATAGACATCCTCGGGTAGGAAGGGCTTCAGCTGGGGATAGGTTTCGCAGATGTAAAACTCGGTGCGCAGGATGGCCGAATAGATCTGGCGCACAATCTTCTTCAGATACCAGAGCGTGCGGTCCTCGCGGCGCATCACGCGCTCCCAGTCCCACTGGTCCACGTAGAGGGAGTGGATGTTGTCCAGCTCCTCGTCGGCGCGGATGGCGTTCATGTCGGTGATGATGCCGTAGCCCGGCTCAATCTTGTAGTCGGCCAGCGTCACGCGTTTCCATTTGGCCAGTGAGTGCACCACCTCGGCGGTGGCTTCGTTCATGTCCTTGATGGGGAACGACACGGGGCGCTCGACGCCGTTGAGATCGTCGTTCAGGCCCAGTCCCTTTAACACGAAAAGCGGAGCTGTGACGCGTCTCAGGCGCAGCTCCGTGCTGATGCTCTTCAGGAAAAAGTCTTTGATTTTCTTGATGGCCAGTTCCGTCTGCTTGAGATCGAGCTGCGCCCGATAGCCGGCGGGTTTCAGTAGTTTGCTCATATTTTGCGTTGTCTTCTTTTCAATTTATTGGAACAGGTCGAGCTGCACGGCGCCTTTCTTCTCGGCCTCCTTCTGGGCGGCACGTTTGAGGGCGCGCTCTTCGGCCCGTTGTGCGGCGCGCATCTCCGTCTCGGGATGCTGGGCCACATAGTCGCTGATGTCGGGCATTAGTCCGGCCTCGCGCTGCACGCGGAGGATGTGGGCGGCACGGGCGCTGCCCTGCAGTCCTCGGTTGCTCGTGGCCTGTAGCAGGTGCGACACGGTCACTTCGTAGCCCTTGCGGCGGTTGCGGTAGGTTTCGTCTTCTTCCAGACGCACGTTGGAGTGGAACGAGCGGTAGCTCATCCCCAACTTTTCTTCGCCGATGTAGTCAAACATGGCCTTCACCGACCCGAAGAAGTAATTCTTACCGTCCATTCTCAGATGGACCACTTTAGTCTTAGACATCTTTATTGAAACTTACGTTTTGCGTCACAAAAATAGTAAAAATTTGGCAAATGAGCGGCTTTGAACCCGTTTTTTTCCTCTTTTGCCGTCATTTTTCTCTTTTTCCTGCCGTTTTGCCTGTTTCGGGCGCTCTTTTTCCGCCTCAAACTATGTTTGTCGGCGCCGCAAATGCCTTCAGCCTTCAGCCCTCAGCCCTCTTACATCAGCCATCAACCCTCCAGAGAGTGACTTTCTCTTGACAAAAAACACCCCAAACAGCGCCTCTGCTCGGTCTCTGCTCGGTCTCTGGTAAGCCTCTGAGAACCCTCTGAGAAGGGTCTTGGGAGCGGCAAAAGATGTGTTTTGTGTCCCCAACGCCATACTTTGCTCTCGCAAGAAAAGTGGCATTTCTAGCCAATTCAAAATCCGATTTTTTGACAAAAACGGGGCGTTTCGGACAAATTTCTTCAAAAATTCTTCGCCAAATGTGCCGTTGTTTCGCGAAATATGACTACCTTTGTGCCCCGTATGGTACTCAACTACATCTGGATCTTCTTTTTCCTCACGGCGATGGCCTTTGCGCTCTTCGCCCTCGTGACGGGCGACTACAGCGTCTTTCCCGCCATCATCGACGCAACGTTCGACAGCGCCAAGACGGGTTTCGAAATCTCCCTCGGTCTCACCGGCGTGCTCTCGCTGTGGATGGGTTTCATGGCCGTCGGCGAGAAGGCCGGTCTGGTGGCGGCGCTCTCGCGCATGCTCAGTCCGCTCTTCACGCGTCTGTTCCCCGACGTGCCCAAAGGCCATCCCGCCTTCGGCCACATCTTCATGAACATTTCGGCCAACATGCTGGGGCTCGACAATGCCGCCACTCCGCTGGGACTCAAGGCGATGGAGTCGCTGCAGGAGCTCAATCCCAAGAAGGATACGGCCACCAATCCGATGATCATGTTCCTCGTGCTCAACACCAGCGGTCTGACGCTCATCCCCGTCAGCATTCTGGTCTATCGCGCCCAAATGGGAGCCGCGCAGCCGACGGACATCTTCATCCCCATTCTTCTGGCCACAACCGTTGCGACCCTTTCGGGTATCGTCATCACGGCGCTCTTTCAGCGCATCAACCTGATGAACCGCGTGCTCATGGGCACGCTTCTGGGTCTGTGTCTGCTCGTGAGCGGCTGTGTGTGGCTCTCGACTCAGGTCGATCGCGAGACGATGAATCTCTGGAGCACGCTCGTGAGCAACATCGTGCTTTTCAGCATCATGTGTCTCTTCATCCTGGCCGGCATGCGGCGCAAAATCAATGTCTACGAGGCCTTTGTCGAGGGCGCGAAAGGCGGCTTCGAGACGGCCGTACGCATTATTCCCTATCTGGTGGCCATTCTGGTGGCCATCGGCGTCTTCCGCGCTTCCGGCGCGATGATGATGTGTGTCGGCGGCCTGGAGCGTCTGGTGGGTTGGATGGGGCTCAACACCGATTTCGTGGCCGCACTTCCGACGGCGCTCATGAAACCCCTTTCGGGCAGCGGCGCGCGCGGACTCATGGTCGATGCGATGACGACTTACGGTCCCGACTCTTTCGTCGGTCGCCTCTCGTGCATCTTCCAGGGCGCCACGGATACGACCTTCTATATCCTGGCCGTCTATTTCGGCAGCATCGGCGTGCGCCACACGCGTCATGCGGTGGCAGCGGGGCTGCTCACGGATCTCTGCGGCGTCATTGCCGCCATCGTGATTGCGTACTTATTCTTCGCTTAATCCGCGCACCAGAGCCTTTACGGCACGGGCTCTGTGGCTGATGCGATTCTTCTCCTCCGGGCCCATTTCGGAGAAGGTGAGGCCGGATTCTTCGGGCGCAAACACGGGGTCGTAGCCGAAGCCGTTGGTGCCTCGGGGCTCTGTGACGATATCGCCTTCGACGATGCCCTCAAAGAGACGTTCGCGTCCGTTCTCAATCAGACAGATGACCGTGCGGAAGCGGGCGCGCCTGTTCGTCTCGCCCTTGAGGCGCTCCAGCAACAGACGGATGTTGGCACTGCTGTCGTGGCCGTCGCCGTAACCGTTGATGGCGGCGAATCGTGCGGTATAGATGCCGGGTTGTCCGCCGAGAGCGTCCACTTCGAGGCCCGAGTCGTCGGCAAAACAGTCCACGCCGTAGTGCTCATGCACGTAGCGGGCCTTCTGTCGGGCGTTGCTCTCAAAGGTGTCGCCCGTCTCGGGAATGTCTTCGTGACAACCTATGTCGGAGAGCCCTTTCACGACGAAACGTTCTCCCAAAATCTGACGAACCTCGCGCAGCTTGTGCTCGTTGTTCGTGGCCATAATCAGTGTGCGCATATCTCAATGAGTTGTTTGACGGCGTCGGCACCTTCGAGGCGGTGCTCCTGCTCCACATTGTTGTATTGTCCGGTGACGGCGACAAGAGCGCCGTCTTCTTCGGTGAAAGCGTTGAAAGCGTAGAGGCGCTTGATGTAGCGCGGATCTTTGACGGAGCATCCGATGTCTTCGGTGCTGCGCAGGTCGAAACGGGCGTCGAGCAGCTTGTGCATGTGCTCCAGACGGGCGGCGTCCTCTGTGACGAAGATGAGGATGGGCTTCTGGTTCTTGAGGTGCGCCTTCACCGTGTCGAAACCTTCGCCGTAAACGTTCTGCACGTTGGTCACGGAGAAGAAGGCGTAGGGGTCCACTTTTTTGATGGCGCACATCATCTCTTTGGTGTGGCGCTCGCGCACGATGCACACGAGCACCTTGCGCTCCGTCTGAGTCCACCAACCCTTGCCCTCAAGCACGGTGACGCCGTAGCCGTGACGCGTGATTTCCTGGGCGATGCCGGCGTGGTTGCGCGAGAAGATTTTGAACTCCACCGATTGGTGCTGACGGCGCACGCAGTAGTCCAGCGTGATGCTCGAGAGGATGAGGAAGACGAAGCCGAAGATGACTCTCTGCCAGTCGTGGAAGACGAAGTAGCAGGAGGAGATGATGACGACGTCGCAGGCCATCATGATGTGGCCCAGACTGACATCCCTGAACTTGTTGACCATCGCGGCGATGATGTCGGTGCCGCCCATGCTGCCGTTGTGGAGGAAGCAGAAACTCAGGCCGATACCTTCGATGATGCTGCCCAGGACGCAGGCCATGAACATCTCATCGCCAACGATGCGGGGCAGCTGATGCGTCACGGGGTTCTGTATGACGAGCTGGAAGAGCCACAGCCAGAATGTTGCGGCCGAGACGCCGAAGATGGTTTTGATACAGAAGCGCCAGCCCAGCACCTTCACCGCCGCCAGCAGAAACAGGATGTTGACGGAGAAGTAGGTGAACTGCACCGGAATGCCCGTGCTGTAGAAGGTAATCATCGCCAGACCCGACACGCCGCCGGTGGTGAGGCCGTAGGGCAACATGAAGACCACCACGCCGGTGCAGTAAAGCGCCGTGCCGAGGGCGATCATGAGGAAGTCGCGCACTTCGGCCCACGCGTCTCTGAAGTCGATGATCAAATGCCGGCGCATAACTTCCGGGGGAGGCGGCGTTTACTTGATGACGATGTTGACGATGCGGCCGGGTACGGCAATCGTCTTGACGATGTCGTGGCCTTCGAGGAAGCGCTTGGCCTCTTCCGAGTTCACCACCTGAGCCACCATTTCATCGGGTTTGGCGTCGGGGGCGAAGGCCATTGAGAAGCGCACTTTGCCGTTGAACTGCACGCCCAGAGTCACGGTGCTCTCCACGAGGAACTTCTCGTCGAACTGCGGCCAACGGGCATCGCAGACGCTCGTCTCGTGGCCCAGAGCGTGGTAGAGTTCTTCGGCGATGTGAGGTGCAAAAGGTGCCAGAAGAATCACCATCTGCTCCATCACTTCACGCGAGCGGCACTGCTGCTGTGTGAGCTCCGTCGTGGCCACCATGAAGGCGGGAATGCTGGTGTTGTAGGAGAACACCTCGATGTCGGCCGTCACTTTCTTGATGAGTTTGTGCAGAGTCTTGAGGTTGTCGGCAGAGGGTTTCTCGTCCTTGACGGCGAGCTCTCCGTTCTTGTCCCAGAAGAGCAGCCAGAACTTCTTCAGGAAGCGGAAGCAGCCGTCGATGCCGGCCACGTCCCAAGGCTTCGACTGCTCGATGGGACCGAGGAACATTTCGTAGAGACGCAGGGTGTCGGCGCCGTAGTTTTCGCAGATGTCATCGGGGTTCACCACGTTGTATTTCGACTTCGACATCTTTTCGATGGCCTGGTTCACGATATACTGGCCGCTCTCGTTGAGGATGAACTCAGCATTGCGGAATTCAATGGTCCATTCGCGGATTTTCTCCACGTTGAGCACATTACCGCTAACCATGCTGATGTCGGCATATACGGGATCGGCCTCCTGGCCCTGATAGAAGTATCGGTTCTTCTTGGCTTCGTTGTCATACTGCACTTCCAGCAGGTCGTAACTTACGAACTTGTTGGTGCCGCGCAGACGGAAGACGAAGCTCGACCAGCCCTGAATCATACCTTGGTTGATGAGCTTCTGGAAGGGTTCGTCCTTCTTGCTCACGCCCAAATCGAAGAGGAATTTGTTCCAAAATCGGCTGTAGATGAGATGGCCCGTAGCGTGCTCCGAACCGCCCACATAAAGGTCCACGTTCTGCCAGTAAGAGGCGGCTTCATCGCTCACGAGGGCCTTGTCATTATGGGGATCCATGTAGCGCAGATAGTAGGCGCTGCTGCCGGCAAATCCGGGCATGGTGTAGAGCTCGATGGGGAAGACGTTCTTCTCGTCGATGAGCGACTTGTCCACAATTTGGCGTGCGGCTTCGTCCCAAGCCCACTTCTGTGCGTTGCCCAAAGGCGGCTCGCCGGTCTCCGTGGGCAGGAACTTGTCCACCTGAGGCAACTCCAGGGGCAGACATTCCTCGGGAATCATCGTGGGGATGCCGTTCTTGTAATATACGGGGAAAGGCTCGCCCCAATAGCGCTGGCGCGAGAAGATGGCGTCGCGCAGACGGTAGTTGACCTTCACGCGGCCGAGTTTCTTCTCGGTGACATAGCGTTTGGTGGCGGCGATGGCTTCCTTCACGGTCAGGCCGTTGAGGGAGAGATCGCAATAGGGGGTCTTGCCTGCTGCGGGTGAATTGCACACGATACCCTCTTTGGCGTCGTAGCTCTGTTCGCTGACATCGGCGCCTTCGATGAGGGGCACGATGGGCAGGTTGAAATGCTTGGCAAAAGCGTAGTCGCGCGAGTCGTGAGCAGGCACAGCCATGATGGCGCCGGTGCCGTAGCCGGCCAGCACGTATTCAGAAATCCAAATGGGGTTCTTCTCGCCCGTGAAGGGGTTGATAGCGTAGCTGCCGGAGAAGACGCCCGTGACTTTGTGGTCAATCATGCGCTCGCGTTCGGTGCGGCCCTTGACGTATTTCACGTATTCAGCCACAGCTTCGCGCTGATCTTCTGTTGTCAATTGTTCTACCAGTTCGCTTTCGGGTGCCAGCACCATGAAGGTGACGCCGAACATCGTGTCGGCACGGGTTGTGAAGATGGTGAAGGAGGCGTCGGAGTCGGCCACGCGGAATTCCACTTCCGTGCCCTCCGAGCGTCCGATCCAGTTGCGCTGCGTCTCTTTGATGCTGTCGCTCCAGTCGATGGTGTCCAAGCCGTCGAGCAGACGCTGGGCATAAGCCGACACGCGCAGACACCACTGGCGCATCTTCTTCTGTTCCACGGGATAGCCGCCGCGTTCGCTCACGCCGTTGACCACCTCGTCGTTGGCCAGCACGGTGCCGAGCTTCGGACACCAGTTGACCATCGTTTCGCCCAGGAAGGCCAGTCGGTATTGCATCAGCAGGTCGCTCTGCTCCTTTTCGTCGGAGGGCCAGCAGCCTTCGGCTTTGAACTTCTCTATGAGTTTCTCAATGGGCTGTGCCTTCTGAAGCTCCTCGTCGAAGTAGGAGTTGAACATCTTCTGGAAGGCCCACTGCGTCCAATGGTAGTAGTCGGGCGAACAGGTGCGCACCTCGCGGTCCCAATCGAAGCTGAATCCGATCTTGTCCAGCTGCTCGCGGTAGCGGTCAATGTTGGCAAAGGTGGTCTTCTCGGGGTGCTGTCCCGTCTTGATGGCATACTGCTCGGCTGGCAAGCCGTAGGCGTCGTAGCCCATGGGGTTCAACACGTTGAAGCCCTGCAGACGCTTATAGCGGGCATAGATGTCGGAGGCGATGTAGCCCAGAGGATGACCCACATGCAGACCTGCGCCGCTGGGGTAGGGGAACATGTTCAGGACGTAGTATTTGGGGACGCTTGCGTCTTCCTTCACACGGTAGGTGCCCAGTTCGGTCCAAAGGCGGTGCCACTTCTGTTCAATCTCGCGGAAATTGTATTCTTTTGCCATAATAAAATGTAAATTCGCCCGCAAAAGTACAAAAAAATCAGCAAGGAAAATAAAATAGAAAAGTTTTTTATTACCTTTGTGCGCAATTAAGAAAAAAGATGGCGGAATTAACCCCAATGATGCGGCAGTTCTACGACCTCAAGGCGCAACACCCCGACGCCTTGTTGCTCTTTCGCTGCGGAGATTTTTATGAGACTTACGCAGAGGACGCTTCCGTCGCTGCCGAGATTTTAGGTATCACACTCACGCGCCGCAACAACGGCAAGGACAACATGCCGGCAACGGAAATGGCCGGATTCCCTTACCATGCGCTCGACACCTACCTGCCGAAGCTGGTGCGTGCCGGCAAGCGTGTGGCCATCTGCGACCAGCTGGAAGACCCCAAGCTGACGAAGAAACTGGTCAAGAGAGGCATCACCGAACTGGTGACGCCCGGTGTGGTGCAGAGCGAAACTGTGTTGGAGGCCGGTCAGAACAACTTCCTGGCCGCCGTGCATTTCGGCGGCGCCACCATCGGCGTTGCTTTTGTGGACATTTCCACAGGTGAGTTTCTGATATCCGAAGGCAGTGCCGACCACGTCCGTTCGTTGCTTGGAGCCTATAATCCCAAAGAATTGCTTTTTGAGCGCGGCAAGCGCGACAAGACGGCCGTCTTCCATTTCCAGACCAGCACCTTCGAAATGGACGACTGGGTGTTTGTCGAAAAGACTGCCCGGGAGAAGTTGTGCAAGCACTTCAAGGTAAAAAACTTCAAGGGCTTCGGTGTGGACCACATGCACTCGGCCCTTGTGGCTGCTGGCGTCGTGCTGCAATATTTGGAGATGACGCAGCACACGAAACTGCGCCACATCACTCAGCTGAAAAACATAGAGACGAATCAGTACGTGCATCTGGACAAGTTCACCGTGCGCAGCCTGGAACTGCTCTCTACGATGAGTGAGGACGGCATCTCGCTGCGCAAGGTCATCGACCGCACTGTGACTCCCATGGGCGGACGTCTGTTGGCCCGTTGGATTCTCTTCCCATTGAAAACTCCCAAGGAGATCGCTGCCCGTCAGGATGTTGTGGAGCAACTGTTCCGCAATCCCGATTTGCGCGATGAAATCTACGACGAGATGAAGCGCATCAGCGACTTGGAGCGTCTTGTGGGCAAAATCAACACGGCACGTGTCACACCGCGCGACCTCTTGGCTTTGGCCACTTCGCTCGAGGCCGTGGACGTCATTCGCCAACTTTGCAACAGTCTTTTTTCTGAGGGAAGTCCTTTTGCACTTCAGGAGCTCACGGAGGTGGCGCGCCTCATTCGCCGCAACATCGTGCCGGATCCTCCCGGACAAATGGCCAAGAGTGGCTTCATCTGCGACGGTGTGGATGCGGAGTTGGACGAGTGTCGCAAGATAGCCTTTCACGGCAAGGAATACCTTCTGGAAATGCAGCAGCGCGAGATAGAGCGCACGGGCATACAGAGCCTGAAGGTAGGCTTTAACAATGTATTCGGCTACTATTTGGAAGTGCGCAACACCTATCGCGACCAGGTGCCGCAGGAGTGGATACGCAAGCAGACGCTTGTCTCGGCCGAGCGCTATATCACCGAAGAACTTAAGACCTACGAGGAGAAGATTACGACGGCGCAGGAGAAGATGGAAATCATCGAAAACCGCATCTTCATGGCGCTCGTCGGACGTCTCTCAGAGTACACCGAGCAAATACAGCAGACCTCGGCCAACATCGCCCGTTTGGACTGCCTGCTTTCCTTCGCCCTTACGGCTAGGGAAAACCGCTACGTGCGTCCCGTGGTGGACACGAGCGAGGTGCTCGACATCAAGGGCGGCCGCCACCCGGTCATCGAGCAACAGTTGCCCCCGGGTGAGAGCTATGTGGCCAATGACACCTATCTCAGTTGTGACGGACAACAGATTATGATTATCACCGGCCCGAATATGGCCGGTAAGAGTGCGCTACTCCGACAGACGGCGCTCATTGCGCTGATGGCGCAGATGGGTTCCTTCGTGCCCGCAGAGTCGGCCCGCATCGGCGTTGTGGACAAGATCTTTACACGCGTAGGCGCTTCCGACAACATATCGTTGGGCGAGAGCACTTTCATGGTGGAGATGACGGAGGCTGCCAACATTCTCAACAACCTCACCCGCCGCTCATTGGTGCTCTTCGATGAGCTTGGGCGCGGCACGTCCACCTATGACGGCATCTCCATTGCGTGGGCCATCGTTGAATATATTCACGAGAACCCCAACGCTCCGGCGCGCACCCTTTTTGCCACACATTATCACGAGCTCAATGAGATGGCCTCCAAGTTTTCCCGTATCCGCAATTTCAACGTGTCGGTGAAGGAGCTCAACGGTCAAGTAGTCTTTCTGCGCAAACTTGTAGAGGGCGGCTCGGAGCATTCCTTCGGCATTCATGTGGCCCGTCTGGCCGGTATGCCGACGAGCATCGTGAAGCGTGCAGAGGTGATTCTCAAACAGCTGGAGCAAACGATGGACCATGAGAATTTGGGCAAAGGCTTGGCGGCGACGCCTGAAGCAGGGGAAGGGGTGCAACTTTCGTTTTTCAAACTGGATGACCCTGTGCTCACGGCCATCCGCGACGAATTGCTCGGCTTGGATATTAATGCTCTTACACCACTCGAAGCGCTCAACAAGCTGAACAACATACAAAGCCTGATAAAAGGCAAAAATCAAGGATAGCCATGACACAGATTTTCAGAAAAGAGGGTTGGATGCTCAACCCCAATGACAAAGTGGTGAACGCCATCCTCAAGGGGGTGGAGCGCAACAACGGTGAATGTCCCTGTCACAACGACGGGTACGACAAGCACTGTCCCTGCAGCGATTATCGCGAAAAGGACATTTGTCACTGCCATCTCTACCTGAAGATTGACGGCAGCGCTTCCGATTAAATGGATTTATAGAAGGGGGGTCAGGGTTCTGAGAGCTTCTTGACAGCCGTCGTCACGATGGGATCGTCTTCGTAGATGATGGCGAAGTATTCGTTCATATCCCACAGGTCGCGGGCAATGAGAGCCTTCAGTGTTTGGCGCAGGCGCTCATCCGTGGTCTCGCGCTCTTCCTTCGGACGCTCTATTTTTTGCTTGTCCGCTTCGGCGTAGATACCGTCGATCAGCGACTGGGGCACTTCGAAATTTTTGCGGAAAGTCTCAAAGTCGGGATAGCGCTGCTGCAACGACTTGCGATTCTTGTCCAGGTAGCGGAGATTGTGGTTGATGATGAGGCTCTTGGCCGACAGCTGGCGATAGGTCTTCGTGTAGCGTGTGGTGTCCAGTGGCACGAAGATGTCCGGCATCACACCGCCACCGCCGTAGACGGTGCGTCCTTTGCGCAGAGTCTTGTATTTCAGCGAGTCGGGGAAGTGGATGGAATCGGCGTTGGTCAGTTCGCCGTTGTTGTAGCGATTGATGACATCCATGTGGTATTCCTTCTGCTTGCCTTTTTCATAGGGCTTCTGGATACAGCGCCCGGAGGGGGTGTAGTAGCGCGACACCGTGAGGCGTATCATACTGCCGTCGGGCAAATCGATGGGCCATTGCACCAGGCCTTTGCCGAATGTCCTGCGCCCCACGACGATGCCGCGGTCCTGATCCTGCAGTGCACCGGAAAGGATTTCGGCGGCGGAGGCGGAGTATTCATCTACCAACACGGCTACGCGCCCCTCTTGGAAGGCATGTCCGCCGCGACTGCGGAATTCCCTCGGCGCTGCGCTGCGCCCTTCGGTGTACACAATCATGTCACCTTCGGGCAGGAACTCACTGGCAATCTCTGCTGCGGCGCCGAGATAGCCGCCGCCGTTTTGTGTGAGGTCGATGATGAGCGACTCCATGCCCTGCATCTTCAGGTTCACTAGTGCTTCAAGTATTTCGCGGTGTGTGGTCTGGGCGAAGTTGTTGAAGCGGATTAAGCCGATCTTGGGTGTTATCATGAAGGCAGCGTCCACCGAATTGACGGGAATCTTATCGCGTTGCACGTCGAAGTAAAGCAATTCCTTGATGCCCTCGCGCTTGATGCCCAGATGGGCGATGCTGCCTCTGGGACCGCGCAGATGGCGCATGATTTCATCGCGGCTCATCTTAACGCCCGCCAGTGTGGTGTCGTTGCATGAGATGATACGGTCGCCGGCCAGGATGCCCACACGCTCCGAGGGGCCTTTCGTGATGGGTTGGATTACCAGCACAGTGTCTTCCAACATGTTAAACTGCACACCGATGCCGTCAAACGAGCCCTGAAGCGGTTCGTTGAGTTTTTTGGTTTCCTGTGCATCGCTGTAGTTGGAGTGCGGATCCAGATGCTCCAACATGCCTTTGATGGCATCCTCTACCAACTTGTGGGCATTGACGGTATCCACGTATAGGCCGTAGATATTCTGTGCGGCCACAAAGAATTTGCGAAGCTCTGCTTCATTAATGCCCTGAGCGTGTTGGTGCAGTGCGGGCAGCAGGAGACAAAAGAAGAGTATCAGTCGTTTCATGGTATATGACAGAATCAGGGAGCAATCATTATATAATAAAGGTGCTGACGTCGCGGCCGTAGGAGGCAATTTCGCGCACCAAGCTGCTGGAGAGGCTTTCGTAGGCGGGATTGGCAAACAGCACCACTGTTTCCACACCCGTCAGTTTGCGGTTGACGTCGGCCATTTGGCGTTCGTATTCAAAATCCTTCATGCTGCGTACGCCGCGCACGATGACGTCAATGTCCAACTTCTGGCAGAGGTCCGCCGTGAGGCAGGAATATTCCGTCACTTGCACCTTGGGGTCGTCTTTGTAGTAAGCTTTGAGACGCTCATGGGCCTGTACTTCCTCTTGAGAAGGGGCGCGCTTTGCTGCGTTGACGCCAATGCCCACCACGACTTTGTCGAACAACTTTAGGGCGCGCTCCACAATGTCGGCGTGACCTTTAGTGAACGGGTTGAACGAACCGGGAAACAGCGCCTTCATGCCACGTCCTCCTCTTCCTCTTCGGGCAAGTCTTCCTCAATGACGAGGTTGTCAATGATGAAGTTCTGTCGGTCCATTGTGTTTTTGCCCATATAGTATTCCAGTAGCTGAGCCACCTGATCGCCCTTGTTGAGCGTCACCTGTTCCAAGCGGATATTTTCTCCGATGAAGTGCTTGAACTCTTCGGGTGAAATCTCTCCCAGACCTTTGAATCGTGTAATTTCGGGTTCTGGACCAAGGTCTTCGATGGCTTGCACGCGCTCCTCCTCGCTGTAGCAGTATTGCGTGATGAATTCAGAGGTGATGGAGAGTTGTTTGTTGTTCTGGCCGTCGGTTACTTCTGTAGCCTCCTCCAGCGCTTTTAACTTGGTCTTGCCGATTTTCGATTTGCGGCCGCGCACTCTGAACAGCGGTGTCTGCAGGATATAGACATGGCCTTTTTTCACCAGTTCGGGGAAGAATTGCAGGAAGAAGGTGATCATCAGTAGTCTGATATGCATGCCGTCCACATCGGCATCGGTGGCCACGATGACTTTGTTGTAGCGCAGCCCTTCAAGCCCTTCTTCTATGTTGAGCGCCGCCTGCAGCAGGTTGAACTCCTCGTTTTCATAGACCACTTTCTTCGTCAGTCCGAAGCAGTTGAGCGGCTTGCCGCGCAGCGAGAACACTGCCTGCGTGTTCACGTCGCGGCTCTTGGTGATGCTGCCGCTGGCGGAGTCGCCCTCGGTGATGAAGATGCACGAGTCTTCCTTTTTGTCGCCCTTGGGGTCGGTGAGATGTATGCGGCAGTCGCGTAGTTTACGGTTGTGCAGGTTGGCCTTCTTGGCCATTTCGCGTGCCTTTTTGGCCACGCCTGCCATCTCTTTGCGAATCTTTTCGCTTTCGGCCACCTTCTGCAAGATGATGTCGGCCACGTCGGTGTTCTTGTGCAGGTAGTTGTCCACCTCGCGCTTGACGAAGTCGCCGACGAATTTGTCTATGGAGATGCCTCCGTCAGGAATGGTGGTGAGCGATCCGAGCTTCACCTTGGTCTGACTTTCGAATAGCGGCTCCTGGATGTTGATGGAGATGGCAGCTACGAGACCATTACGGATGTCGGTGAAATCGTGAGGTTTGCCGGAGTAGTCGCGAATGACTTCGGCAATGTATTTCTTGAATGCTGCCTGATGAGTGCCGCCTAATGTTGTGTGCTGTCCGTTGACGAAGCTGTAGTATTCTTCACCGTTCTGCTTGGAGTGGGTGAAGGCGATTTCGATATCTTCGCCGCGCAGGTGGACGATGGGATAGAGGGCCTCATAGTCCATGCGGTCGTTGAGCAAATCGGAGAGTCCTTCGCGGGAGACGATGCGGCGTCCGCCCAGCATGATGGTCAGGCCGGTGTTCAGATAAGTGTAGTTGCGCAGCATCGTTTCCACGAATTCGTCGCGGAACTTGTAGTGTTTAAACAGAGTGTCGTCGGGTTCGAAGAAGATGTAGGTACCGTTTTCCTCCTCGGTCTTTTCGGTGACGTCGCTCTTGAGCACACCTTTTTCGAAGACCGTGCGCCGCACTTCGCCGTCGCGGAAGGAGTGGGCTTCAAAGCGGTTGGACAGGGCGTTGACGGCCTTCAAACCGACACCGTTCAGACCGACACTCTTCTTGAAAGCCTTGGAATCATATTTGCCACCGGTGTTCAGCATCGACACGGCGTCGACCAGTTTGCCCAAGGGGATGCCGCGTCCGTAGTCGCGAATGGCGGCGCTCTTGTGGTCGTTGATGTCTATTTCGATACGCTTTCCGGCGTTCATCTTGAACTCGTCGATGCTGTTGTCGATGACCTCCTTGAGTAGCACGTAGATGCCATCCTCAGCCTGACTGCCGTCGCCCAACCTGCCGATATACATACCGGGTCTGGTGCGCACGTGCTCCATATCGGAGAGGTGGCGTATGTTCTCCTCACCATAGGCCACAAAAGCGGATCCCTGCGGTGTGTTTTCTTCTTGTATTACAGCGTTTTCTTCCATGCTCTGCGACGTTTGTGTATTGTGCTGTTGAAGACATCCCAAATGCCCAGTCCGCGCGTGTTGTCCTCCAGTTGCGGGTGCACTTCAGCCCACTTGAATCCCATTTCGTCTATAGTAGGCAGCAAATCGGCGAATATCAGTGTAACGGCGCCCTTGTCCTGATACTCCGGCACCACGCCGATGAGCAGCAAATCCAAGATGTCGTCGTGTTTCCAATAGAGTGCTTTCAGCAGATGCCACCAGCCCCAGGGCAGCAGTTTGCCATCGGCTTTCTGCATGGCTTTCGACAGTGAGGGCATGCAGGCCGCCACGGCCACCACCTCGTCCTTGTCGTTTTCCACAATACTTAGCAGGCGGGGATCCAGGAATTTCAAATACTGTTCGGCGTACGACCTCATCTGTTTGTCGGTCATGGTGCTGTAGCCGAAGAGCGGGGCGTAGCTCTTGTTGATGGTCTCAAAAAACTTGATATCGTAGCCGCCGGAGATGATTTCTTTCTTCGACTTGAACTTATGTACCTTTAGCCCGTAGCGTTTGCTCACCATGTCGGCCACCTTGCTGTAGCGGGTCCATCCGGGATCGCCTTTATGGGGCACGGCGACACAGCGCTGCAGCCAGTCCGTTTCCTTCTCCATGCCGTAGTGCTCGAAATGGGTGGGGTAGTAGGGGTAGTTGTAGATGGTGGACATGGTGCTCAGCGTTTCGAAACCTTCCACCAGCATGCCCTCCGGATCCATGTCGGTGAAGCCCAGGGGGCCGTGCATCTCCGTCATGCCGCGCTCGCGTCCCCATTGGGCCACGGTGTCGAGCAGCGCACGGCTCACGTCTTCGTCGTCGATGAAATCTATCCAACCGAAACGCACGGTGTGTCGGTGCCATTTTTCGTTGGCACGATCGTTGATGAAGGCCACTACGCGCCCTACAATCTTGTTGTCCCTCAGGGCCAGAAACCATTCGGCCCGGCAAAACTCAAAGGCGGCGTTTTTTTCGGTGGAAAAAGTGTTGAGCGTATCCTCCAGAAAATCAGGGACTGCCCACGGACATCCCTTGTAAAGCTCGGCATTGAAGCGCACAAATCGCTCCATATCCGCCTTTTTGGAAACTTTCTGAATGATAATATCGGCCATACTGCCCACAAAGATACAAAAAAAACGAATGCTTTTCTCTGTTGTACGGCGAGTTTTTTTTTGTTTTTAAATTTTTTTGAGAAAAAAAGGGAGTCTTTCCCACTATTTTTAAGTGTAAAAGGCGTGTGAACAAAAATTTTGTGTTAATTTTGCTGCACAAGCGAAGAGCAAAAGTTACAAATAGGATAGTCACAGGTGTATAGCGCTTATCTTGCTCCGATATCTCACTACCGCACGTTCCTCCGGGAGCGTGGGATGTCGGTTCCGTCTGTAGGCGATGAGCGCTGGCAGAAGCAGACCTTGCGCAACCGTTGCTACATCGACTCGCCTTCGGGCCCGCTGGCGCTCACGGTGCCAGTGGTGCACCCGGTACCCGGTTCCTTGATGCGCGATGTGCGCATTTCCGACCACGGCGAGTGGCGCCATCAGCACTGGAACGCCCTTTGCTCGTCTTATCGTCAGACACCCTATTTTGATTATTATGAAGAGGACTTTCGTCCCTTCTATGAAGAGCGTCGATGGACATTTATCGTCGATTTCAACGAGGAATTGCAGCAGACGGTGCTCTCTTTGACAGGGCTGAACAACGAACGCCTTCGGACTGCTTTCGAGACGAGTGCCCGACGCGAGACGCCCTACCACCAGATGTTCGCTCAGCGTCACGGCTTCCTGCCCGACCTGTCCATCGTGGATTTGCTCTTCAATATGGGGCCGGAGTCGGTCTTTTGGCTATGAAGATTTTCACCTTCGATGAGGCTTGTCGCCCGGCCATGGCCTCTGTGACGGCGCGACTTAGAGAGCGGCCTCAGTGGCAGGCGGAGCTTCGCTGCGGCAAAACGCTGGGCGTGTTGCTATACGAGGGCGGTTTTCTGGCCGCTTTCTCCGGCACTTTAGGCGGGCAGACCCGTCAGGAGGGCTTTGTCCCTCCCGTCTTCGACCTCATGCAGCCCGGCAGTTGGTTTTTGGAAGAGGAGGCCGCCATCTCGGCCATCAATGCCCGCCTTGACGTCTTGGGTCATCCGGCCTCGGAGGCGACCGAGGAGGAGTGCCGCCTGCGCTGCGAGCGCAAGCAACGGTCTCGGGCACTTCAGGACTGGCTTTTCCGCCAGTACCGTTTCTTAAACGCCCGGGGTGAAGAGCGTGCGCTCCCTGATTTGGTGCCCCTCAATTTATGCCAAAGCGGCATGGGCGACTGTTGTGCGCCCAAACTGCTTCAAGAGGCTTACCGGCGCGGCCTCACCCCGCTTGCAGTGGCGGAGTGGGATGCGGCCACGGGGGAATTCTCCCCGCCCTGTGCCGGCCGTTGCCGTCCTGTTCTGCAGTTCATGCTTCAGGGCTTGGACGACGTGGAGCCCGACCCCCGTTTGGCGGAAAGCGTACGCCTGATCCCTCTGTTGCGCACGGTCTATGAAGATGAGTGTATGCTGGTGGTGGATAAGCCCTCCGGATTGCTTTCCGTGCCGGGCAAGGAGTTCCTTCCTTCGGTGGAGTCCGTCACCGGACATACAGCGGTACACCGTCTCGACCGCGACACTTCCGGTTTGCTGCTTTTGGCGAAGAATCCGGCAGATTTGAGTCGCCTTCGGAGTCTTTTTGAGGGCCGTCGGGTGGAGAAACATTATGTTGCGCTTTTGGAGCGTGAGATGCCAGTTGGGACGGAGTGTGACATTGCCTTGCCCCTTTGCCTGGACATTTTCCACCGCCCCCGTCAGACGGTCTCGGAGCGCTACGGTAAGAAGGCGCTGACCCATTGCCGCGTGGTGGGTAATGTCAACGGACATGCTTCGGTACAGCTGACGCCTCACACCGGACGCACCCACCAACTGCGTGTTCATTGCGCCCACCCCGAAGGACTTGACAATCCCATTTTGGGCGACCCGCTCTACGGCAGCTCTTCCGGCGCAGCTTCTTCTCCGCGTCTCATGTTGCATGCCTGCGTTCTCAACATAGACGGTCGCAGGTTCTTTTCACCATGTCTCTGGGCTTGAAACAAATCCCTTTGAGTGCAGCCGATGGCATGTAGAAATCTGTTTTCAGCTTATTTTTTTTATAAAACAACAATTTTTAACGAATTTTGCTGATGTTTTTATACTTTTTTTTGTAAAATGATAAAAAATGTCTATCTTTGTGCGCGGAATTTGGAAAAATAATCACAGGAAAAAATAATAAACAGTAAATATTATCATGAAAACAAAGAAGATTCTTGCCATGTTGTTTATGGCATTGTGTGGTTCTCTTACGGCCTCAGCCCAGGCGGAAGATGCCGGCTTAGATTATAAGCCCTTCCCTTACATGTTCGTGGGTCTGCAGGGCGGCATGCAGACAACACTTACCAACTATTCTCAAGCTGATATTATCACCGGTACGGCCAGTGCAAGTTTCGGTGCCATGTTCACCCGTGCTTTTGGAGCGCGACTTCATGTGAACGGGGCGTGGAACAAAGGTGGATTGTCGCTGCCCGAAAGAGACTATCGTTATGACTATAATTATATTACGACAGATATCGACCTGATGATGAATGTTTTGGGCTTTATTCCGTCGTTGAAATACAGCCCTTGGGGCATTTATGCCATTGCCGGTGTCGGTTTGAATACGGCGTGGAACAATGATGATGCCCGTACCATAAACAACTCGTTGGGTGCAAATGTTCTCACTGATGCGTGGACCGGTACTAAATTCAGCCACAATCTGCGTGTCGGCCTCATGGTGGACTACAGAATCAGCAAGCACTGGAGCATGAACATTGAGGCAGACGCCAACAGTTTGAGCGACCGTTTTAACAGCAAAAGGTCTGACTGTGATGATTGGCAGATCACTGCTCAGGTGGGCTTTGCCTATCGTTTCGGGTATAAAAAGAGAACTTACACAGAGCCTGTTGTTGTAGCTTCCGTAGAGGAATATCAGGAGGACGCTAATGCCGATGTCGTTACGGACGCTCCGGTGGTTCAAGCCAAAAAGCTCGAACAGATACAGAAAGATATCTTCTTCAAAATTGGAAAGACGGAGGTGGAAGATGGTGAGCGTGGTAAGATTGACGACGTCATCGCTTGGTTGAAGTCACATCCCACAGCAACAGTAAGCGTCACCGGACATGCAGATGCCGGCACGGGCAATGCAGAAAAGAATGCCAAATACGCTCGGGGCAGGGCAGAGACTGTGGCTAAGCTCATCAACGAGGGCGGCATTGATTTAAGCCGAATCACCGTAGATTCTAAGGGTGACACGGTGATGCCTTATGGCGACAACGAGAAGAGCCGCGTGGCTATCGTGATAGCTGAGGAGCAATAATCTTCTTGAGTATTCGAAATGAGGAATTTTGCCAGATTTGTGTGGCTTCACGCGATTGACCACGTGATGGTGGTTTTGATGGTGGTGTTGTTGGCAACGTCGCTGTTAGAGCTTTCTTTCAGTGTATCGTTTCTCAACCCCTTAGCGCGTTCGTTGAGCAATTTCTCGATGACTGATATTTATTACGATATCAGCAAGTCAAAGGCGCAAAAGGAACGGGATGCTCTCATCACTTTGGTGGATATGTCGAAGGTCTATGAACGTGGGAAAATTGCTGATATTATTGAGCAGATAGAGAGTCTTGGACCTTCGGTGTTGGGTATTGACATCGTGTTTGATGGCGAGCGCGATGACAGCTTTGGCAATAGGCGACTGATAGAGGTCGCAAAGAAATCGAAGGTGCACACAGTGTGGGCTTGCAAACTGAAGGACTGGAACGATGATGCTGAGCAGTTCCGCGAGACCAATCACTCCTTCTTTACCACTTCCTGCCTTGTCGACGAGGGTTTTACCAATGTAGAACGCGATGTGAATGGCGGCACCGTGAGGCGTTTCGGGGTGCGGCGTAAGTCAGAAGGTCGGAGGGTGTACTCGCTTCCGGCAAGGGTGGCGAGGCTGCATACCGGGGTTGAGCCGGCCATGGACAATGACATGAGCTGTGTCATTAATTACCAGGCAGTGAAATTTCCGGTCGTCCCTTATGACAGCATTATTGAATATGCAGGCCTAATCAAAGGGCATATTGTGCTCTTGGGAGCCGTACAGGAGGAGCGGGATAAGCATTATACCCCCTTAGGCCATATTCCCGGTCTGTATGTGTTGGCCTACACGGTGAAGACGATGGTCGAACACCAGGCACCGACGACACTCCCAGTGTGGGTAATCTGGGCGTTTTCACTTTTGGTGACGCTCTTCACGCAGATTACACAGGCCTATGCCTTCGACACGACGGTGCGCCATCGTTTGGGCAGCGTAAAATGTCTCGGTCGCATGGGCGTCACGTCAAGTGTGATATTCTTTACTATGGTGATAGTGCTTGTGGGAGCAAGTTTCATGCTTTACATGCGCGACAACATTAACCTCGACGTGAAATGGGCAATATTGTGTATGGCGCTTTTGGGCACGGCGCGTTTGCTTTACTCTGTCATGGTTAACCTGATTGGCGACTATGCCTATCCCCGCTTCCTTCGCGATGTGGCCGAGGAATCGCTTTATCGCTACGAAAGTAAGGCGAAAACGACTGGAAAAATAGATATGCAACAATCAACTATAGAACTATGAAACAGATAACATTTTTTCTTGTGTTCCTTTTAACATCCTCGGTTATGTATAGCCAGGAGTCGGCAAATTATTATGTGTCAAGTATTGACGGCGTTGTGCGCCTTCACGATGGAAAAAAACGTGTAGAACTTGTAAAGGGGCAAGCGCTCACGGAGGACAACATCTTGACTGTTTCAGCAAAGTCATCAGTGACCCTGCTCAATCCCAAAGAGATGAAGATGTACACGATAAAGGGCGTTTATTCCGGCACTTTGGAAAAGTACATGAAGCGCAACGAGCAGACTTGCGTGACGAGCGTCACAAAGCAGTATATGAGATATATGCTTGCTAAAATGGTAAATAAGAAGTCGCGAGTGGAGCAGACCGAGGATGGCTCGGCCACCGTTTATCGCAGTATTGACAGCATCATACACACGCTCGACTCTACGTCTATTGAGAAATGACACTCTTTCGCCCATATTCTCGCTGCCTCGGCATTTTCACCGTGTTGTTTTTGACATGTATTGTGTCGCATGCCGAGAGTGTGGACAGCGTGGCAATCTGCCATGACGCCGGTTTCCAATGTTTGAAGGAGCGCCGATATGTAGATGCATATAATGCTTTTGACTATTATCTGAAAAACGTTTCTCCCGACGAGAAGAACACAGTACGTTACGAAAAAGCCAGAAGTGCGTTCTACAAAGCCAAAAGCGAAGTTGCCGACGTATTGTCTAAATACTATGAGGAGGCAGCAAGCGCTTCTCGCAGGGGAGGACAAGCTCAGGCAGATGAGGCGTTTCAAAGATACGTTTCAATGTGTGTCACCGAGGAATCGCGTCAGACACACGAATATACAGTGGCGCTCACCCATTGTGCACTCTCACTCCAGCGCAAGGGCAAGCTTGATGAGGCGATGCGCCAGTTTGAGCGTGTGGCGGAAGTTCGTCGCACAGCCCCCAATCTAAACAGGAGTCATGTCGCAGAGACGCTTAATCTCATGGCGTCGTTGGAGAATCAGCGGGGCAACTACGATGAAGCCATTGCCAAATGTAACGAAGCGCTTGAGATTTATGAGAAATACCTTGGCAAGAAGCATGACCACTACGGAGTTACGTTAAGCAACCTTGCCGGCTACTACACCACGCGCAATGCACCCGGCGACCGGGCTTTTGCCGTTGAGTTGGGCGAGCAGGCTGTGCAGGTGCTCTCCAAGAACAGTACCGCCTATGCACAGGCGATGAACAATCTGGTGCTTTATTATTCTTTGTCCGGCGACATGGTGAAGGCGCAGAAGTATGGCAAACAGTCTCTACAGACAATGAAAAATCTGCAGAAGAACACCGTGCACTACGCTTCAATTCTCAGCAATCAGGCCGTTCGTCTCGCCAATGCCGGCAACTATGAGCAGGCTTTGGAATATGCCCGCGAGGCCATCTCCATCTACGAGACAAATGAGGAGACGCAAAGCCTCAACTTTGCCCGCTTGGTATCCAACGCCGCTTCATTCGAAAAACATAGGGAGCGCTACGATGAGGCCATTGCTTTGTGGCAGCGTGCAGCTCCGATATATGAGAAGATTGAGGGTAAGGGCAGCACCGGATATCTGAACTGCATGAGTGAGATTTCTGCAGCACACTCCCGTACGGGTAATCTTGAGCAGGCAGCCAATATCAGTGTGCAGTTGCAGACGACTGTGTCGGAGCAGGTGAACCGTGGTGATGCACGCTATGCCCAGTCGCTCAGCAAGCAGGCCTCCATCATGGCGGCCAACGGCAACTACCGTCAGGCGCTCGCCTTCGAGAATCAGGCATTGGCGATTTTCCGCCTGCGCAAAGATGTAGCCTCCGAGGCCACCAGCCTGAAAGATATCTCCGGATATCTCTACCACTTGAACATGCTTCCCGAGGCTATTGACAGTTGCCGTTTGGCTCTGAGTCTTTATGAGCAGGTGCCCGGTCATGACGAAGCCCGTGCGTTGGCGCTCAACAGCCTTTCCATATATTATTACGCGAACGGAGCTTACGAGGAGGCCCTCAACACCTCCCGCGAGGCGGTGGAGAGATTTGAGAAGACCGGCAATGTCGGCAGCTCTTTTTTCGCCAAGATGCTCACCAACCAGGCGCTCTATGAGGTGAAGCGCGACAGCCTTGAGCGGGCAGCGGCGCTTTACGAGCGTGCCGACACCATACAACGGCGTATTTTGGGCGACATGCATCCGGACAATGTCACTTTGCTCTTCAATATGTCCAACCTTTATCTCCGTATGGGCAAGAAGTATGAAGCGCAGAGCCTTTTCCACCAGGCTTTGTCCATGCAGATGCAAAACGTGAGAAGCAACTTCTCCCACCTCACGACGCGTGGCCGTGAGCTCTATTGGGGCACAAAGAACTATATTTTCCGCGCAGCGCCGGCAATGGCCTGTTTGATGGAGAATGTTGACTCTGCGCTTGTTGACGCTTACAACAGTCTGCTTTTCACCAAGGGACTCCTGCTTAATTCCGAAGTGGATTTCCGCAATCTGCTTGCCCGCACGGCGAGCGCGGATTTGCGTGATAAGTACGATCGTCTCGTGGCCATTCGCCAGGAGATCGAGCAGGCTTGGCGTAATCCTTCTGAGGAGACGCGCAACCGTTTACCGTCTCTGCAGAGCAGTGCCAGTCGTCTGGAGCGCGAATTAGTGCGCGGCAGTAAGGAATTCGGCGACTTCACCGAGGCCATGAGCATTGATTTCGGCCAGGTGGTTAAAGCGCTTGGCAATAACGATGCTGCAATCGAATTCTTCGACCTTGACACTCCTGAAGACGGGCGTACTTATTGGGCACTTCTTGCCCGTTCGGACGCAGCGGCCCCTTCATTGATACGTCTTTTCAGCGAGAATGAGCTTGACCGCCTGCGTTTCAACGGGCTGCCGCTTACGCAGGCGCTTACTAAGCCCGAAAGCATCAATGCCGTGTTTGAGTCGACTCAGGTGGGGCAGTTTGTTTGGGGTCGCCTCATTCCCTATTTGGACGGCATCAGCAACATCTGGTTTGCGCCCTCCGGACTCTTCTATCAGTGGGGTATCGAATATTTGCAGTATGACCAACGCCCCGTGTATCCTCCACCAAACTGCTGACACAGCGCGAGCGCGTGGCTTCATCTGTCAACATGGCTGCAGTCTTTGGCGGCATCCGCTACAATGCAACCCAAGCAGAGATACAGGCGGCCAACAAGGAGCATGAGGAGATATACATGAAGGCGGACGAGTTCTTGGCCAACATTAATGACGACGTGGAAGATTGGGCCCTGGCCGAAACGCGCACTATGGAAGGATTCCTGCGCGACGGACAGCGTGAGGTGGGCTATCTCCCCGGCACCGCTGTTGAGGCAGATAAGATTTGTGAAACTCTCCTCATGCACGGTGTGGAGACCCAGAAGTACGATGGTGCTTACGGCACGGAGGAGGCTTTTAAATCGCTTAGCGGCAAGGGCGTATCGCTCCTCCATATTGCCACGCACGGCTTCTCGCTCAGTGAGGATGCGGTACGGGGCAACAGTGTCACGATGAGTTATCTTGAAGTGAGCGGCGATGAGTCTGCTCAGGCAGACAACAGCCTCTGCTATTCCGGCCTTCTTTTGGCGGGTGCCAATAATGCCATCACGGGCAAAAAGATGACCTCTGGCGTTGAAAACGGTGTGCTCACGGCGCGCGAGATTGCCAAGCTTGATTTCCGCGGTCTCGATCTCGCTGTGCTTTCTGCCTGCCAGACGGGTTTGGGAGAGCTGAAGGAAGACGGTGTGTTCGGTTTGCAGCGTGGTTTCAAGAAGGCCGGTGCGCGCACGCTTCTGATGAGTTTGTGGAGCGTCAGCGACGGAGCCACCCAGTTGATGATGACGCAGTTCTATTCCGCCCTGGCTTCCGGTCAGACGCGCCGTCAGGCGTTTCGCACTGCCCAGGAGGCTGTGCGTAACACTCCGGAATACAGCTCCCCTGTTTTTTGGGCTTCTTTCGTGATGCTCGACGACTGATTCGTGCATGAGGTCCGGGGTGATAAATCCCTGCGCCGGAAAAAAATGATGGGGAAATACCGCCTCATTCAAACTTTTTTCGTATCTTTGCGCCTGAAAAGTCAAGAACTATGAGTGTTTGGTGCATTATTCTTTTGGCGTGGCTCGTCTTTTGCATTGCAGTCTATCTCTTTGCTGCGTCGGATTTTTATTACTATGCCAACAGTGTGGCCGATAAATTCCACCGTGTTATGGACGCCATCACTGAAGACGAGTAACTCAGCCCCTGTCCGGAGATTATATGGAATTTGACATCCACCAGAGTGGCCAGCAGAAAGAGAAGGACTTTGAAAACGCCCTTCGTCCCCTTTCCTTCGACGACTTCAGCGGTCAGGCGAAGGTGGTGGAGAATCTGCGCATCTTCGTCGAGGCAGCCAAGTTCCGTGGCGAACCGCTCGACCACACGTTGCTTCACGGCCCTCCGGGATTGGGCAAGACCACGCTTTCCAACATCATTGCCAACGAGTTGGGCGTCGGCTTTAAGCTGACTTCCGGCCCCGTGCTCGACAAGCCCGGCGATCTGGCCGGCATCCTCACTTCGCTGGAGGAGAACGATGTGCTCTTCATCGATGAGATACATCGCCTCTCGCCCGTGGTGGAGGAGTATTTGTATTCGGCAATGGAGGACTATCGCATCGACATCATGCTCGACAAGGGTCCTTCGGCCCGCAGCATTCAGATTGACCTGGCGCCCTTCACGCTGGTCGGCGCCACCACGCGCAGCGGCCTCTTGACGGCGCCTTTGAGGGCGCGCTTCGGCATCAACCTCCATTTGGAGTACTACGACAGCGAGACGCTGCAGCGCATCATCATCCGCTCGGCCACCATCTTGGGCCTCTCCATCGATGAGGAGGCTGCCGGCGAGATTGCCAGTCGCAGTCGCGGCACGCCGCGTATTGCCAACGCCCTGCTGCGCCGTGTGCGCGACTTCGCTCAGGTGAAGGGCGACGGCACCATCGACATCCATATTGCCCGTGTGGCCTTGGAGGCCCTCAACATCGACCGCTATGGTCTGGACGAGATTGACAACAAGATTCTGACGGCTATCATCGACAAGTTCAAGGGAGGTCCTGTGGGCATTGGCACCATTGCCACCGCCGTGGGTGAGGATCCCGGCACGGTGGAAGAGGTCTACGAGCCTTTCCTTATTAAAGAAGGATTTATTAAGCGCACGCCGCGCGGGCGCGAGGTGACGGAGTTGGCCTACTCACACCTGGGACGCACGATGGGCAGCAAATACGGCAATCCGCTTCAGGGCGACTTATTCTCCTGAAGCCTTTCCCGTTTCCTTTTCCAGTCTCTTTTGGTCGTAATACTCGGCTGTGGCGGTGAAGAACACGTCGCCGCTGGAGTTGAGCGCCGTCTCCACGCTGTCCTGCACGACGCTGATGATGAAGCCTACGGCAACGGCCTGCATGGCCACATCGTTGCCGATACCCAGAAACGAGCAGGCCATCGGGATCAGCAGCAGCGAACCGCCGGCCACACCCGAAGCGCCGCAGGCGCCAAGCGTAGCGATAATGCCCAGGAAGAGTGCCGTTGTGAAGGTGACTTCAATGCCCATGGTGTGGGCCACAGCCAGCGTCATCACCGTGATGGTCACGGCAGCGCCGTCCATGTTGATGGTGGCGCCCAGAGGGATGCTCACGGAGTAGAATTCTTCGTCGAGCCCCAGCTTGCGGCAAAGGTTCAGGTTGATGGGAATGTTGGCAGCCGACGAGCGGGTGAAGAAGGCGTTGATTCCGCTCTCCCTCAGACATCTTATGAGCAGGGGGTATGGATTCTTCTTGGTCATCATGTACGCCAGAAGAGGATTGAACACGAAAGCGTTCACCAACATACAGCCCACCAGCAGCAACACCAGTTTTCCGTAAACGGTGAACACTTCCAACCCGCCCTCCGACACGGTGGCGAACACCAAACCCATGATGCCGAAAGGCGCAGTTTGAATCACCCATTTCACGATGCGGGAGACGCTCTCGGCAAAGTCGCTCACCACGTTGATTGTATTCACTCGTCCGTGTCTTTTCAGTGCGAAGCCCAGCAGGATGGCCCAACAGAGTATGCCGATGTAGTTGGCTGAGGAGACGGAGATTAGGGGATTGGCCACCATGTTGGTCAGCAGATTGTTGAATACGTCAGTCAATGCGCTCGGTGCGGTGGCGGCGGCCATGTCGGCGAACTGCATGTCGACGGGGAAGAGGAAGCTGCCGATCACGGCGCACAGTGTGGCCACGAAGGTGCTGATAAGATAGCATGCCATCACCGTGCGGAATCGCGGACCTATTCCACTGCCGGCTTTGGCGATGCTCGCCGTCACCAGGACGGCCACCAGCACCGGAGCGACGGCTTTCAGCGCACTCACGAACACCTGCCCGAGGATGGCGATGCCGGTCCACTCGGGCACGACCATACCAAGTATGGCGCCGATGACCAGGCCGATGAAGATTCGGAACACGAGTGTGGTGCTGTTCCACGCACGAAAAGCTTGTGCAAAGTATTTCATATCTGTCTTTTTCTTTCTTACAAAAAACAAAGATACAAAAATAATCTTAAAATCCTCTGTGACGCTCTCTTTTCTCATAAATAATTTGTACATTTGTCACGAAAACCGAAAAAAACAGACTGTATGACGAACCGTTTTGAAGGGAAACGCCTCATGCGTGACACATCCAACAGTGTCCTGGGTGGCGTGTGCTCCGGACTGTCCCGTTATGTGGGCGGAGATCCCACGCTTTGGCGCATCGGTGCCGTGCTGTTGGCGCTCTTTGCCAATGTGCCGGTGCTGATTGTCTATGTGGTGATGTGGATTGTGGTGCCTGTGGACAGGAGTGTGACGCCTCAGAGCGGCAACGGCTGTCTGAAGGCGATTTTCTTCGCCCTGTTGCTGGTGCCGCTGGCGATTGTCCTGCTGCCGCTGCTGTTGTTGGCGGCGATGATGCTGGGTCTCGTGGGATTCGGGCTGCACGGTCTGATGGACACCACGCTGGAGACGATGTCCCGTATGCTGGAGCCCGCCGGCGTCATGCTGTGGATATATTTTATCGGTGCGGCTGTGATGTTGGTGCTACTCGTCGTGGTGGTTGCCCGTTGGACCCGGGGCGAGCGCCAGGGCCTGAAGTGGTGGATTGCGGTCCTGGTGCTGATTCCCCTGATTGCTTTGGCCACCACCTGGTGTCTGGCCATGGGCAAGAGTGTGAAGCAGTGGATATCCTCATTGCCCATACAGTCGGTGGAATGGAGCGAACAGGACAACGCCGATGATCAGATGACGGCGGACGAATACCTCAAGAGCTGGGATTGGCAGCTCATCGTCAACAACGGCGATGGCGCCGTGGCTTCCGGCGAATACTACGACGGCACGCAGGACTACGCTTATCTGGAGGGCCACGCCAAAGAGGGCAAGCGGCTCCTCTACACCGCCGAGCTCTGCGACAGCACTTTGGAGGGCGGCATCTACACACTGAAGGCGGCAACCAGAGCCGACGCTCCGGGGGCTTACCTTTATGTGCGTATCGGGTCTTCTGCCCGCCATCCCGATGAGCGACCGGTTTTCGAAAAGACGGTCCCCGTGAGGGCGCTCGGACGTGAGGGCGGCACGATGCCCGATTGGGAGGGCGACGCCAAGGGCTGGTCGTTGCGCACGGTGCAAAACATCCCGCTGAAAGCCGGTCAGACCATCTACTACGGCATCACCACCGATCCGCGCCTGACGCGCCACGCCTCGAGCAAGCTGACGTGGTTCTCCGCCTGCGACTTCGAGCTCGTCAGGGAGCCGTGAGTGTGATGACGGTGATCTCCGAGGGGCAGTCTATGCGAAACGGCGCCGTGCATCCGATGCCGGCGTTGACGTAGAGCGTGCGCTCGCCTTCGTCGTAGCGCCCGTCGCATTCGCTGAAAAACAGATTGGACAACGACCATCCCAGGATGCGGAACTGGGCCGCATGTGTGTGGCCCGAGAGCGTCAGCTGCGCTTCGCTGCGGGGCAGCACTTCGGCGCGCCAGTGACTCGGATCGTGGGTCATCATCACGGTGAACACACCCTTCAGCCCCTCGGTGGCGCGGGCGAGATCGCCTTTCTGTATGGTGGCAAATCCCTCTCCTCCGTTGATGTTGTCCACACCGGCCACGGCGATGCTGTCGCCGTCCCTGCGGAGCATGATGCTGCTGTTGCGCACGACGCGCCAGCCCAGGCAGTCTTCCTCCAGACGTGTCAGCCGGTCGGCAGCAGCGGAGCGCTCCTCGTCGTTGTGGTATTCGGGGCTGTAGATGAAGAAGTCGTGGTTGCCCATGATGCTCACCACACCCTCTTTGGCCTTCAGGCGGCGCAGGGTGGGGATGAAGGGTTCTATTTCGTGGAACGGCCCCGTGGTGAGGTCGCCCGTGAAGCAGATGATGTCGGCCTCTTCGGCGTTAACGGCGTCAATGATGCGGTCGAGCGCTTCGGGGCGGTCGAGGTAGGAGTCCACGTGGAGGTCGGAGATGTGGACGATGCGCATCCCGGAGAAGGCCCGGGGCAGTGCTCTGTGGCTGAAGCTGATGCGGTTCACCTCATAGCGGTAGCGGCCGAAATAGTGGCCATAGGCGAAGAGGGCCCAGAAGAAGAGCACCAGTGCCAGCGCCGTCCATCCGAAAGGTGCATAGTGTATGCGCCATCCTGCCAGCTTGCCGATGATCCACGACACAATCCAGATGCAATGCACGGCCACCGTGAGGATGATTCCGGAGGTCACGGCATGAAATATGACGGAGCGCCACCACATATTGAGTCTCTCTGTTTTCGGTTTTCCTGCAAAGGTAGCGTAAAAACGGCAAAAAGGGGAGCGATAGCGCCGATTTTGTCATTAACAAGTGTTAAATGGGACGGATTGTTGACAAAAAGTGCGTATCTTCGTGGGGCAAATCGACACAAACAACATCAAACGTAACAACTATGAAAATGACTCTTACAGCCCTCCTTGCGGCTTTGGCCCTGTGGCTCCCGGTGCATGCGGAGGGAGAGTGGGTGGACATCGTCAACGGCACGCTCTGGCAGGACACCGACGGCAACACCGTGCAGGCCCACGCGCCCGGTTTCCTCTATCGCGACGGTGTGTGGTATATGTGCGGCGAGGATCGCGGCCGCGCCTTCCGTCCCGGCGTGAATCTCTACTCTTCACGAGACTTGGTGCATTGGACTTTCCTCGGTAAAATCATCGAAAACGGCGTCACCGACCCCGAACTCGGACGCCGCCGCATGATCGAGCGCGCCAAGCTGCTCTACTCGGAGAAGACGGGCAAATACGTCGTCTGGTGTCATTGGGAGTCGCACAACTACGGCGCCTCCGAGGCCGCCTGCTTTGTGGCCGACAGCGTGCGGGGCCCCTACCGTAAGGTCTGGAGCGGACGTCCTCTCGGCATCAAGAGCCGCGACTGCAACGTCTTCACCGATGACGACGGTACGGCCTGGTTCATCTCCACCACCGAGGAGAATCAGGACCTGGGCCTCTTCCGCCTCTCCGACGACCTGCTCTCCGTCACGGAGCACACGCAACTCTTTCCCGGCAAGAGCCGTGAGGCGCCGGCCATTGTGCGTGTGGACGGCCGCTACTTCATGCTCTCTTCGGCTTGTACGGGCTGGCGCCCCAACCAGTGCAAGATATCCCATTCCGACAGCCTCACCTCGGGTTGGACGCCGCTGGAGAACATCGGCGACGCCGTCGCCTTTAGAACGCAGGCTGCCGCCGTGCTCACGATAAAAGGCACGAAGCAGACCACCTATCTCTATGTGGGCGATCGCTGGATGGACCCCGACCTCCCCAATTCCAAGATCATCATCTTCCCCATCACCTTCGAGGGCACTGAGTGTCGCTTCCACTACTGTGAGCGCTTTCGCCTCAACCTGGTGACGGGAGAATGTCAGATACCGGACTGATAACAGCCTGCCGCTATGGAGGAGAAGGAGAGAGCCTATATCGCCATCGACCTTAAGTCGTTCTACGCCTCTGTGGAGTGTGTGGACCGCGGGCTCAATCCTCTCACCACCAACCTCGTCGTGGCCGATCTGAGCCGCACGGAGAAGACCATCTGCCTGGCCGTCACCCCTTCGCTGAAGCAGCACGGCATCAGTGGACGTGCCCGCCTCTTCGAGGTCGTGGAGCGCGTCAGGGAGGTCAACGAGGAGCGCCGTCGCCGTGTACCCACAGGTTGCTTCACAGGCTCTTCGTCCGACGACACCGAGTTGCAGGCCCGCCCTGATCTCAAGCTGAACTATATCGTGGCGCCGCCGCGCATGGCGCGCTATGTGGAGGTGAGTCAGCAGATCTACCGCATCTACCTGCGCCATGTGGCGCCCGAGGACATCCATCCCTATTCCGTCGATGAAGTCTTCATGGACGTCACTGCCTATCTGCGCTTCAACCGCCTCACGCCCCATGAGATGGCGATGAAGATGATCCGCGAAGTGCTTCGCGAGACGGGCATCACCGCCACTGCCGGCATCGGCACCAACCTCTATCTCGCCAAGGTGGCGATGGACATCATGGCCAAGAAGACGCAGCCCGATGCCGACGGCGTGCGCATTGCCGAGCTCGACGAGATGAGCTACCGGCGCCTCTTGTGGGACCATCGCCCTCTGACCGCTTTCTGGCGTGTGGGGCGCGGCATTGCGCAGAAGCTTCAGGCCCACGGCATCGACACGATGGGCAAGGTGGCGCGCTGTTCGATCAATAACGAGGACCTGCTCTACCGCCTCTTCGGTGTGAATGCCGAACTGCTCATCGACCACGCCTGGGGCTGGGAGCCTTGCACCATTGCCCAAGTGAAGGCTTATCGCCCCGAGACGAACTCCTTCAGCAGCGGTCAGGTGCTCTCCTGCGCCTACGATGCCCGCAAGGCTCGTGTCGTCGTGCAGGAGATGGCTGACGGCATGGCGCTGAGCCTTCTGGGGCGCCGCATGGTGACGAGCCAGGTCATCCTGACTGTCAATTACGACCGCGAGAACCTGGAGCGCCCGGAGATTCGCGAGCGATACACCGGCGAGGTGACCAACGACTGGTACGGACGCCCCGTGCCGAAGCATGCCCACGGCACTGCCTCGCTGGAGCGCCCCACATCGTTGCCTGGCGACATCATCGGTGCCACGATGGCACTCTACGACCGCATTGTGAACCCCGATCTGCTCATCCGCCGCCTCAATCTCACGGTGGCCCGTGTGGTGTCGGAGGATCTTGTGGCGGAGCAGCCCAAGGCACCGCAGCAGCTCGACCTCTTCACCGACTACGAGGCGGAGCGTCAGCAGCGGGAGCTTGATGAGGAGCGTCGCCGCAAGGCGCGCAGGCTGGAGGAGGCGCGCTTGGCCATCAGGAAGCGTTTCGGCCCCAATGCGCTGTTGAAGGGTTTGAATTTCGAGGAGGGCGCTACGGCGGTAGAACGCAATGGACAGATAGGAGGACACAAGGCATGAGCGACACCTACGACGACATCATCCATTTGCCCCACCATGTGTCTCAGAAGCACCCCCGCATGTCGATGGAGGCGCGTGCGGCGCAGTTTGCACCCTTTGCGGCGTTGAAGACCAACGACGGTCGCGAGGAGGAATCTTAGCAGATGATTGTCAGACAGATATAAAAAATGAGCGAAGCTACTTTCCCAAGCCACTTCGCTCTTAACTACGTTAACTAATCAACTATACTATTTCATAAACGTCAAAGAAACACGAGATATTGTGCAACCCTTGACATTTTTTCATTTTTTCTTGTGGTTTTTCAAAAGATGCAGATTTTGAAATTTTTTCGAAAAAAGCGGAGCGACATTGCTGCCACTCCGCCGGTATAGTCAGTGAAGAGACGACATTACCTCGAAAAATGTGTAAGAATGGTGCAATATTTCCCAGAAAAATGTGTAAATAAGACGTAATATTCCCCCGAAAAATGTGAAAAACGGCATTATTCTCCCGCTTTATTTGGGTGAAAATGCACTTGTCTACACTTTTTTGGCTACTTTTGCACTGACAAACAAAGAGCATTACGCCTATGGAGATGCACAGACACATTTATGATGACCTGTTGGCCTGGAAAGAATCTGCAGACAGGAAGCCTCTCATTCTTCTCGGAGCGCGACAGGTGGGGAAGACCTACATCCTCAAGAAATTCGGCGAAAAGGAGTATCGCAATATGGTTTACATCAATTGCCATCACAATCCGTTTGCCGAAAGCCTTTTTGAGCGCGATTTTGACATTCAGCGCATCATTTCCAGCATTTCCATTTACTATAAGACAACGATAACGCCGGGGGAGACGCTGCTCGTTTTCGATGAGATTCAGGAGGTGCCTAACGGCGTCACCTCTCTCAAATACTTCTGCGAGGATGCCCGTGACATTCATGTTGCTGTAGCGGGCTCGCTTTTGGGCATTACGCTGCGCCACAACGAATCCTATCCCGTCGGCAAGGTCAACACGCTTCGCATGTACCCGATGACATTTTCCGAGTTCATGCTTGCCTCCGGCGAAGAGCCTCTTCTTCAAGCCATCGAGAGAGGGGACTGGCCGCTGTTGGAAGGCTTCATCCCCCATCTCACTGATCTCCTGAGGCAATACTATTTCGTCGGCGGAATGCCAGAGGTTGTTGTCTGTTACCTCACGACAAAAGATGTGTATAAGACGCGTGCCATTCAGCAGGAAATCATTGATTCTTATATGAACGACATGTCCAAGCACACCGCAACAGAGGCGCAACGCATCCATGCCGTATGGAGGTCCGTTCCCTCTCAACTTGCCAAGGAAAACAAGAAGTTTGTCTATAAGAATATTGCTCCCGGAGCCAGAGCCCGTGAATATGGGATGGCCATACAATGGCTGGTGGATGCCGGCTTGATATATAAGGTCGAACGCACTGCCAGTCCCGCTCGTCCGTTGAAGTTCTATGCAGACTCCTCTGCTTTTAAGATCTACATGAACGATTGCGGCCTTTTGGCGGCGATGTCTGAGACGGAGCCTCGTGAGATGCTCCTCGGCGACAACCTGTTTCGTGAGTTCAAGGGGGCCTTCACAGAGAATTACGTCCTACAGCAGCTGGTGCCCCAACGAGACCTTTCTGTGTATTATTTCAGTAAGGAGAAATCTACGCAGGAGATAGATTTTCTGGTGCAGACGCCCCGGCGTATTATTCCGGTGGAGGTCAAAGCGGAAGAGAATGTCAAGTCGAAGTCCCTTTCCTTCTTTATCAATGCTGACCACAAGCAGCTGTTGCTTCTGGGCGTACGGTGCAGCATGAAGTCATATACGGATCAGGGCTGGATGGAGAACATTCCTCTTTTCGCCGTTGAATCCTTCTTTTCACGCCAGGCTCACACGTAGTTCTCAACTGCTTAATCGTAAACTAAAAACGGCGGAGCGACATTGCTGCCACTCCGCCTTTCCTTGATTTACTATTTTCTAATTATCAATTGTCAATTGTCAATTATCAATTAGATAATTACCATTCTTCCCAAGCGTCAGGAGCTTCGATATTTTCCTGGACTACCTCACGGGAAAGGTTTCCGCTGTTTGCATTTGTCGAGCCTCCATATAGAGGAGACTGAGCAATCAACGTCTCCAGATTGATGCTAACGACCGTGTTTTTAGGTTCAATATATGTCTTTTTCATTGTATTTCCGTTTTATGTCCTCCCGGGCCGAAACCCGGGAGGGAGTGTTACCTTATATATATTACTTCAGGATTTGGCCGTTAGCACTGTACTTCACGCCGTTCTTCACGATGATGATCTTGCCGTTCTCGAGGAACTTGCCATCCTTCAGGCCTTCTGCCTTAACTTCTGCAGCCTCAACAGCGTTGATGCCGGTGAAATCATCTTCAAGTCTGAAGAAGTCGCGAGCACCAGATCCATCGAAATTACTGGGCAAGTAAGCGGTATTAGCACCTACGGTGAATTTGTTTGCATTCTGATAGAAGCCGAGAGAGGGCGAACCCATCAGTACATAGCCGGCATTTGCAGCAATCTCAGTGGCAGCATTTACACCTACCAGCTTGTTGGCTTCAACATTGGTGGAGCTGCTTGCTACGACGGGAATCGTTGCTGTTCCTTCATCGCCCTTCAGCAGCAGACCGGTGTTAGCGGGAACTGTGCCACCCTTTACGGAAGTCTTCGTCAGCACGCCGGCAGCACCGCCAGTCACGATATATGCATCCGTCAGGCCGGTGGCGTGCTCAAGGTCAAGAGCATAGGGAGAACAGTATGTTGCCCATCCGGCAGCAGAGATAGTCTTGGACTGAGCAGGCATCTTCTTCAGCTCGATATTTGATACTATAACATTATGTGCGTTATCGTCACTACCCTTTACTTGGAATCGAATAGTATAATTGCCGGCATCGGTGGTAGTGAAGATAATATCAAATTTGTCTGGCGTATCAGATCCGGTATCAGCATTCTTTGTTGACGTTTTATCCTGATAAGCATTGAAGCTATTCGGACCATCCACATTCAGTGTCAGTGGTTTCTCATTAGTTGTGCCCCAGTTAGTGAAATCGGCGGTAACACGGTAAGTTGTTGCAGCCTTAAGTGGCATGGTGTATCCTGCGGTGTTACCATAGTAATATTGTGAACCTCGGCTACTATTGGTGCCATCATAACGCTGGAAGAAACCAGAGTTGGTTCCGTTAAACTCAGATAGACGAGCATCACCAACAAACGCACGTGAATGGTAATCGCCACCCAACGTGTTGTTGCTCATTGTCCATCCTGCAGGTGCTCCGTTGTTAGTAGCTGCTGCGAATGTGCCGTCATAAACAGCATTCACCTCAGCAACATTGGCTGTCCAGGAAGTACCAGTCAAAGCAGTAGTAGCAGCGACGACAGCCTCACTGGAAGCAGTTTCGGGATCGATAGCCTGTGCAGCAGCCAAAGCGGCAAATGCATCAATGTTGTTGTAGGGAGCGAACTCACCGGTTTCGAAGCCGGCAACATTGTCTTCAACATCGTCAATGGCATCAGCCAAAGCTGCTTTCTCCTCTGCTGTAGCAGCATAACCCTGGAATGTCAAAGTAAAGTTGTCAACGCAAAGCCAACTTGCACCAGTACCGTTACCTTCACCTTCGAAACCAAATTCTACATCGCTTCCCGTACTAACGAATTCAACATCATAATCAGCTTCAGAGTCAGAAATCGTTACAGCAGTTTCTTTGCTTCCTGCATATACCTTTGCAGATGATACTGTACGTGCCTTTGCATGTGCGGATATGCTATATGAACCAGCAGGCAGACTTGCGATTATCTGACTAACACCAAACGTGCCGTTAGGCTCCCACTTTTCTGCATAGTATGTACCAGTCTTACCAAATGAAGCATTATCTTGTAATGCCATACCTGTATTTGTCCAACCAGTGAAGTCTCCTGTTTCGAAACTTGGGTTTTCAATCATACAAGTAAAGTCGAGTTCACTAACGAATGTAAGTGTCGCGCCACTCATGTATGTCTTAATAGCTGTCTTCAAGGTTGTAGAAGCGGTATTTAGGTCTCCTGCTGTCGTAGATGCTTCCGCAGCAGTATTCTGAGCTGAAATAGCATCTGTAAATGTAGTGTGACTGCCAGATACAGTCTCTACGTATGCCAAATCAGCAATATCATCTGCCAAATCCTTTACTGTTTGCCAAGCAGCATATGGAGTTTCAAGTGCCTTATAGGTGTTATAGGCTGTTTCTATATTACTAATTGCTGTAGTAAATTCATCTATTGTGGTGAATGTCTCAGGATCGTTGTCGTTGTCATTGATAACGGTCTGCAATGCCGTCTCTGCTGCATTGGGAATTGTATTGCCGTCAACAAGAGCTTGAGCTGCAGTAACAGCATTTGCCAACAGTTCCCTATATGCCTCCAATGGATCGCCATAGAATTTCAAGCGAAACTTGTCGAAAGCGGTCCAGTTGGCTGTACTGCCTTCTGTCTTAATCATGATGGTAAGTTGACCGTCGTCCACGGTAGTTCGCACAGAGTAGTCCTGCGTAGTTGAACCGATATAGGTGAAGTCATCGTTGGCATAGAGTTTTACGCCGTCGTTAGGCGTTCCTTGCTGCTGATGACCATAGACAGTAACCTCGTACAGACCTTCATCCAGACCCGTAAGTGTTTGGGAAATGGACTTGTTGTTTTCAAGTCCTCCCCATTTGTAATATTCAATATATGCCTTACCTGATTTTCCTCCAATGTTGTCATTGTTATCAACATATGAAAAACCATTGTTTGTCCATCCGGTTAAATTAAGATACTCAAATCCAGGATTAGTAATAGCATATGTCATATCCGTGGGAGAACTTACCGAAGCGACATCATTAAGGTCAAAGAGTTCAAACATACCACAGATGAACCAAGACTTTGCTATGCTGTGAGTACCTTCAACACCAACACTAATTTCTGTATCGTCCGCATCGATATCAAATTCAACAACATTGCGATACATCTTGGTTTCGAAACGGTTAGCCGCCTCATCCATAGCGTTAGCATAAGCAGCCTGGTTTGCTATGCTGCCCAAAGTAACAATCTTAACCTTAGTCTCTCCTGCGCATAGATATGCTTCTGATTTTGAAGCGTCTGTATTATAAGCTTCTCCATACCTATAGAACGAATAGTTAACCAGTCTATAGTGGCCTTTGGGTAATGTAATGGTCTGCTTCATACTAAATGAGGGTCTTTCAACAGAGCCCCAACCTGCGTAAGATTCAACAGCATAGCCTTCGGTGTTGTTTCCCTGAGTGGGACCAGCATTAAAGTTCGAGGCTGTCCATCCTGTGTTGTAGCCATCCTTTAGCGTGGCATTAGTGATGTACGTCGACGTAATGTCCTTTTGTGCCCACATCCCGACTGTTGTCAGCAGTGCGCACAACAAAAGAAATAGTTTTTTCTTCATAGTTAAATAATTTAAGTTAGGTAAATATAAGTATTAGTTATCACACGTTTTTCTTATCGGCAAGTCCTCCAAAAATCCGTTCTATCGGCCGATAGAACGGAACACAAAAAGCCCCGTCGTTAAACGGGGCAAGATCAGGTAAAAATCTTTACAGAAGAATCAGGAAGGCTATTCCATGCGCTTCAAAATATCGCGCAGGAAACTATCCGCAATGTTGCCGATGTCAGCTTTGTCGTAGATGTATATCAATTGCAACTCGTCCTCTACAATACGCGCACGAATAATCACACGCGCTTAATGGTGCGGGCCAAACGATAAGCCTGTTCCAGTTCAAGCATTCTGTTCCAGCGTCGATGGCTCATACGAACAGTGATACTCCGCGGACTTTTTTCTATCACACACATATGTTTTTCTCCTTTCCTACTGCAAAAGTACGATAAAATTATTTATCCTCCAAATATTTTGCCTGAAAGTTCCTCTCACCCTCCTCCTTCCTTCGCTCTAGCAAGCTCCTAGCCAGCTCCTAGTCAGCTTCTAGCCAGCTCCTAGCCAGCTCCATGGGCTTGCTTAGGGTATGGCTAGTCCTTGGGTAGTCCTTGGTTAGGGCTTGGGTATAGCGTAGCAGCGATGAGTGGCGCTCCTTGGGAAGTTCATCAATGTTTAAATTAAGATTTTTGGATTCGTTTCCCGAATAACTTTAAGTTTTTTGGATTTAAATCCGATTTTCTTATAAGATTTTTGGAAAATTGGTTGTTTTTTTCTACTTTTGTCCTCGAATTAATATTAAAACAAGGCAGACATGGTTCACAGAGTATTAGAGGACAAGATTCCTGAACTTTTGGGAAACGGCAAGGCGATAGTTGTTATGGGCGCCAGACAGGTAGGTAAGTCCACACTCTTGGAGTCATTGTTTCGACCACAGGAGGACGTTCTTTGGATGAACGGAGACGACATGGATGTCCAGGAACTTTTTGCTCAAATGACATCTTCAAGACTGAGGGCCTTGCTTGGAAGCAGTAAGACGCTAATTATTGATGAGGCCCAACGTATCCCTGATATTGGACTGCGGTTGAAACTGATTACCGATCAAATCAAAGAAGTGCAGGTGGTGGCCACAGGGAGCAGTTCTTTTTTGTTGGCCTCCAAAGTCAATGATTCGTTGATGGGGCGCAAACGGGAGTTCCAAATGTTTCCTCTCTCCTTTGGAGAAATGGTTGCTCATGCGAGCCTTTTGGATGAGTTGCGCCTAATTCCACATCGTATGGTCTATGGCTACTATCCAGAGGTGGTCAGCAATCCTGGCAACGAAGCAGTCATACTCAAAGAGCTGTCTAATAGCTTCCTGTATAAAGACATTCTGGCTATCGAGGGTATTAACAAGCCCGACAAACTTGTCCGCTTGTTGAAGGCACTTGCTTTTCAGATTGGCAGCCAGGTCAGTTACAATGAGGTTGGACAATTGGTTGGATTAGATTCCAAAACCGTTGAACGCTACGTAGATATTCTGGAGAAGTCGTTCATCATCTTCCGGTTGAACAGTTTCTCGCGCAACCTGCGTAACGAGCTGAAGTCCAGCCGTAAGATATACTTTTGGGATTTAGGTGTACGCAATGCAATTATCGGCAATCTCGCCCAAACGGAGAACAGGGCTGACACGGGAGCTTTGTGGGAAAACTATGTGATATCCGAACGTCTGAAACGTCTTTCTTATGATGACCGGCTGGCTCAGTACTGGTTTTGGCGAACCCAGCAGCAAAAGGAGATTGACTATCTGGAGGAAGAAAACGGCCGCCTTTGTGCGTATGAATTCAAGTGGAATGACAAGAAAGCCGCCTGTCGCGTGCCGGAGTCTTTTGCCAAAGCCTATCCTGAAGCCAGTTTCCAAGTCATCACCCCAAAGAATGCGGATGAATTTCTACTCTGAAACAGTAGCTTCTCTCAATCTCTTCCTCTCCTCCGCCATCCATCGGTAGAGCGTGTTGCGCCCCACCTTCAGCTGACGCGCTGCGGCGCACACACTCACACCCCGTGCAAAGAGGTCACGCGCCAACTGCTCCTTGCCCGTCATCTTGTGGCGGCGGTTCTTGCTGCCCCTGATGCGTCCCAGCCGCACCCCTTCGGCCTTCTTGCGCGCCAATGCCTCTTTGGTGCGCTGCGAGATGAGGTTGCGCTCAATCTCCGCCGACAGCCCGAAGGCAAAGGCCAGCACCTTGCTCTGTATGTCGTCGCCCAGACGATATCCGTCCTTCACGGTCCACACGCGGCATTCCTTCTTCATGCAGAGACTCAGTATCTCCATAATCATGAAGAGCGAACGCCCCAGACGCGAGAGTTCGGAACAGACGATGAAATCGCCGCTTTTCACTCGTCCGAGCAGCGTGCCGAGCCGCCGGTCGCGATAGTTGCGTGTGCCGCTGACGCTCTCTTCTATCCATCCGTCGATGTGCATCATCTCCTGTTCGCAGAAGCGCTTGATCTCAAAGCGCTGGTTCTCTACCGTTTGCTTGTCGGTGCTCACTCTGATGTATCCGTATATCATAGCCTTTTTTGACCAAATTTACCAAAAAAATGTGGTGTTTGCAAATAAAAAGTCCACGCAATGCTCCTCCGTTCCAAACATTTTTTTGCATCCTTTTTGCAGAATTGCGCTGCGACTTGCTCTATTGATGTCATTTTGGCCCGAAAGCGAGGTTTTTTTGTGG